>NZ_MDCR01000320.1 GCF_001723055.1 Streptomyces niveus
GGCGGCTTACCCGTCCGGCGCGGCCGGTACTCCGGGTGCGACAGCCGCAGACCGGCGGCGGCGGCGTCCTCCGCGATCGCGGCCGGGCAGTCCGTCAGCGGGGCCAGCCGGACGAGCAGCCGGTCGTGCAGCGGCTTCGAGGCGTGGGCCGCCGCCAGTTCGGCCCACGGGACCGGCCCGGGGCCGACCTCCTCCTCAAGGAGTTCGACGGCCCTCTCCCAGGCGTCGCTCTCGATGGCCGCCCCCTTCTCGCACAGGAACTCCGCCCGGCCCGCCGCGTTCCCGGCGACCTCCGACGCGGTCCGCAGAACGGCCAGCCCGCCCTCGTTGTCCTTCTCCGCCGCCAGCGCCGCGCGCCCCGTCTCCAGGGTCTTCGGCGTCAGCGGATGCTTGATCTGCGTACGGCCGGGGAAGTCGGTCTCCTCCAGCAACTCCCGCACCTCGTCGGGGCCGTGGCGCTCCCAGAGCCGTACCAGCATCCGCAGCTCCAGCGCCCGCGTGTGGATCTTCGCCCGGGGACTGCCCAGCAGGATGCCGCACAGCACCGGGTCGCCCGAGTCGGCGCAGGCCAGCAGCCAGGGCCGCCGCGCGCTCTCCTGCACGCTGTGCACCAGGGTCCGCGTCAGCGGGAGCCGGTCGGCGGCGGCGGTGTCGACGGAGGCGCCGTCCTGCCAGCGACGGCCCGAGAGAACATGGCGGCGCTGGGCTTGCGTGAGGTTGGTGTTCACGAAGAGCGCCGCGTTGACCTCGGGGTCGTTGTAGGGGATCAGGTCCGCGATCACCTCCGGCGTGGTCTGCCAGTCCGACGCGACACCGGCGAGGACGGCCGGGCCCCGCGACTGGACGATGTGCGCGCGCAGTTCGTCGCTCGGGCTGTGCCACAGCAGCAACTGCTGGATGGCGCGACCGTCCATGTGCTCGGCGAGCGCGCACCGGGTCGGGTGGTCGGCCGCGTCGTAGAGACGCAGCCACGCCGCGCGGCCGTTCGGCTGCCGGCGGCTGGGGAACTCGGGGCCCTTCGGCGTCGGCCACGGCTTCCCACGGTGCTTCGGCGTCTCGGCGAGCGCGGCGTCCACGAGTTCGGTGACGGTGCCGGAGAAGCGCGGAAGCATCGCGTACACCGCACGCCAGGGCGCGAAGTCCCTTCCCAGCCGGGCCACTTGGGCGACGAGGGCGGTCTGTGTGCCTTCGTGGTCGCCCGGCAGCGCGCACAGGACCTTGCGGGCGGGGGCGACCTCCCGCAGGACACGGTCGACCGGGAAGGCTCCGGAGGTGACGCCGGGGCCGAGGAGGCGGGCGAAGCTGTGGCCGTTGTCGGATTCGACCGCGGCCTGGGTCAGCACCGACGAGGGCGGGGCGGCGGCGCCGACGGGGCCGGTGCGGGTGGTCTGCTCGAAGGCACCGCGGCCCAGCTCCTCCGGACAGCCTGGATGCACCCACAGCACGCCGAGCCGGTGCGCGCCGAACGGCTCGGCCCGGTGCTCCTCGACCAGCCGCTCCCAGTCCACCGCGCCCGGGGCCGTGGGCAGTTGGATCTCGCCGGAGACGTCCTTGTCCCGAAGGTCACGGACCAGCTCCTCCGTCGTCCCGGGCTCGCGCCGCCAGTCCCGACGGCTCGCCGGCGGGCTGTGGTGCGTCCGGCCGCCGGGCTGCGCGCGGGCGGCGCGCTCGGCGATGCCGTCCAGGACGCTCCGCGCGTGCGCCACCAGCTCGGGGAACGGGGACAGCAGGGCCGGCTCCAGCAGCTCCTTGCCCTTGACCGTCATCAGCCTTGTCACCAGCCCCTCCTCACCCTGCCAGCCGGGGTCGTCGGCCGTGGCCGCCGCGCCCTGCCACACCGCCGCGCGCTGGGTCGGCGTGCGGTCCCACCCGCTCACGCCGTAGAGACTCGCCGCCACCACGGGGTCCCCGAGCGCCGCCAACCGGTGGAACACCTCGCCGCGCAGCCCGGCGGACGCGACGAGCGCCGAACGCAACTGCGGGTCCCGCGAGGCCAGCACCTCCTCCAGCAGGAACGGCGGCACGGGGGCGGCGCTGCGCAGCAGTCCCAGGGTCTCCTCGCGGATCCGGGGGATCAGGGCGCGGGTGAGGTCCTGGTCGGCGAGGGCGTAGGCGGCGGATACGGCGGAGTGGTCGGCGAGACGCATGGCGGTGACTCGGGCTTTCTCGAAGGCGCGAACAGGGTCGTGGGCGGAGAGGGGGCTCAGGAGGGCGACGAGGCGGCAAGCTCCTTCATCCGGGCCAGCGCGGCCACCCAGAACTTCTGCCGGGCGGCCGTCTGTCCGACGAGATAGGTGGCGCGCAGCTTCGGCGGCAGATGGCGCAGCACCCGGGCCACCACCTCGGGGTCCCGCTTGAGCTGGGACAGCTCGGCGTTGGCCAGTACCCGGTGCACCATGTCCGTGTCGTTCGTCCCCTCGGCGGAGATCTCCGAGGCGACGGCGAGACGCTTCTCCCACAGATCGACGTCCCGCACCAACTCCTTGAAGCCGAGAGCCACTTCCTGCCCGATCCCCTCCAGCCTGGCTTCGAGCGCGGTCAGCGGCACCGGCGCGAACTCGCCCTCGCCGAGATAGATCAGACCGGACATCAGCGGCTGCCCGGCCAGATGCAGTTTGATCAGGCGCTCCAGCGTCCGCTTGGTGATCCAGTCACGGCCCTCGTCGTCGATGTCGTTCTTCCACCATTCGAGGACGGTCTCCGCCACCTCGCCGTACGCGGCGATGAGCCATTCGTTCGCCGGGATGTCCTCGGGCCGCACCTCGTAACTGACCGTGAAGCGGCTGGCCTGCGCCACATTGTTCCGGCTGACCTGGAGCTTCCTGCCGAGGTGGTACGGCGGGTTCTGCAGGGCTATCTGCGCCCGCAGCCCCTCCACCGGCCGCCCGGCCAGCGACCACTCCTGGGTGATCTCCATCAGCTTGGCGAACGCGGCCTTGTCCTTGGGCCGGTTGTACTCGTCCCAGACGATCACCTTCTCGCCCGGCCCCGATAGCGCTCTGGTCAGCAGCGTGTCCAGCCGCCCGTCGGGGGTGGGCACCGGCACGCACAGATCCTCGACGTTGGTCACCGGGAGCGAGAAGTAGACCGGCTCCGCGCCCAGTTCGTCCCGGACGAGGCTCTTGGTGATCTCCGTCTTCCCACAGCCGGGCGGCCCTTGCAGCAGCACCGCCCAGTTCTCGCGCAGGGCGGTGCGCAGGATGCGGCGTACGGGATCGGCCACGGTCGGCGGGTTGGCCGCGCCCACGGCGGTCGCGACGGAGTCCAGGATCTCGGCGGAGCGGTCGGCGCCCTCCGCGCCGTCCTTCCGCAGATCCCGCAGCGCCAGCCGAACCCCGCCCACCAGCGGGAGCCCCCAGCTCAGCGGCAGGCCGGCGCGGGCGCAGTCCAGCACGTGCTCCAGGGTGCGCGGGGAGAGCAGAGCACGGAGCCGGGGTGTCAGGCCGGCCCAGATCCGGAAGACCTCGCCGAGGTCCCAGTCGGGGTAGCGCGCGGCGAGGGTGTGGCGCCAGGCCGTGTCGTTCGCGGTGAGGCGCAGGGTGACCATCCGGTCGAGCACGGCGAGGTCGCTGCGGGCGGAGCCGGTCTCGGTCAGGGACTCGTTGTCGGAGAGGAAGACACCGACGCAGCCGAGCGCGCGCAGGTCGTGTTCGCCGAGGGTCCAGTTGCAGGCGATCTGCATGAGCTGGGACTGGATCATCTCGCCGGCCTGCAACGAGTCGTCGATCAGCAGCACGAAGGGCTCACCGGGGGCGAGTTGGCTCATGATCAGCTGGGTGAGGACCAGCTCGCCCGACCTGTCGTCCCGTACCGGGGCGTTCATCAGCAGGTCGTCCGGCGTGAGGTTGGCCGCAGGGACGAGGACGACGCGGGTGCCGGGGTGGGCGGCCGGGACATGGCTGAGGAAGGTGGAGGTCTTGCCGATGCCGTGCTCGCCGAAGACCTGGCCGGTCTGCCCCATGCTGATCATGGCGTCGATGAACTCGGCCAGCCGCCCGCCCGGTTGGCGCCCGGCCGGCCGCTCCGGGTAGGTGGCCGTGACGGGCCAGGGGACGTCGTGGGCGGTGTCGGCCCTGGTCGCGGTGTCGGTCTTCGTCGCGGTGTCGGTCTTGGTCACGGTGATGGGATCCAGTCCTCGTGCGTGCGTGCGGCGAGATGCGCGATGCGTGCGGGGTGGCCGGGCGCGCGCAGGCGCGCACCGACGTACAAAAGGCTGTGTTTGAGCGAGAGGGAGACGGCGTCGGCCCGGACGGGACGGGACGCAACGGGGCGCGGCGCGCTAGCTGTCACCCGTCGTGACGCGGTGGCAGGCCATCACCGGGCTGTGGTGGTCGGGCCAGTCGTCGCCGCCGTCGGTGATCAGCCATATCCAGTTCTCGGGGCGCGCCGGGGTCACCCGTGGCGCATAGCCGTCGGTGACCATGATCACCGCGTCCGGCTCCACCTCGCACCGCTTGCCGCCGACCTCCCGGCGCCCTTCCACGTACTCCACGACCTTGCCGAAGTCCGTGCCGCCGCCACCTCTCACCCGCTCCCCGGCGACGAACGGCATGACCTCGCCGTCGAAGCTCAGCCAGTGCGTCTCGACGCCGTCGGTGCGGCCGATCAGTGTCATCAGCCAGTCGATCACCCGCTGGGACATGGAGCCCGAGGTGTCGATGGCGACCACCACGACCTTCGTACGCTCCCTGCCGCGCCGCGACAGCATCGGATCGTGCCCGAGCGCGAGGAGCACCGCGCCGTGCTTCCGGGGGTAGATGAGCCGCTCGCCGTCGCGGAGCTTGGAGGCGAGCGTGTCCGTCAGCCAGCGCTTCCACCACTCCACGCGGCGAGTTGGCTCGGTCCGGCCGCGCAGCGCTCCGAGCCCGAGACGCCCCCACATCTTGCTCACCCGGTCGCTGCCACCCTCGGAGCGGTCCGCGAGGTGCAGGATCTCGTCACGGGCGATGCCCTCGCCGCGCAGGGCGGCGCGCAGCACATCGGCGAGGACGCCCTCCACGACATGGCCCACGGTCTCGTCGTCCAGCGGAAGTCCGCCGATGACCAGATGCGGGCAGACGGCGCCGAAGCCGGCGGGCACGGGCGGGTCGCTCATGCGCTTGAGCTCGCCGTACACAGTCATGTCCGTATCGACGAAATGCTTGTACGCCAGCGGCTCCAGCCCCTGGGCGCGCAGATCCGCCTCGTACAGGGCATGGATCTGCCGCGGATCGATGCCCACGGGCTCGCGCGTCTCCCCCTTCAGGAGGCTGGGCAGCTCGGCGCGCAGCCGCCGCATCACCACATGGTTGATGGAGACCTCGGCGGCCAGCGTGAAGACAGGGTCCTCGCGCAGCTCCGCCTCCACGTACAGATGCCGGTGGATGAGATGCCGCGCCTCGTGGAACAGCACGAAACGCACGCCGTCCGCACCGATCGCCGCGAAGAACTCCGGGTTGTACAGCAGCACGCAACTGCCGTCGCCGGACGCGGCCACCGCCGCCGTCTCCACGGCCAGGGTGGGGATCTGCTGATGGCACTTGGTGTACAGCCAGGAGGCGATCGCGCTCTCGCGCACACCGAAGTCGAGCATCGCGGCTTCCTTCAGAAGCCGGCCCTTCTCGGTGACGGCGGGGTCGGGCGGATCGTCCAACAGCCGTCGCCAGTCCCGCAGTTCGACGGCGCCGGAAAGGGTCTTCGTGGGCGCTTCGGTCATGGCGAGAACCCTAGCGGCGGGGGCTGACAACCCGTCTGGCGTCGCCCCGGCCCTGTGGATAACTCGCCGGGGCCCAGCCGGGCCGGCCAGGCCCAGCCCCGGCGCAGCCCGGCCTCAGGCGGGGCCCGGCCGGACTCAGGCGGGCCACTCCCACGACATGCCGTGTATCCCCGCCGGGCACTTCGGCGGCAGCATGTGCGCCGAGTTCGACACGTCCAGCGCGATCTGCCGGCTGCTGCTCATCTCCGCCCCGATCCGCTCCCGGTAGTAGCGATGGCAGCTCACCGGCAGCGCGCCCGGGTCGAAGTAGACGTGCAGCAGATACTCCCGCAGGCTCACCCGCGTACGGCGCTCGTGATACGTCGAGACCTCACGGCTCGGCGTGAGCGAGATGGTGTAGTCGGCCACCACCGTCTCGTTCTTGGCCAGTTCACCGCCGAACAGGATCTCCGTCACGATGCTCCGCCGCTCCGGCAGGAACTCCACGCGGCCGAGCTTGCCGCACCGTACGGCGACGTCCACCGACGCCGTCGCCGGATCGTCGATGACGTGCACGGCCGTCATCCGGCTCGCGCCGTCACGCGTGGCGCGCAGCACCTGGTTGACCGACATCTGCCGTATGCAGCGCTCCGCGTCGAGGTGGACCGTCTCGTGGATGACGAGGGACGTGACGTCCTCGTTGAAGCGCGCGAAGTCCGCGCCGAGTGCCTGTTCCACGTCCGAGTTCTCGCCGAAGACACGGTGCGAGGCGGACAGGTCGAGCAGTTCCGATGTCGTACGGCCGCGCGGCCGGCCGGGTCTCAGCAGGGAGCGCAGGGCGCCTTCGGGCAGGGCGAGGATGTCCTCCAGCGCGTCCACTGCCCGCAGGGACCGCGCGCGCTCCGGCTGGCTGCGCCCGCGCTGCCAGTAGCTGAGGGTGGCGAGACTGACGCCGATGCCCTGGACTTCGAGCCGGTCGCGTACGCGCTCCAGGGAGAGTCCGCGGCGGCGCAGGGCGTCCCGGAAGACATCCGCGAACGTCACTTCCGCGTCTTTGTCGACGGTCGCGTCCGTCGCGTCGGTCGCGTCGGTCGCGTCGGTCGCGTCGGTCGCGTCGGTCGCGTCGGTCGCGTCGGTCGCGTCGGTCGCGTCGGTCGCGTCGGTCGTCGTGTCCATGGCCCGCTCCCTCCCTGTGTCTCTTCCCCCGTGCCCGATGGCCCGATGGTAAGCGGACGACGAAAGCCGCCCACCGGGAAGGGTGGGCGGCTCCGCCGCGACTCTCCGGGGGCATCGGAGAGCGAGAAATTGGACCAACGGGTGTGACGCGTCAGCTGACGTTAAGGGTCAGCTTGTAGTACGAGAGCGCGTCGGTGAGCGGCTGGAAGTACGACGAGCCGCGGGTGTTCACGCCGGTGCAGTTCTGCCCGATCGGGCCGCCGGAGGTCATGCCCTGCGCCTGGTTGCCGGAGATGTACGCGCCGCCGCTGTCGCCGCCCTCGGTACAGACGGTGGAGCTGCCGAGACCGGTGACGACCGTGTCGGGACCGCCGTTGGCGTCCGTGTACGTGACGGTGACGTTGTACGAGCCCACGGTGCCGCACGTCCACTGCGTGGTCTGGCCGGACTTGCACATCGCCGAACCCTGCGACGCGCGCGTGCTGCCCCGGACCGCCACGTTCCCGGCCTGGCCGTACGTGGTGACCTGCGTGCCTATCGAGTCCTCGGCGTCGACCGCCGCGATGCCCATGTCCACGCTGCGCGTGCCGACGGCGAAGCGCGAGTTGGTGCCCTTGGCGAACTTGACGTTGTTGTACGCGAGGTCCGGCAGGTCCTCGATGCAGTGCCCGGCGGTCACCAGGTACTGCTTGCCCGCGGCGTCACGCGCGCCGAAACCGACCGAGCAGATGTAGCCGTTGAACGTCATCCGGCTGCCCGGGGGCACCACGGCCTGGGTCTCCAGGCGCTCCTGGCCACGGATGACGCGTACGGCGTCGCCGTGCTTTCCGGCGGCCTTGATGAACGAGCGGGCGGCGGCGCCGCTGTCGCTGCTCACCTCCACCGTGACGGTGTCCGACGCGAGATCGACCGACCACGACGAGACGCCGACCGGGACCTGCTTGACGGCCTTGGCGTCCAGCTCGCTCTTTATTCGGTCCAGCGCCGACTTGCCGTGCTCGGGGACGCGGGCGGTCAGGCCGGCATCCTCCACCTGGGCTGCGGATCTCGCGTCCGGCGCGTTCACGGTGAGCGTGCCCGCCTTGGTGAAGAAGGCGCCGTCCGTCTTGATGCCCTGCTTGTTCACGGCGGCCAACTCACGCTGCTGCGACGCTTCGTGGTCGAGCCGGTCGACAGCCTCCTGCTCGCTGCCGCCGAGGGTCTTCGCGAGCGCGGCGACCATCTCGGGCTGGTACCGGGGTGCCTGGCCCGTGGCACCGGACGGGTCGGCGGCCTGCGCGCCGGTCACGGCGGAGGCCGACAGCAGGACGCCGGTGACCGCGGCGACAAGATACTTCCGGGAAAGCTGCACAGTGCTTCCTCTCACTATCGGAGCAGCGCCGAACAGCGCGCGGCCAACCTCCTTGGGAAGAGGGCGGGTAGACGCGTGCGTTCGTGGGTGGGCGCTCGTCCGGCGACGTGGATGGGGGGTGTGTGGGGCTGGTG
>NZ_MDCR01000321.1 GCF_001723055.1 Streptomyces niveus
GAGGAGTGAGGCGACGCGCCCGCAACTGCGGACGCGTCGCCTCACTCCTCGGACCCGTCTCGGGTCCGGCGATGGGCGACTCGCTCGCCACGCTCCGCGCGTTCCACTTCCTCGGTGTGCGCGCACTCGCGCTCGCGGGCGCGCGCTGGGCCGACGACGGACTGACCCGCTTCGGTCAGGAGGTCGTACGCGAGATGAACCGCCTCGGTGTCGTCATCGACCTGTCCGGCGCGTCCGACGAGACGACGCGCGCCACCTTCGCCGTCACCAAGGCACCGGCGATGTTCTCCCATTCCGCCGCCCGCGCCGTCACCGGCGGCCCCGCCGACAGCAACGTCCCCGACGAGATCCTGAGCCTGCTCGGCGCCAACAGTGGTATCTGCATGGTGAGTTTCGCCCCCGAGCAGACCACCCGCGACGGCGGCGCCCCGTCCGTCACCGCGGTCGCCGACCATGTCGAGCGTGTACGTGACGTGGCGGGCGCGGAGTGCGTCGGTCTCTCGGGGGCGTACGGCCACGAGGCGGACACGCCCCACACGGCCGGCCTCGAAGACACCTCGTGCTACCCGCGGTTGATCACCGAACTGCTCGACCGGGGCTGGGACGACGCCGCCATCGCCGACCTCACCTGGGGCAACGCCGCCCGCGTGCTGCGCGACACCGAGTTCATCGCACGCGCCGCCCAGCAGCGCCGCTCCCCGTCGACGGTGACGATCGAGGAACTGGACGGCGCCCGCCGGTAGTCGGGGGAGGGGGCCGGTCAGGCCCTCGGCCGCCCCATCGCCCGGTACGTCCAGCCGGCCCCGCGCCACACCGCCGGGTCCAGCGCGTTGCGCCCGTCCAGGATCAGCCGACGCGTCACGGCCTCGCCCAGCTCCGCCGGGTCCAGCTCGCGGAACTCGCGCCACTCGGTGAGGTGCAGGACGACATCTGCGCCGCGCACCGCCTCCAGCGCCGACTCCGCGTAGCCGAGCGTCGGGAAGAGCCCGCGGGCGTTGTCCATGCCCTTCGGGTCGTACACGGTCACCTGACCGCCCTGGAGATGGATCTGGCCCGCGACGTTGAGCGCGGGGGAGTCCCGTACGTCGTCCGAGTCCGGCTTGAACGTCGCGCCCAGCACCGCGACCCGCTTGCCGAGGAACGAGGAGTCGCCGCCGACGGCCTCACGCGCCAGCTCCACCATGTGTCCGCGCCGCCGCATGTTGATCGAGTCGACCTCGCGCAGGAACGTCAGCGCCTGGTCCGCGCCCAGCTCGCCCGCCCGCGCCATGAACGCCCGGATGTCCTTGGGCAGACAGCCGCCGCCGAAGCCGATCCCGGCGCGCAGGAACTTCTTGCCGATGCGCTCGTCGTAGCCGATGGCCTCCGCCAGTTTCACCACGTCACCGCCGGCCGCCTCGCAGACCTCGGCCATCGCGTTGATGAAGGAGATCTTGGTGGCGAGGAACGAGTTCGCGGCCGTCTTCACCAGCTCGGCGGTCGGGAAGTCCGTCACGACGAACGGCGCCCCCTCCCCGATGGGAGTCGCGTACACCTCGCGCAGCAGCTTCTCGGAGCGCTCGCTGTGCGTACCGACGACGATCCGGTCCGGGTGGAGCGTGTCCTGCACGGCGAAGCCCTCCCGCAGGAACTCCGGGTTCCAGGCCAGCTCGACCTCCTCGCCCGCCGGCGCCAGCTCGGTCAGCCGCCGCGCGAGGCGCTCCGCGCTGCCGACGGGCACGGTCGACTTGCCGACCACCAGCGCCGCGCGGCCCAGTTGCGGGGCCAGCGAGTCGAAGGCGCTCTCCACGTAGCTCATGTCGCACGCGTACTCGCCGTGCTTCTGCGGGGTGTTCACACAGACGAAGTGGACGTCGCCGAAGGCGCCGATCTCCTCCCAGGAGGAGGTGAAGCGCAGCCGGCCGGTCGATCCCTCGAAGCCGGCGACGTGCTTGCGCAGCAGGTCTTCGAGGCCGGGCTCGTACATCGGCGCCCGGCCCGCCGTCAGCATCTCGATCTTCTCGGGGACGACGTCGAGCCCCAGCACCTCGAAGCCCAGTTCAGCCATGGCCGCGGCGTGGGTGGCGCCGAGGTAGCCGGTGCCGATCACGGTGATCTTGAGGGCCATGGGTGCTCCTGGGGGACGCGTTCGGGATGCGGTGCCCGAGCATAGCCGCGCGCCCCGGACGCCCTTTCGGGCGCCTGCGCCGCAAGACACCCCCTAGGGCGGGGAGCTGTCGGCAAACTCACGTAGGCCGTCGGTGCCCCGGCCCTCTAAAATTAGGGTTACTTAACGGTAGTTAGCATCCAGGGGAGTGAAAGACCGTGGCCGGATCGGCTGATTTCGACCTGTACCGCCCGTCTGAGGAGCACGACATGCTCCGCGACGCCGTACGCGCTCTCTCCGAGGCGAAGATCGCCCCGTTCGCCGCCGAGGTGGACGAGGAGGCCCGCTTCCCGCAGGAGGCGCTCGACGCGCTGGTCGCCGCCGATCTGCACGCGGTCCACGTCCCCGAGGAGTACGGCGGCGCCGGGGCCGACGCCCTCGCCACCGTGATCGTCATCGAGGAGGTCGCCCGCGTCTGCGCCTCGTCCTCCCTGATCCCGGCCGTGAACAAGCTCGGCTCGCTGCCCGTCGTCCTCTCCGGCGGCGAGGACCTGAAGAAGAAGTACCTGGGCCCGCTGGCCAAGGGCGACGGGATGTTCTCGTACTGCCTCTCCGAGCCGGACGCGGGCTCCGACGCCGGCGGCATGAAGACCAAGGCCGTACGGGACGGCGACAGCTACGTGCTCAACGGCGTGAAGCGCTGGATCACCAACGCGGGCGTCTCCGAGTACTACACGGTCATGGCCGTCACCGACCCCGACCTCCGTACGAAGGGCATCTCGGCGTTCGTCGTGGAGAAGGGCGACGAGGGCGTCTCCTTCGGCGCCCCGGAGAAGAAGCTCGGCATCAAGGGCTCCCCGACCCGCGAGGTCTACCTCGACAACGTCCGTATCCCCGCCGACCGCCTCATCGGCGCCGAGGGCACCGGCTTCGCGACGGCGATGAAGACCCTGGACCACACCCGCATCACGATCGCGGCCCAGGCCCTCGGCATCGCCCAGGGCGCGCTCGACTACGCGTCGGGCTACGTCAAGGAGCGCAAGCAGTTCGGCAAGCCGGTCGCCGACTTCCAGGGCGTGCAGTTCATGCTCGCGGACATGGCGATGAAGCTGGAGGCGGCCCGCCAGCTCACCTACTCCGCGGCGGCCCGCTCCCAGCGCGTCAGCGACGGCGGCGACAAGGAGCACCTGACCTTCTTCGGCGCGGCGGCCAAGTGCTTCGCGTCGGACGTGGCGATGGAGATCACCACGGACGCGGTCCAACTCCTCGGCGGCTACGGCTACACGCGCGACTACCCGGTGGAACGGATGATGCGCGACGCCAAGATCACCCAGATCTACGAGGGCACCAACCAGATCCAGCGCATCGTGATGGCCCGCAACCTCCCGTAGCCCGCTCCCGGCCGGCCGCCCCCGCCCACGAGTCGGGCGGGGGCGGCCGGTGGGCGACGAGGGGGCGTTGTCAGTGGGCGCTGCTAGCTTTCCCGGCATGATCAGATCCGTGCCGTACACCGGCAGCGAGAAGGACAGCCTGTACGTCGCCCTCGACCGGCACCGGGACGTCGTCCTGTGGAAGCTCGACGGGCTCGGTGACGAGGCGCTGCGACGGCCCGCGACGCCCTCCGGGACCAATCTGCTGGGTCTCGTGAAGCATCTCGCGACCGCCGAGTACGAGTGGTTCTGCACGCCGTTCGGGCGGAAGAGCGAGCCGTACTGGTTCGACACCGAGACCGAGGACATGACCGTCGGGCCCGACGAGTCCACCGCCGACATCCTGGCGTTCTACGCCCGCGCCCGCGTCACCGCCGACCGGGCCATCCACGAGACCGGCCTGGACGAGACGGGCACGGCGTGGGACGGCAGGGTCGTCAGCATGCGCTGGGTCCTGATCCACATGATCGAGGAGACGGCACGGCACGCCGGGCACGCGGACATCGTGCGGGAGCTGATCGACGGGACGGCGGGCGATCACCGGGAGATCTCCCAGGAGTGACCGCCCGCCGTCCGAGTCCCCGGCCGTGGCCCGGCACCGGTGTCAGTTCGAGGTGACCGTGACCTTCTCGTCGTTGTTGAGCTGCTCCACCAGCTGCTTGACCTTGGCCTTGTCCCAGACCAGGTTCCCGCCCTTGCTGCCGGAGATCGGGATGTTCATCGACGTGCCGTCGCCGCCCGTGACGCCCTTCATCGCGAAGAACATCTGGCTCAGCGACCAGAGCGACATGTCCTTGTCCACGATCAGCGTGTCCAGGCCCGCGCTCATCGTCGGGTAGAGCTTGAACGGGTTGATGATCGTGCCGGGCGTCGCCGTCTGCGAGGCCAGGGCCGCCAGGAACTTCTGCTGGTTCTTCGTACGGTCCAGGTCGCTGCCCGCGAACGCGTACCGGGTACGGACGTACGCCAGGGACTGCTCACCGTCCAGCGTCTGCTTGCCGGCCTTGAAGTCGGCGCCGGACTTCTTGTCCTTGAACGCCTTCGGGATGTCCAGCTCGACACCGCCGATCGCGTCCACGATGTTGGCGAAGCCCGCGAAGCCGATCTCGACGTAGTGGTCGATGCGCAGACCGGTGTTGAACTCGACGGTACGCACGAGCAGTTCGGGCCCGTCCTCCGCGTACGCCGCGTTCAGCTTCGTCTCGCGGCCCTGGTTGGGGAACATCTTCCCGGACTCCGAGCCGCGGAACGACGGGATCACCACGTTCGAGTCACGCGGCAGCGAGACCAGCGTCGGGCCGTTCGACCCGTCGTGCAGGATCATCATCGAGTCGGTGCGCTTGCCCTCGGCGCTGCCCGTGTGGAGGTTCTTCTTCTCCTCGTCGGACATGCCCTCGCGGCTGTCGGAGCCGACGATCAGATAGTTCGTGCCGTCGCCCGCCTCCGGGCGCTCGATGACCTTCCCGAGGTCGACCTCGCGCTTGAGCTTGGAGTCCGCCCAGAAGTACGTGCCTATGGAGACGGTGAGGAAGACGACGACCAGGGAGAGCGCGGTGATCTTGATACGGCGCCGCCAGTCCGGTGCGTGGGCCGGAGGATATCCCCCGCCGTTGTTGTACGAGCCCTGCGGCGGCACACTCGGCGGCCCGCCCTGGCCCCGGCCGGCCGGGGAACCGTAGACCTGGCCGGTGTTGTAGTCGCTGTTGGGCGGCTGCGGGTCGTACCCCGCGTCGTACCCCTGCGACTGCTGCCGGGGAACGGCACGCCGCTGTACGTGCGGCATCGCTCGCGCACTCTCCGGCTGCGCGCTCCCGCTGCCGCGTCCGTAACGTTCGCCGCCACGGTCAGCGCGGTCGCCGTTCCATCCGTCAGGCCAATCGTTCATGGTGACAGTGTGGCGTCCGGAGATGCCCCGTATACAGGGGTGGAGGAAAATCACTGCAAGCCTGTTGCCAAGCTGATGCAATGCGACCGGCGACGACCCGTGACGGACCCCCGCATAGGGTGGAGGGCATGACAGACCAGGCCGTCCGCCCCGAGACAGATATTCCGGGTAAGCCCACATCGGCGTCCCGCACCACGCTCAGCCACATCATGAGCGGCAGTGACACCAACCTCCTCGGCACGGTGCACGGCGGTGTGATCATGAAGCTCGTCGACGACGCCGCGGGCGCCGTCGCGGGCCGGCACTCGGGCGGGCCCGCCGTCACCGCGTCCATGGACGAGATGGTCTTCCTGGAGCCGGTGAGGGTCGGGGACCTGGTCCATGTGAAGGCCCAGGTCAACTGGACGGGCCGGTCCTCCATGGAGGTCGGCGTACGCGTACTCGCCGAGCGCTGGAACGAGTCGACCCCCGCCCAGCAGGTCGGCAGCGCCTATCTCGTCTTCGCCGCCGTCGACGCGGACGGCAGGCCCCGCCCCGTACCGCCGGTGGTCCCGGAGACCGAGCGCGACAAGCGGCGCTACCAGGAGGCGCAGATCCGGCGTACGCACCGGCTCGCCCGGCGGCGCGCGATCAAGGAGCTGCGCGAGAAGCGCGCCGCGGACGGCATCGACGAATGACCTGATCCGCCTGCGGACGTCCTACGGGCAGACCACCTGGTCGCCGGTCACCGCACCGAACTCGCCCTGGTGCACATCCTCCGCCCGCACCGGCCGCACCGTCTTGTAGTCCGTCCCCGCCATCACCTTCAGCGTCGCGCCCTGCCGGGGCACCGGCCGCAGCTCGCAGCCCGGCAGAGCCGTCGCCAGGGACTTCGCCGAGCGGTCCCAGCGGGGGTCGAACAGCACCTGCGTACGCGACACCTCCGGCCCCGTGTGGTTCAGCGGCGCCCGCGTCGTGTTGAAGCCCGTCCCGCGCAGGGCGCCGTCGACCCGCTGGCCGAGACCGTCCTGCCGCGTCGCGTTGTAGACCTGCACCCGGATCTGCTGCGGCGACACCTCGACCGCCGAGGCCGGAGGCTGCTTCGGCCCCTGCGGCCCGCGCCCACCGCCCGGCGCCGACGGCGTCAGCGGCTTGTCCTCGCGCAGCGCCCGGAAGAGCTTCCGCGACTTCACCGGGTCCCACTTCAGCGTCGAGCCGATGCCCTTGACCGGGAAGCCGCGCTCGGCGACCGGCACCGACGTGAACTCCGACGAGGCCGGGGTGAAGTCGCGCATCGCCTTGCCGAGCGCCAGCATCTCCTCCGTACCGAAGCCCTTGTCCGCCCGGACCGAGTCGAGCATGGTCGAGGTCACACCGCGCAGCTTCACCGGATTGAGCAGCACCCCGCTGCTGGTCGCCTGGTTGATCAGCGCCGCCATGAAGCGCTGCTGGCGCTGCATCCTGCCGAGGTCGGACGACCCGTCGAGATAGCGGGACCGTACGTACTGGAGGGCCTGGCCGCCGTCCAGCTTGTGGGTCCCCGCGTCGAGGTCGAGGCCGGTGTGGGAGTCCTTCAGCGGCTTGGCGGTGCAGATCTCCACCCCGCCGAGCGAGTCGACCGTCTTCATGAAGCTGGTGAAGTCGACCTCCAGATAGTGGTTGATCTTCACGCCCGTCATGCTCTCCACGGTCCTGACCGTCAGATGCGGGCCGCCCTCCGAGTACGCCGCGTTGAGCTTCACCGGGTGCGGCCCGTGCTTGTCGCCGCTGGTCGCGTCGGTGTGCGCGGGCAGTTCCGCGTAACTGTCGCGCGGCAGGCTCACGACGCTCGCGCGCTCCCGGTCCTCCGAGACATGCACGAGCATGATCGTGTCGGTGCAGCGGCAGGGGGCGCCGCCGAGGCGGTACTTCTGCCGCTCCTCCTTGGTGATCTTGTCGCGGCCGTCGGTGCCGACGAGGAGGATGTTCATGCCGTGGCCCCCGTCGGGGCGGTTCTTCATGTCCTTGAACGGGTCGACCCGGCCGATCCCGGTGTCGAGACTCGTCACGATCGCGTGACCGATGCCGCCGGCGCCGAGCACCAGTACGGACAGGGTCGTGGCCACCCGCATTCCCCAGCGGGGCCGCCCGTTCCGCCGCCGGGCGCGGGCCGTCCCGGCTGCCCGTGCCGCCGGGGCCTTCCGCGCCTTCCGGGCCGGCTGGGCACTCCGCTCGTTCCCGGCGGCGCGGACGCCGGGCTGCGCAGGTCTCGGCCGGCCGGCGGGCCGGGGCCGGGGCCGCGGGGAGCGGGGTGGTGTGGGCACGGGGGACACCTCCGCGGGTGACGGAAAACGACTGGACCACCGGGAGACGGGGCGAAGGATGGGCCAGGGGACGCAACGTAGGCCCATACGATCAGCAGCCTTGCGCTGAGCCCGCCCGACGCGCGTCGCAGTCCCCCATTCGCGGTAACGTGGCGTTCGGTGCACACCTCTCCCTGACGCCCGAAGGACCACATGCCTGCCCAGCCCCCCGCCGTCTCCGTGATCATGCCGGTGCTCAACGAGGAACGGCATCTGAGGAACTCCGTCCGGCACATCCTGGAGCAGGAGTACGACGGCGAGATGGAAGTGGTCATCGCGCTCGGCCCGTCCACGGACCGTACCGACGAGATCGCGGCCGAACTCGTACGCGAGACGGCGGACAGCGCCCGCGCCCGCGTGCAGACCGTGCCCAACCCCACGGGTCGCACGCCGGCGGCGCTCAACGCGGCCATCAAGGCGTCCAAGCACCCCGTCGTCGTACGCGTCGACGGCCACGGCATGCTCTCGCCGAACTACATCTCCACCGCCGTACGGCTCCTGGAGGAGACGGGCGCGCAGAACGTCGGCGGCATCATGAACGCCGAGGGCGAGAACGACTGGGAGCACGCCGTCGCGGCGGCGATGACCTCCAAGATCGGCGTGGGCAACGCGGCCTTCCACACGGGCGGCGAGGCGGGCCCCGCCGAGACCGTGTACCTCGGCGTCTTCCGGCGGGCCGCGCTGGAGCAACAGGGCGGCTACAACGAGGAGTTCATCCGCGCCCAGGACTGGGAGCTGAACTTCCGGATCCGCGAGGCCGGCGGCCAGATCTGGTTCTCGCCCGAGCTGCGCGTCCAGTACCGGCCGCGGCCGTCCGTCCGGGAGCTCGCCAAGCAGTACCGGAACTACGGCCGTTGGCGCCATGTCGTCGCCCGTTTCCACTCCGGCTCGATCAATCTGCGCTACCTCGCCCCGCCGGTCGCCGTCTGCGCCAACGTCCTCGGCCTCGTCGTCGGCCTGGCCGTCACACCCTGGGCGCTCATCGTCCCCGCCGGCTATCTCGCGGCGATCGTCGCGGGCTCGATACCCGCGGGCAAGGGCCTGCCCCTCAAGGCGCGGCTCCAGATCCCCCTCGCGCTCGCCACGATGCACATGTCGTGGGGGGTCGGCTTCCTGACCAGCCCGCGCTCGCTCGCCAAGAAGGTCATCGCGAGCCGCCGCCCGGCGGTCCAGCAACAGGCCGCCTGAGCAAGGCCGTCACGTACGAGAAGGAGCCCCGGGCGCGTCGCCCGGGGCTCCTTCTCGTACGGTCGCGAGGCAGCCCGGCTACCAGGTGAAGCCGGGCTGGACCTCCATGCACTGGCCCTCGTCGGCCCCGTTCAGCGCCCGCGCCGTGTCCGGCGTCTTGTCCTCGTCCTTCGCCGCCGACTTCGGGTACGTGTCACCCGTACGCCAGTCGGCGCCCACGACCAGCGTCACACCCGACACGTCCGTCGACTTCTTCACCGAACTCACGGGAATACCGAGGGACTTGGCGACCGCCTGCGCGTCGCCCTCCAACTCGGCGTTGGGGAACAGGACTTCGGTGCGCTCGTGCGGATCGAGCGTCGCGTCCGACACGGCCTTCGTGTAGCCCTCGCCGGCCAGCAGCCCCGCCACCGCGGTGGCCCGCTGCGGCGTCGGCGCCTGGGTGTCGCTGCCCGTGCCGTTGCGTACGAGCACCCCGGTGTCGGCCGGAGCCGCCGCCGGGTCCTTGGACTCGGCCGGGGGCTTGCGCTTGGACGCCTTGCCGTCGAGCGGCACGTCGTCGCGGACCATGGTGAAGAGCTGCTCGGCGTCGCCCGGCTTCGGGAACACCCGCCCGGACTGGGCGCCCGTGCCGTACACGTTCGGCATCGTCGCCATCGTGATCCGGTTCGTGGGGACCTTCTTGAGCTCTTCCGCCAGGCCGTAGAGCTTGTTGACTCCGTCGATGCCCTTGTCGACGGTCAGCGCGTCGGTGGCCGCCTCGGCGAGACTCATCAGCTTTCCGGGGTCGGTCAGCTTGGCGCCCTTGCGCAGCTCCCGGACCATGGAGTTCATGTACATGTGCTGGGCGTGGGTACGGGCGAGGTCGCTGCCGTCCTCGAAGCCGTAGCGTGTACGGAGCCACTGGAGGGCCTGCTCGCCCTGGATGACGCTCTCGCCCTTCTTCAGCTTCAGCCCGGAGCCCTTGCCCTCGGCGTTGCGCGAGTGGATGTTCTCCGTGACGCAGACCGGGACGCCGCCGATGGCGTCGGCCATCGACACCACACCCGCGAAGTCGATCATCATGAAGTGGTCGATGGGTATGCCGGTCAGCTCGTACCAGGTGGCCACCGTGCAGCCCGGACCCCCGCGGCCCAGGCTCTCGTTGGTCTGTACGTCGCCCGTGCTCGCCGGGTAGACCTTCCCGGTTTCCGCGTTCGTGCACTTGGGCATCTTCAGCATCGTGTCGCGCGGCATGCTGACGACCGACATGTTGCTGCGGTCGGCGGAGACATGGAGCAGCATCTGTACGTCGGCGAGAGGCAGGCCGCCGAAGGTCTCCTTCGCGCCGCCGAGTTCCTGGTTCGCCTTGGAGTCGCGGGCGTCGGAGCCGATGAGCAGGATGTTGAGCGGGGTCTGGCCCGCGGAGTTGACCTTGTGGTCGGCCATCGGCTTGTCGCCGAGTGTCAGGTCTTCCTTTTTCAGATTGCTGTCGAGATGACGGAAGTAGAGGTATCCGGCGCCGGCCGTGCCGAGGAGCAGCAGGGCGAGGGCGGAGGAGACCCAGAGAAGTATTCGGCGCTTGCCGCGGCGGCTGCGCGGGCGCGTGCCGTTACGGCGGGGACGGCCCTTTCGGGCTCTGCCGGAGCCGTTGCCCGAGCCGCTGCCCTCGTCACCGCCGGAACCGTTGCCGGAACCACGACTTGACGCACCGTCAGAACCGTGAGCGGGGTCCGGGCCGCTTCCGCCGCCCGCGCCGTCACCCTCGTAGAGACTGTCGTCCCAGCCCAACTCACCGGCGTGCGGGACACGTTGTCGCTCCCACTGCCTGTCCGTGCTCTGCCCCACCCCAGTGCCCCCTACCCCTGTCGTTCGAGCGCTGCGCACGACCGGCGCTCCGGGAACACCGGAGCCGGTCTCACTTGGCGCACACTTGCTTGTCCGCTTCGACCTTCTGTACGCCCTCCGGCGCCTTCGCCGGACCGGTGATGGGCACCCCCGCGCCCTTGAAGTCCGCCCCGAGGGTCAGCGTCATCGCTTCCAGCCCCTCGGCGTCTTCCTTGCCCGGCTTCATCGCCGCGGCGGGCAGGCCCATCATGTCCGCGAGACGGCGGGCCTGGTCGGCCTGGTTCGGTGCGTACTCCAGCGACGTCTTGTCCAACTCGGCGGGCGCGTTGCCCTTGTTGGTGGACTTCGGCACGCCTTCCTCGTTCTGCAACCAGGACAGCGTCTCCTGGGCGGAACCCTGCGGCCCGCCGCCGTTGAACACATCCACCCTGACATCGGCCGGGTCGGCCTTGGTTCCCTTGAGAAGGGCCGCCTGCTTGCTCTTGGCGTCCTTCTCCTTCTGCTTCACCTCGGTGAGGGAGACGTCGTTCTGCATCATCGAGAACAGCGGCTCGGCCTGCGCCTCGTTCACCACGACCGTCGCCTTCACGACCTCGGCCGGGTTGTCCAGCACCGGCAACGTGGTGAAACTGATGTTCTTGGGGTTGACCTTGGACAGCTCCATCCCGAGGTCACGCAGCTTCTCGATGCTGCCGATGCCCGTGTCGACGGTGAGCGCGTCGGTCGCCGCCGACGCCAGGTCCCACAGCTTCGAGGGATTGGTCAGCGTCTCGCTGGACTTCATCTTCCGGATCAGCGAGCCCAGGAACTGCTGCTGGGTCTGGATCCGGTCCAGGTCGCTCTCGTTGCCGAAGCTGTGCCGCGTACGGACGAAGGCGAGCGCCTGCTCGCCCTTGATCACGTGCTTGCCCTTGGTCAGCTTCAGATGTGAGTCGGGGTCGTCGACGTCCTTGTCGACGCACACCTCCACACCGCCGACCGCGGTCGTCAGCGTCTTCACCGCGTTGAAGTCGGCCATCATGAAGTGATCGACCGTCAGACCGGTCAGCTCCTTGACCGTACGCATCGTGCAGCCCGGGTCGCGCTCGGACTGACCGAGGCTGGTGTTGAACCGGACGCCCTGCTCGCCGGGGACGACCTTCTTGCCGTCCTCGGTGTTCGTCTCGCAGTCCGGGATGTCGGTGATCAGGTCGCGGGGGATGGACATCGCGGTGGCGTTCGTCCGGTCCTTGGAGACATGGAAGAGGATCGTGGTGTCGGCGTGACCGACGCTGTCCTTGTCCCCGTAGTTCTCGTTGCCGGCGCCGGTGCGCTTGTCCGTGCCGATCACCAGGATGTTGACGGCCTGGTCCTTCTTGAAGCCGCCGCTGCCCGCGCCCTCGACATCGATCGTCTTGATGTTGCCGTTGAGCTCCTGGTACGCGTAATAGGCCGCGCCCGCACCGCCGATGAGGACGAACGCCGTGATGCCGCCCGTCCAGCCGAGGATCTTCTTCTTACGGTTCTTCGGCGGAGCCTTGCGCTTGCGGCGGCCCGCGGCGGGCGCGTCGGCGTTGTTCGCGGCGCGGCGGCCCCGCTGGCCGGGTACGTCCCGCCGGGACGTACCCGAAGTGGAGCCGGAAGCAGCGGAGTTGCGGGCGCGGGGGACGCGCGTCCCGCCGTCGTCATCCGCGCCGTCGGCACCCGGTCCGGCCGCCGCGCCGGCGCCGGCCGCCGCCCCCGCGGCGCCCGGTGCTCTGCGGTCTCTGCCGGAGCCGGAACGTCCCTGCGGCACCCCGTCCGTGGGCGGTGCGTTTCTCGACCGGCGAGGGGCGCTCTGCCCGTTTCCCGCATCACGGGAAGGGGCGGACGACTGCCCTTCGGAGTGGTTCAGTCGCAATTCGTAATTGCCGGTCTGCGGGTTGAGTACCCACTGGTCGGCGGGGTCGATCCCGTCCGACTGTCCACGGCTATGCGCATCCACGGTTGCTTGAGTCCTCCGTCGGTGCCACGCGAAGCGCCTCTTCCCCCAAAGGCGCTCGGTCTTTCGATCCGGCAGTGCGCGACCTCACGGTCCGATGAAGCCGGATTGCGTCACACTATCCGCCCAGTTCAGCGTCGAGCGACGCCAGTGACAAATTCGACTCCTCTTACAAGGGGGCAATCTGCCCAATCGTCATAGACTGCCGACCGGTCCTTGGTATTGCTTTTACTCGCAGAGCCCCGCGGCGGCATTTGTGCCCGGGAAAGTCGGAGTCGCGGAGGCTTCCGACGGTCCCATGTCGTCCGGCTTTCCATCCGTTTTCGAACTTCCGCCGTCACGCTGTGTGTTCTCGGCCTGCTTCTCCTCGGCCGACACGATCGAGACGGGCTCGTCCTTGCGCAATTTCGCGAACAGCCGGTCGGCGTCCGGCTGTACGAGCTCGTCACGGTTCGGGTCATTGACATAGGGCTGTCTTGGTACGGTCAGGAACTGCACCTTTTCGGTCGGTACGTTCCGCAGGCCGCGCGCCAGGTCGTACAGGTCCCTGAGGGTGTTCAGACCGGGGTCGGTCGTCAGGGACTTGGTCGCCGCGTCCAGCACCGGATACAGCCGCGTGGGATTGAGCAGAACACCGTTGCTCTGCACCTTCCTGACGAGCGAGCCGAGGAATTGCTGCTGGCGCTCCATGCGTTCGGTGTCGCTGCCGTCGCCGATCGTCTTGCGGGCCCGTACGAAACCGAGGGCCTCCTCGCCGGTGAGGGTCTGCTTGCCCGCCGGCAGCTTCAGATGCGCGTCGACGTCGTTCACCGGCTTCTTGAGGCAGACCTCGACCCCGTCGACGGCGTCCACCATGTCCTTGAAGCCGCTGAAGTCGATCACCATGTGATGGTCGACGCGGATGCCGGTGAGCGTTTCGACCGTACGGATCGAGCACGCCGCACCGCCGAACTGGAACGCCCAGTTGAACTGCGCGGACTGCTTGTTGGAGCGCTTGCCGTCCTCGGTGAGGCAGCTCGGGATCTCGACCATCAGATCGCGCGGGATGGACATGGCGGTCGCGCTCCGCCGGTCGGCGGCCAGATGCAGCAGGATCGTGGTGTCGGAGCGCTGCGAACCGCCGTCGTCGCGGCCGTACTTGCCGTTGCCCGCGCCCGAACGGGTGTCGGAGCCGATGAGCAGGATGTTCTTCGCGTCGACGGCGATGGGCTTGGGGCGTTCCTTCTCGTACGTCCGCAGCTCGGCGGCGGCGGTCGTGTCCGTCGTGATGTTGCTGTCGAGCTTCTGGTAGAACCACCAGCCGGCACCGGCGGCGGCGAGGACGACGACGGAGGTGCCGAGGGCGGTCCAGCGCAGCCAGTGCCGTTTGCGCGGGGTGCCGGGGTCGGGGCCGTCGGCGACCGCGACGGCCCCGGCCTTGGGAACGTCGTCGGCCCCGTCCCCGGAGGACTGCCCGTCCTCTTGTCTCTTCTCGCTCCCGTTGTCGCCGTCGGACGCGGGCGACGCGGTCGGCGGCTCGTCCTCTGCCCGGGGGTCCGGTTCGGGCGGCGTGCCAGCACTGTCGGTCACGGCGGAGTCCATCCTTCACGGCGTCGGCGGCGCACGGCTCCGCCGGTTTCAGGGGTAGACGGCTGAACCGCGCGCTTGGTTGTGCACTGAACAAGAACTACCGACGATCATCTACCGGAGGCGGCGTTCCACGCCGGAACCCGTCGGACGATCAGTTCACCGTGTCGCAGCCCCGAGGCAGCCCCGACGCCGTCGCGGACCCCTTACGCCGTGGCGGTGACCCGCTCGCTCTCGATCCGCTTGGCCAGCCCCTCGGCCGACAGCTGGTCCAGATTGCGGCACAGCACCACCGACGAGCCCGCCGCGAGCGGCGCGTACAGCCCGGCCGAGAGCCCGTCCCAGGAGTCGTACGCCTTGCCGGACAGCAACCGCGCGCCGGGCGCCGTCAGACCGAGCGCCGTGGCGTCGGCGCGGGCCCGCTCGACGACCTGGGCCGCCGTCAGTTCCGTACCGCCGACGGCGAGCGCGGGCCCGTTCGGGTCCACCGGCGCGAACGGGGCGAACCGGTCGCCCTGTCCGGGCACCTCCACCGCGTAGTCCGAGAACCCGTCGGGCGTCTGGGGGAAACGGCCGCCGAGCGGACGCAGCGCGAGCGCGAGGCGCTCCCCGCGGCAGGCGCGGGCGGCGTCCAGGGTGTCGGGACCGGTGACGACGAGGTCCGCGCGGGCCGGGTCGCCGCCGATGTCGACACTCACCCCGACCGAGGAACAGGCCAGCAGCCAGACCGCCGACTGCCAGTGCGCCGGCAGCAGCAGCGCGAGCCGGTCGCCCGGCTCGGCGGCGAGGTCGCCCTGGAGGAGATTGGCGGTCTTGGACACCCAATTGGCGAAGGTGGCCACGGACAATTCCACGCGTTCACCGGTGGCATCGTCGTAGAAGGTGACCAAGGGGCGGGCCGGATCCGTGGCGAGGGCGGATCGCAGCAGGTCGGCGGGGGTGCGGTCGCTGGCGTTCACGCGGGCAAGGGTACGCGGGGCGGCCGGGCGCGCACCGCCGTACCGGTGACACCGTCCACCGGTTGGTCCGATGGCCCGTCAGTTTCCGCGGGTGCTCCCGGAAGGCGGGCACCGCCGGCCGGGCGCACGATCGGGACATGCGTGCATTCCTGTCTTCCTCGATCGGCGTCGCCTGTGCCGCGGCACTCGTCCTCCCGCTCTCCGTGTCCTCCGCGGCGGCGGCTCCCCGGGACGCCCGGGCGGGTTCCCCCGTTCCCGGCTCCACCGAGTCGCTGCCCCTGGTCCCGCTCGGGTCCGAACGCTCCTCCGGTGTCGCCACCGAGCAGGGGCTGGCCCAGCGGGACGTCCAACCCTTCTCGCTCGTCGGTGTCGTCTGGGACGACGCCGACGCCGAACTCAACGGATCGGTCCAGGTCAGGAACCGCTCCGCCGCAACGGGTACCTGGTCCGGCTGGCAGGACCTGGAGACGCACAACGCCGAACACGGCGCCGACCTCGGTACGTCGGAACGTGACTCCGGCACCGTGCGGGGCTCGACGGCGCCGCTGTGGGTCGGGGCGTCGGACGGTGTCCAGGTACGCGTCCGGGGTCACGACCACCCGGACACCGAGCCGCAGACCCGCCCCGCCCGTGCGCCGCTGCCGAGTGGGCTGAGCCTGGAACTCATCGACCCGGGAGAGGCGCCGGAACAACTGCCGGTGACGCAGGCGGACGCCTCGCGGGGCCAGACGGCGGGCGCCGAACCCGGCTCCGGTCCGGCGGCCGACGGCGTACCGGTGGCGAAACCGTACAAGGCACCGCGCCCGAAGATCATCTCGCGCAAGGGTTGGGGCGCGAACGAGAAACTGCGCGAGAAGCAGCTCGGCTACACGAAGACAGTGAAGGCCGCCTTCGTCCACCACAGCGCGACGGGCAACAACTACACCTGCAAGCAGGCGCCCTCCGTCATCCGAGGTATCTACCGCTACCACGTGACGAGCAGCGGCTGGCGCGACATCGGCTACAACTTCGCCATCGACAAGTGCGGAAACATCTACGAGGGGCGCGCCGGGGGAGTGACGAAGCCGGTCATGGGCGCGCACACCCTCGGGTTCAACACGAACAGCACGGGCATCGCCGTCCTCGGGTCGTACTCGAAGACCAGTCCGCCCGCGGCCGTGACCACGGCCGTCGCCAAGCTCGCGGCCTGGAAGCTCGGGCTGCACGGGATCAACCCGAAGGGCAAGGTGACGCTCACGTCGGGCGGCGGCAACAAGTACCCGAAGGGCAGGAAGGTCAGCATGAACGCGATCTCGGGCCACCGGGACGGGTTCGTGACCGACTGCCCGGGCAACAAGCTGTACAGCAAGCTCGGCTCGGTGCGTGTATCCGCCGCGAAGTACCAGGGACGCTCCTAGACTGACGGGCCATCCCCCGCACGGGGGACCGCCGGCCCCAGCAGGAAGCAGAGACGAACAAGGTGACTGAAGCGATCCTCCTGGTCGGTGGCAAGGGCACCCGGCTCCGGCCGCTCACGGTGCACACGCCGAAGCCCATGATCCCGGCGGCCGGCGTCCCGTTCCTCGCCCATCAGCTGGGACGGGCACGGGCCGCCGGGGTCGAGCACATCGTCCTCGCGACGTCGTATCTGGCGGAGGTGTTCGAGCCGTACTTCGGGGACGGCTCGTCGCTCGGTCTGCGGCTGGAGTACGTCACCGAACACGAACCGCTCGGCACCGGCGGCGCGATCCGCAACGTCGCCTCCCGGCTGGACTCCGGCCCGGACGACCCGGTGCTCATCTTCAACGGCGACATCCTGACGGGCCTGGACATCGGCGCGCTGGTCGCCACCCACGCGTCGTCCGGGGCGGACGTCTCGCTGCACCTGACCCGGGTCGACGACCCGAGGGCGTTCGGTCTGGTGCCGACGGACGACGACGGCCGGGTCACGGCGTTCCTGGAGAAGCCGCAGACACCGGAAGAGATCGTCACCGACCAGATCAACGCGGGCGCGTACGTCTTCCGCCGCTCGGTCATCGACGCCATCCCGACGGGCCGCCCGGTGTCGGTGGAACGTGAGACCTTCCCGGGCCTGCTGGAGTCCGGGGCGCATCTCCAGGGCATGGTCGACTCCACGTACTGGCTGGACCTCGGCACCCCCCAGGCCTTCGTCCGGGGCTCGGCGGACCTGGTCCTGGGCGTGGCCCCGTCCCCCGCGATCCCCGGCCGCTGCGGCGACCGCCTCGTCCTCCCGACGGCCACGGTCGCCCCGGACGCGAAACTCACAGCGGGCACGGTGATCGGCGTGGGCGCGGTGATCGCGGAGGGCGCCCACATCTCGGGCAGCGCGATCCTGTCCAACGCGGTGATCGGCCCCGGCGCGATCATCACGGACTCCCTGGTGGGCGCGGGGGCGCGCGTGGGAGCCCGCACGACCCTGACGAACACGGTGATCGGCGACGGCGCGACGGTGGGCCCGGACAACGAACTCCGCGCGGGAGCCCGCGTCTGGTGCGACACGACGCTCCCACCGGCCTCGATCCGCTTCTCGTCGGACGAGTAGGCCGGGGGCCGGCCGGGGGTCCGGCGCAGGTGCGATGGAGCGCACCGGGGCTGGTCGGCAGGCTGACGCGCCCCGGCGCGGCGAAGCCCGTCCCTTCTCCTCCCCGCAGGGGATGGATGACCTGGCGCCCGCCGGCATGAAGCACACTGTTTCGTCTGCCTGGCGGTGCGCCTGAGGTGTCCGCCCTGGGCTGACCCGCCCGGCGCAGCCCGCTGCCCCGCCTCCCCAGCAAGGGGCCCAGGGGCGGCGTACGCCCGGTTTCCATCCGCCGCAGGCGGGTGACCTGGCTCCCGGCGCGGCGAAGCCCGC
>NZ_MDCR01000322.1 GCF_001723055.1 Streptomyces niveus
TTTGCGGACACGCCCTAGCCCGTTCGGGTCACACCGCGGGTGTGAGCAGGCCCTCCAGGAGGGAGCGGAGCCGGGTCGTCCGGTCGGTCGCGGGGACTCCCGTCACCGCCTGGGCGAGTGCCTGGTCCACGCCGTGGACCACGGAGAGATGACGCTCGCCCCGGCTGAAGGCCGTGTACACCCAGGGGCGGTTCAGCCCCTGCGCCGCGTCGCCGGGCAGCACCACGACCGCGGCCGGCCAGCGCATCCCCGCCGCCTGATGCGCGGTGAGCGCCCAGCCGTGCCGTACGACCGAGTCGACCAGCTCCCTGGGCACCACCACCGGCACCCCGTCGCAGTCCAGCCGCAGGCCCTCCGCGTCCGCCGACACCACCGCGGCCAGCACCGCCCGGCCCGGCGCGGGCACATAGGCGACCCGGTCGTCCGGGTCGAAACCGCCGAACCGGCCGGGCCCGGGGTTCAGCCGCTCCTTGAGCGCCGCGTTCAGCGCGCGCGTGCCCACCGCGCCGCCGTGCCCCACCGTGATCACCTGCGTCTGTCCGGACGGCACACCGATCGCGCGCGGCACCGAGTCGGCGACGAGCTGGACCGTACGGTGCACGGCCTCGCCCGCGTCCCGTACGGGCACGATCACGACCTCCTTGTCCGGCGCGTCGACCTGGTTCAGCTCACCGATGCCGATGCCGGAGACCAGCTCGCCGAGCGGACCGGGGTCCGGCGTCCGTGAGGCGATCTGCGGGCACACCCGGGCCGCCAGCAGGTCCGCGAAGACCCGGCCCGCGCCCGCCGACCACAGCACCCCGGGGTCGCCGCTGAGGACCAGCCGCGCGGCGTCGGGCAGCGACTCCACCAGCACCGTCGCCGTCTCCACGTCGAGCTGGGGCGCGTCCAGGACGACCAGGAGGTCGAGATCCAGCGCGCCGTCCGCGTCCCGCCCCGGCCCCTCCGCGCCGGACAGCAGCCCCGCGACGGTCACGGCGCCCGCGCCCACCCGTCGTCGGCCGTTCTCGCTGTGCGCCGCCACGACCGGCCGCAGGCCCAGCGTGCGCGCGGCCTCCGCCAGGGCCACCGGCTCGGCGCGCGCGGCCTCACCGCCGGTGTGGAGCACCAGACCGTGTCCGGCGACCGCGCGGATCAGCTCGCCCGCCGAGGGCGACGGCGCCTGCGCGGCGGCCTCGTCCCAGGACGCCTCCTGGGCGGTCTTCACCAGCCGGGCCAGACCGTCGGCCAGGCTCTCCTCGGCGAGCGCGTACCGGTCCAGACCGAGCAGGACCGGCACGGCCGGACCGTCCGCGGCGCCCTCCTCGTCCTCCGTACCCCCCTCGGCGTCCGCGGCGCCGTCCTGGAACATCAGCACCGCGCCCTCCGCGACGGCGTGCCGCAGCGCCTCGTCGGGATCGGGCACCGACCGCTCCGCCAGCGCGGCCCGCGCCTGCGGGTACGCGAGCGCGGTGTTGCCCCGTACGGCGGCGCGCTCCAGCAGCCAGCCCACGAGAGCCGCCGCCCGCCGCTCGTCACCGGGACCGCACCCGTCGCCGAGCAGCGCGCGGGCGAAACCGTCGGCCTGCTCGGGCTGCACCCCGGGGACGGACAGCAGCAGCCACGGATCCTCCCGCAGGGCGTCACCGGCCTGCTCCCCGAGCGCGGCCGTGACCTGTGCGGCCAGCGTCCGCGGCGCGCCGCCCTCGGCGAGCACGTCCCCGACGGCCGCCAGGGCCTCCGGAGCGGTCGTGGCGGCCACGGCGGCGCCCCGCGCGGGCTCGGGAGCCCGGGGGCGGTCCTGGGCCGGTACGGGGGCGGCCACCGGCGCCGGCGGGGCCGCCTGGCCGCTCTCCATGGCCCGTACGGCGGCGAGCAGATCCGCCGCCTGCCCGCTCAGCTTGGCGCCCGCCGGGATGGGGCCCTCCTTCTCGGCCTTGCGCCGCGCGATCCGGGCCCGCAGCTCACGCTGCGCCGCGATCTCCTCCTCGGCCTCGGACGGCCCCGGCGCCGCGTCCTCGGCGGACTTCGCCTCGCCCAGGGCCCCGGCCCCGGCTCCGGCCTCGCCTTCGCCCTCGGCCACCACCGCCACCGCCTCCTCCGCGACCACGCCGTCGTGGTCGTCGGCGGAAGCCTCGGCGGGGGAACCGGGGGTCGTCCCCCGGGAAGGCTCAGTCACAGCGTGCTCCAGTCCTGATCGGGATAGCGGTGCACGGGCGCCGACACATCGTCGAGCGCCTGGCAGATCTCGTCCGGAAGCCTAAGGCTCTCCACTGACAACGCGGCCGTGAGCTGCTGCGCGTTGCGCGCGCCGACGATCGGGGCGACCACACCCGGCCGGTCCCTGACCCACGCCAGCGCCACCTCCAGCGCCGTCGTCGCCAGCCCCTCCGCCGCCGTCATCACCGCGTCGACGATGCGGCTCGCCGGCTCGTCGAGATACGGCTCCACGAACGGCGCCAACTGCTCCGACGCGCCACGGGAGTCGGCGGGCGTCGAGTACCGGTACTTGCCCGTCAGCACCCCCCGGCCCAGCGGCGACGAGGGCAGCAGCCCGACGCCCAGATCGACGGCGGCCGGCAACACCTCGCGCTCCACGCCCCGTTGCAGCAGCGAGTACTCCATCTGCGTGCTGGCCAGCCGGGTCCGTACCCCGGGCGACGCCAGCTGCCAGGTCGCCGCCTTGGCGAGCTGCCAGCCCGAGAAGTTCGACACCCCCGCGTACCGGGCCCGGCCACTGCTGACGGCTATGTCGAGCGCCTGGAGCGTCTCCTCCAACGGTGTCCCCGTGTCGAACGCGTGGACCTGCCAGAGATCGACGTGGTCCGTGCCCAGCCGCTCCAGCGAGGCGTCCAGCGCGGAGAGCAGATGCCCCCGCGAGCCGTTGAAGCGCCGGTACGGATCCGGCACACTGCCCGCCTTGGTGGCGATCACCAGATCCCGGCGCGGCACGAGTCTTTCCACGAGCTGCCCGAGCAGATACTCCGCCTCCCCGCCGCCGTACACGTCGGCGGTGTCGACAAGGGTGCCGCCCGCCTCCCAGAAAGCCTTCAACTGGTCGGCGGCGTCGTGCTCGTCGGTGTCCCGCCCCCAGGTCAGCGTGCCGAGCCCGATCCGGGACACTCGCAGGCCGGTACGGCCGAGATGCCTCTGCTCCATGACCGCTGAGATTACTGGCCGGAGCCCCACCCGCAGTGAGCCTGTGGACAACCGGCCCCCGGCAGAAGCCCGATGCCGCCCCTGACGGATGCCGGACCACGCGCTAGAGTCCCGGCACAGGGACGTTACTGATCGGTAAGGGAGTAGTTATGCGGCTCGGCATCAATCTCGGCTACTGGGGCGCCGGCATGGACAGCGACAACCTCGCCGTCGCCCAGGAGGCCGACCGGCTCGGCTACGACGTCTGCTGGGCCGCCGAGGCGTACGGCTCCGACGTCCCCACCGTGCTGAGCTGGGTCGCCGCCCAGACCACGAGCATCGACATCGGCTCGGCGATCCTCCAGATCCCGGCCCGCCAGCCCGCCATGACCGCGATGACGGCCGCCACGCTCGACTCGCTGTCCGGCGGCCGGTTCCGCCTCGGACTCGGCGTCTCGGGACCGCAGGTCTCGGAGGGCTGGTACGGCGTCAAGTTCGACAAGCCGCTGTCCCGCACCCGCGAGTACGTCGAGATCGTCCGCCGCGCCATGTCCCGCGAACGCCTCTCCTACGAAGGCGAGCACTGGACCCTCCCGCTGCCCGGCGGCCCGGGAAAGCCGCTCAAGCTCACCGTCCACCCCGAGCGCGAGCACATTCCCCTCTACATCGCCGCGATCGGCCCCAAGAACCTCGAACAGACCGGCGAGATCGCCGACGGCGCCCTGCTGATCTTCCCGTCGGCCGGACACCTTGAGGAGACCGCGCTGAGGCACCTGCGCGCGGGCCGCGAGAAGGCCGGACTGACCATGACCGGATTCGACGTCTGCCCGACCCTGCCGATCGCGCTCGGCGAGGACGTCGACGCGCTGGCGGACATGTTCCGCCCGTACACCGCCCTGTACGTGGGCGGCATGGGCAGCCGTAAGCAGAACTTCTACAACCAGCTGGCCGGGCGCATGGGGTACGAGCGCGAGGCGGCGGAGATCCAGGACAAGTACCTCGCCGGCGACAAGGACGGCGCCGCGGCGGCCGTCCCGCACCAGCTGATCGACTCGACCACCCTGCTCGGCCCGGTGGAGCGGATCGCCGACCGGATGAAGGAGTACGACGCCGCCGGCGTCACGACCCTGACGCTGTCCCCGGCGGGCTTCACCCTCGACGACCGCCTCGCGGCCCTGCGCGCGGGCACCGAGGCCCTGGAACTGGCCGGCCTCGTTACCTGAGGCACCCGGAAGCGCCTGAGGCGCCCGGAGGCGCCTGTGGGCCCGGTGCCGGGAAGACACCTGACCGGCCCGGAGAAGTCCGCGGCCGTGGTGGGGGCTCGGGGGGTCTTCCCCGCCACGGCCGTCATGAAGGACAACGCCCCGGGCGCCGACCGGTTACGCGCCCCCGCGTCCGTACGGACGTGCGCCGTCCCGTCCTCCCATCGGCCGAGTGGGGACGCTGTGCTGTTGCCGCTTCCCGGATGTCACATTTGACTCACCTGTGTGGGTGTCCGAGGCGGACACCGGCATGGAGGTGGCATCCGATGCTCTCGGCCCGAGGCCTGTTCGAGGAAATCCTCGACAACGACGAATCCTTCCGGCTCTTCTGCTCCATCGCGGCCAGCGGCGAGGCCCAGGGTGGCTGGGAGAACGGCCGTATCGCCGCCTTGGTGCCCGAGGGGATGCGCGATCTCGCACCCAAGATCACCCGGCACGGCGCCGACGAGGACAAGCACGGCCGGATCTTCCAGGCCCTCCTGAAGAGGCGCGGCCTGGAACCGGTCGACGTCCCGCCCGCCACCGACTACACGATGCTGCTCGAACAGCGCGGCATCGGCCTCACGCACGACAAGCTGCGCAGGAACGACCCGCTGACCGAGGAGGACATCGTCGTCTACCTCTCGCACAGCCGGGTGACCGAACAGCGCGCGGCCGACCAGATGGACATGCTGATGAGGTTCTTCGGCGACCACCCGCTCGTCGGCAACGCCGTCCGGATCATCAGCGCCGACGAGGACAACCATCTGGCGTACTGCCACGAGGAGTTGCTGCGCCTCGCGGGACGCGGCCACGGCCGCACCATCCACCGGGTGCTCCGGGAGAGCGCGCAGGCCGAGATCCAGGTCTACCGCGAGGTGAGCATCGCCGTGATGGGCGAGATGGGCCGAGTCCTCAACTGGTCCCGGCCCAAGGCGGCCCTGCTGCGCGCCGGGATCCACGGTCTGTACGCGATGGAGCGGGCGGGCGGCTGGCGGCGCATGGTCAGTCTCACCATGCCGGAGCGCCGTGACGCGCTGGGCGGCCCGGCGACCCCCGCCCCCGCCTTCTGAGCCCGGGTCCCGGACAAGGGGCCCAGGCGTCAGAGCCAGCCGTTGCGTTTGAAGGTCCGGTGCAGGAAGATCACCGCGCCCACCATCAGGACGAGCGCGGCCGGATAGCCCCACACCTGGCTCAGCTCCGGCATGTGCCGGAAGTTCATCCCCCACACCCCCGCGAGCAGCGTCGGCACCGCGGCCATCGCCGCCCAGGCCGAGATCTTGCGCATGTCGTCGTTCTGCCGCACGCCCATCTGCGCGAGATGGGCGGAGAGAATGTCCGAGAGCAGCCGGTCGAGCCCCTCCACCTGCTCGTTGACGCGCGTCAGATGGTCGTCCACGTCCCGGAAGAACGGCTGCGACCGTTCCTGGACGAACGGCACCCCCGAGCGCGTGAGCCGCGAGATCGGCGCCGCCAGTGGCCCGGCCGCCCGGCGGAACTCCAGCACCTGCCGCTTGAAGGTGTAGATCCGCTCCGCCGCCGGCTGGTCGCCCGCCTCGCGGTTCCTCCCCGAGCCGCCCTCGGTGGGTGAGAAGACCTGTGTCTCCAGCTCCTCCAGGTCGACCTGGAGCTCGCCGCAGACATCGAGGTAGTGGTCGACGACCGCGTCGCTCACGGCGTAGAGCACGGCGGTGGGACCGTGCTTGAGCAGCGTGTGCGGATCCGCCTCCAGCCGCGTGCGCACGGCGTGCAGGGGCGCGCCGTCGCCGTGCCGGACCGTCACCACGAACGAGTCGCCGATGAAGATCATCAGCTCCCCGCTGGTGACGGTGTCCTTGTCGGAGTCGTACACCACCGGCTTCAGCACCATGAACAGGGAGTCGTCGTAGACCTCCAGCTTGGGCCGCTGATGAGCCTTGAGCGAGTCCTCCACGGCCAGCGGATGCATCCGGAACTCACTGCTGACGAGGGCGAACTCCTCCTCCGTCGGCTCGTGCAGCCCGACCCAGAGAAAGGCGTTGTCCGACGCCCGCGCCTCGGCGAGGGCGTCGGAGAGATCGGCGGGCCCGTCGGTACGGCGCCCGTCGCGGTAGATGGCACGGTCGACGATCACCCCGTGCATTCTTCCCGGGCGAAGCGCTCGCACGCACGTCTGCCGCACCCGCTCCCCGCCCACCGGCCGTCCGCCCACCGCCGTCCGGGTGGCCGCCGCACCCTTTAGGCTGGCCGCCATGGCCACCCTGATCCTCGTACGGCACGGGCGCTCCACCGCCAACACCTCGGGCGTCCTCGCCGGCCGGACCCCCGGCGTCGCGCTGGACGAACAGGGCCTCGCGCAGGCCGCCGCCCTGCCCGGACGCCTCGCGGACCTGCCGCTCGCCGCCGTCGTCAGCAGCCCCCTCCAGCGCTGTCTGGAGACGATCCGGCCGCTCACCGACGCCCGCCCCGGCATCGAGACGCACCACGAGGACCGCATCAACGAGTGCGACTACGGCGAGTGGTCCGGGCGCAAGCTCGCCGAACTCTCCGACGAACCCCTGATGTCGGTCGTGCAGCAGCACCCCTCGGCCGCGACGTTCCCCGGCGGTGAGTCGATGCGCGCCATGCAGGCACGCGCCGTGGACGCCGTACGGGACTGGAACACCCGCGTCGAGGCGGAGCACGGCGAGGACGCCGTCTTCCTGATGTGCTCGCACGGCGACATCATCAAGTCCCTGGTCGCCGACGCCCTCGGCATGCACCTCGACCTCTTCCAGCGGATCCACGCCGACCCCTGCTCGATCACCGCCATCAGGTACACCCGGCTGCGCCCGTTCGTGGTGCGCCTCGGGGACACCGGTGACCTCGGTTCCCTGACACCGCGTGAGAACGGCGCGGGCGGAAAGAAGGACACCAGCGGTGAAGCCGTCGTGGGCGGTGGCAGCGGCGCGGCGTGATCGCCGCGCGCAGTAGGGTGGACGGGCCGTCCGTGCCACCCCGGAGGTTCGCCCGCCGGGCACCGCGGCCCGCCCATTCCGTCAATTCTCAAGGGAGCAGGACGTGTCCCGTCAGGTGTTCCTCTACGACCCGCCGGACCGCTTCGTGGCCGGTACGGTCGGGCTGCCTGGCCGCCGTACGTTCTTCCTCCAGGCATCCGCCTCGGGCCGCGTCACCAGCGTGTCCCTGGAGAAGACCCAGGTCGCCGCGCTCGCCGAGCGGATCGATGAACTGCTCGACGAGGTCGTGCGCCGTACCGGCGGCAACGCGCCGGTGCCCGCCATGGCACCCACCGATGTCACCGACGCCGCACCGCTCGACGCACCCGTCGAGGAGGAGTTCCGGGTCGGCACCATGGCCCTGGCCTGGGACGGCGACGAACAGCGCATGATCGTCGAGGCCCAGGCACTCGTCGAACTCGACGCGGACACCGACGAGGACCTCGCCGACGCCGAGGAACGGCTCCTCCAGGACGAGGAGAACGGTCCGCCGATGCTCCGCGTCCGGCTCTCCGGCGCCCAGGCCAGGGCCTTCGCCAAACGGGCCCTGGACGTGGTCAACGCGGGCCGGCCGCCGTGCCCGCTGTGCAGTCTGCCGCTCGACCCGGAGGGACACGTGTGCCCGCGCCAGAACGGATACCGCCGCGACGCATGAGCGTGACCGCGCTGGAGCTGATCACCAAGGGCGAACTGACCGTACGGGGCCGGATCCGCGAGGCGTCCAACGCGGTCCTCCACTGCGCCGTCTCGTACGAGGGCGAGGAGGCGCTGTGCGTCTACAAGCCCGTCGCCGGGGAACAGCCGCTCTGGGACTTCCCCGACGGCACGCTCGCCCAGCGCGAGGTGGCCGCCTACGAGATCTCCGAGGCGACCGGCTGGGGCCTGGTGCCGCCGACCGTGCTGCGTGACGGACCGTACGGCGAAGGCATGTGCCAGCTGTGGATCGAGGCCGACGACAGCGACACGGCGCCCCAACTCCTCGCCCTGGTCGAGGAGGAGGAGCCCGCCGACGGCTGGAAGGCGATCGGCTTCGCCGAGGTCGGCGAGGGCCGCACCGCGCTGCTGGTGCACGCCGACGACCCACGGCTGCGACGGCTGGCGGTCCTCGACGCGGTCATCAACAACGGCGACCGCAAGGGCGGCCATCTGCTGCCCGAGGCGGGCGGGCGGCTGTACGCGATCGACCACGGCGTCACCTTCAACGTGGACGACAAACTGCGCACCCTGCTGTGGGGCTGGGCGGGGGAGCCGCTGTCCGCCGAGGCCGTCACCGTTCTGGACCGGCTCGCCGGCGAACTCGCCGAAGGCAGCCCGCTCGCCACCCGGTTGGCCGAACTGATCACACCGGCCGAGACCGACGCCGTACGCACCCGGGTCCAGGAACTGCGCCGCACCGGACTCCACCCGAAGCCGTCCGGGCAGTGGCCCGCGATCCCCTGGCCGCCCGTCTGAGGCGTACGGGGCGGCCACGGCGGCGGGCCGGGCGCCGCCGCCATGCATCGACCGGTGGATCACGCAAGAGCGCCGAACCGGACAACAGTGCCGGTCCGGTTCGTATCCGGAAGCAACGTCCGGTTACGCTCATGACATGCATGCCTGGCCCGCTTCCGACGTCCCCGCCCTGCCCGGCAAGGGCCGCGACCTCCGGATTCACGACACCGCGACCGGTGGCCCCGTCACCGTCGACCCCGGACCCGTCGCCCGTATCTACGTCTGCGGCATCACGCCGTACGACGCGACACACATCGGGCACGCGGCGACCTACAACGCGTTCGACCTCGTGCAGCGCGTATGGCTCGACACCAAGCGGCAGATCCAGTACGTCCAGAACGTCACCGACATCGACGACCCCCTCCTGGAGCGGGCGGCGCGCGACGGGGAGGACTGGACCGGGCTCGCCGAGCGCGAGACCGCCCTGTTCCGTGAGGACATGACGGCGCTGCGGATGCTGCCGCCGCAGCACTACATCGGCGCGGTCGAGGCGATACCGGGCATCGTGCCGCTCGTGGAGCGGCTGTGCGAGAGCGGCGCCGCGTACGTCCTGGACGGCGACGTCTACTTCTCCGTCGAGGCCGACCCGCACTTCGGCGAGGTCTCCGGTCTTGACGCGGAGGCGATGCGGCTGCTCTCCGCCGAGCGCGGCGGCGACCCCGAGCGCCCCGGCAAGAAGAACCCGCTCGACCCGATGCTCTGGATGGCCGCCCGCGAGGGCGAGCCGGACTGGGACGGCGGCAGCCTCGGCCGTGGCAGGCCCGGCTGGCACATCGAGTGTGTGGCCATCGCCCTCGACCATCTCGGCATGGGCTTCGACGTACAGGGCGGCGGCAGCGATCTCGCCTTCCCGCACCACGAGATGGGCGCCTCGCACGCGCAGGCGCTGACCGGTGAGTACCCGTTCGCCAAGGCGTACGTGCACGCCGGGATGGTCGCCCTCGACGGCGCGAAGATGTCCAAGTCCAAGGGCAATCTGGTCTTCGTCTCGACCCTGCGCCGCGCGGGCGTGGACCCGGCCGCGATCCGCCTCTCGCTGCTCGCGCACCACTACCGGGCCGACTGGGAGTGGACGGACCAGGTGCTCGACGAGGCGGTGGCGCGCCTGGCGCGCTGGCGTGCCGCCGTGTCCCGCCCCGACGGCCCCGCCGCGCAGGACCTGGTGGAGGAGGTCCGCGAGGCACTGTCGAACGACCTGGACGCCCCGGCCGCACTGGCCGCCGTCGACCGCTGGGCCGCTCTTCAGGAGTCCACGGGCGGTACGGACGAAGGGGCGCCCGGGGTGGTGTCCCGGACGGTCGACGCGCTGCTCGGTGTCGCGCTGTAGAGCGGTGACGGGATCGGTTCACCGGGTCCGCCCGGCGGCCGGTCCCCACACGACTCGCCTGTCGGTACGCGATCGCCGGCCGGACCGCGGACGCGGTCCGGCCGGCGATCGGTCCGTTCACGGGCGACGAGCGGCCCGGCCACCCACCGCACTTCGTTCAGTCGTCCGAGGAATCCCCGTCGTCCGCCGGGCCTGAGTCCGGCCCCGGCTTCCCGTCCGGCCCGGCACCCGGCTCCGGGCCCTTGTCCGGTCCTGACTCCGGCCCCGGCCCCGCCGACGACTCCGGCCCCGGCGGACCCGGTCGCGGCGCCCGCGGCGGCTTCCCGCGCCCCGGGCCCGAACCCGGACCCGGCCCCGACGTGTCGCGCAGATACGGTCCCGGACCCTCGCCCGTCCCGCTCCCGGTCTCCGTCGCGTGCCCGCCTGGCGCCTGCCCGGGGCCGCCGTCACGCCGGCGCAGATACCGCTCGAACTCCCGCGCGATCGCCTCGCCGGAC
>NZ_MDCR01000323.1:0-38040 GCF_001723055.1 Streptomyces niveus
GCGGGCGCGGGCGCGGGCGCCGGTTCCGGTTGCGGATCCGGCGTCGGCTTCGGTGGGCGTACGCGTACGGGCTCCGCTCTCCGTAACGTCGGCGGCTGGTTGTACGACACCGTGTGCGTGACGATCCGCCCGCTCGGCAGCCGCTCGCGCGTGCGCTCCAGATAGCCCGCCGCCTCCAACTCCCGCAGCGCGGCGGCGATACGCGCCTCGCTCTCCGGGAAGCGGGCAGTCAGGCACTTGATGCCGATCCGGGCCCCGGCGGGCAGCGACTGGATGTGGACGGCGAGTCCGATCGCGATGAGGGTCAGCTCACGGTGCTGCGCGAGGTGGTTGTCGACGACCGTGTAGCGCTTGGTGAGCCGGGTGTTGGCGTGCACGACACCGGATCGGGCGACGGGCCGGGGAACTTGGGACGTGGCGCGCGAGGGCGCGCTAAGGTGCTGAACATCCATCGGGAAGCGACTACTTCCTTGTTGGTGAGGCCCTCGTTCGGGATGCCAGTCCCGGCCGGGGGCCGTTGTCTGTTGTGGAGTTGTCGCGGCGAGCATATGCCAGCCAACCCGTGCGAAATCCAGCCCAGTTGCCCGAGTTCACCCATGCGGGTGACGGGAGGTTGGTGGGGTTGGGAAAGGTCTTTTCCTCCCCAAGTCATTGAGAGTTCTTTACGTCGCGGGCCACCACGTCGCGGCTCACCGGGTCGTGGTCCTCCGCGACCCGGTGGGAGACACAGGGGAGTTGTGCGGATGAGTTTCCGGCTGGCGGCGTACGCCGTGTGCATCGAGGGCGGGCGGGTGCTGCTCGCGCGCCACGTACCGGCGGAGGGGGAAAGCACCTGGACGCTTCCGGGCGGCAGGGTCGAGCACGCGGAGGACCCGTTCGACGCGGTGATCCGGGAGGTCGGCGAGGAGACGGGCTGCGACGCGGTGGTCGAGCGCCTGCTGGGCGTGGACTCAAGGGTCATCCCCGCCACCGAACGCGCCGTCCCCGGCGGACCGGAACACCAGAACGTCGGCGTCTTCTACCAGGTCCGCATCACCGGCGGCCGGCTCCGGCCCGAGCCGAACGGCGAGATCGCCGAGTCGGTCTGGACGCCGATTCCCGATGTCACCGACCTGCCCCGGTCGTCGCTGGTCGACATCGGCCTGACCCTGGCGCGGACCCGTCCGGCGACCGGCCACGTCGCCCCCGTCACGGTCGGCGGCCTGATCCGGCACTGAGCATGACGACATGACATGTGTCATCAACAGTGATGACAAGTCGCGCTGCCCTCACCCCTCCGGCTCGGCCAGGCTTGGCCACAGGGCCCGTACGCATCCGACGGCCCTCCCGGCGCCAACGGTTGGAAGAGACCATGCGGAACGAGACGCTCATCGTCGAAGACCTGCTGCTGCTGATGTTCGACGACAAGTCGGGAACGATCGCGGGGGAGGGCACGCTGTACTACACGCTGGGCGGCGCCGTTCTCGTGGAGCTGGCCCTCGGCAAGCACGTCAGGGTCGACGAGAACGACCAGGGGCTGAACGGCCTGAAGGTGCACGCCGTCACCGCCGACCCGCCCGTGGATCCGCTGCTCCGGGCCGCCCACGAGAAGATCGCCGCGCGGAAGCGAGGAGTGCAGACCCTCCTCATCGAGATCGGCACCGGGATGCGGGAGACCGTGCTGGACCGGCTCGTCGAGCGGGGCATGCTGCGCCAGGAGACCAAGAAGACGCTGGGGCTGTTCCGTACGACGGCGACGAAGGCCGCGGACACCGGGCACAAGAAGGCCCTCATGGAGAAGGTCCGCGCCGTCCTGATCGACGGCGCGGAGCCCGATGCCCGTACAACGGCGCTGGTGGGGCTGCTCTCCGCGAGCGGCACCCTGCCGAACCTGCACCGGTCCATCCCGTGGTCGGGCAAGGTCTACAAGCGGGCGAAGGAGCTGGAGCAGGGCAGTTGGGGCGCCGAGGCGGTGAACGCGGCGGTGATGCGGACCGTGGCGGCGACCACCGTGGGGACGGCCATCGCCGCCACCAGCTAACGTCGAGCGGATGGGGCTTGACTACGGCTACGAGATACTCGTGCCCGCGCGGAACGTCGACCGGGCACTGACCGCCCTGACCGAGCTGGCGCCACGAACCGACCGAGTGCCGCCGCTCACGGTCACCCTGCCCGGCGGTGCCCAGCTCGTCGTCCCGTTCACGTCCAACTTCGCGAGCGAGGCGGTCGATTGCTCCGCCGGCGGCACGCTCGAACTCGACACCTCGATCATGTTCGGCGTGGACGACGCGGTGCGCGAGTACGTCGAGGACCGAGACCTCCCGCGCGACGCCCACGGAAGAGTCCAGATCGGGTACATCTACCTCACGGTGCGCTTCGCGCCCGCGCAGCACCCCGACTACGCCGCGCTGGAGTTCACCGCGGCCACTTCGGGAATGAGCCGGATGTTCGAGCGGTCCGCAGCGGTCAGAGAGGTGTTCACCGACCTCACGGCCGCCGCCGGCGGAGTGTGCTGCCTGCTCGACACCGAGAGCGACACCTTCGACATCTGCTGGCTCAACGGCCGGCCGGTCCAGGACACCGTCCCCGGCCCCAACTTCCCCAGCCACCGCGACCTCGCGGCCACCTGGCCGGACACCGCTTAAAGCCTGCTGAGCGCTCCCATCGCCTCGCGTTCGACGCGCGAGAGCTCGTGGAGGACGGCGCCGGCCCGCGTGAGGTGCTTCTCGTCGTCGGATTCGCCCGCTGCCGCGATGAGTTCGGCCACCTCTGTCCAGAGCGCGGCGGCCTCCGCGTACAGGCGGTGGCCGGTGCGCAGGTGGTCGCTGTCGATCAGCTGGGCGCACTCGGCGAGGAAATCCCGGTAGAGATTGCGGAACAGGGCGCCGCCGGTGCCGGCCTTCTCCATGAGAACGGCGGCCCGTGGCAGGTCCTGCCCCGGATCGGCGCTGCGCTCCAGCCACTTCGGCACCTGCTTCGCGGTCTTCTCGATGCCCCGGTGGCCCAGGTTGGCGATGGGCGGGTGCAGGAAGGCGTCCGCGCAGGTCTTGATCGCGGGGATGATCCGCTCCCGCGTTGACGGCGGGCCGCAGGGCGCCGTGAGGGTGAAGGAGCGGTGCCTGGCGGTCATGGGGCCGCGCACGGCCCTCGCCCTGGCCAGGGCGGCGAGGCCGGTCGTGACGGCTCCGCCCTGCGGGGCGGTGTCCACCAGGTGGGCGTCCTGCTCGTCGTAGCCGTACATGGCCACGATGTGCCCGCCGAAATGCACCTTCGTGCTGAAGTAGTCCAGGTGGTAGCTGTCGAGCTGGAGGCCGACAGGCCGCCCGGCGTCGATGGGCCCCGCCACGTTCCGCCACGCCTTGCGTGCGGAGGTGGTCTCCTCGACCAGCAGCTCAAGGCCGAGGACGGCGGCCAGGTTCCGGGTCAGCTCGAACGGCTTGACCCGGCCGCCGAGGAAGGGGAAGCCCATGGCTTTGCTGTCCCAGTAGATGAAGGACAGCCCGGAGCCGAGCCCGAACAGCATGGGCTCGGACAGATCGATTCCCTCATGCCGCAGCAGCACGCCCAGCGTGGTCGTCTCGCAGTGCTGCGTCCCGTGTGCGGCCATCAGATGGCGTACGCGCCCGTGCGTGGACGTCCGTGTTCGCGCGCGTACGGGGTGAGAGCCACCGCGCCGACCCCGCGCACGGTGGTGCGCGGGCCCAAGTCCATCGGGCTGACGCCCAGTTGACCCGCGAGGGTCGGTGCGAGGTACGCGGCGAGGTCCCTCCACTCGTCCTCGTCGGCCCCGGCGTCGCCCACCGGGACAACGCCCTCCTCGATACACGCGGCGCGCTCCTCGGGCAGGGGCTCGCCCACGGTGTACCGCGCGCCGTCGTCGTCCCAGTAGGAGCCGAAGCGGCGTACGACGGTCCCGCCCTCGGTGACGAGCCACCCCGAACCGCCGCCCTGCTCACCGAAGTAGTACGCCTGGGCCCGGCCGTAGCGGCGGCTCAACTCGCTGACGACGCGCAGCACGTCCTGCGCGCGGTCCGGATCGACGGGGTTGCACCAGGGGCCGAGCACCAGGGTCCACCCGTCGACCTCCGGGGTGACGTAGACCCTGCCGTACTCGGCGCCGTCGTGGCTGTCGTGCCCTCCGACGCTCAGTCCGAGCGCGAACGTGGCAGGCCGCGCCTCGTAGAGCCCGAGCAGCTCCACGACTCCCTGTTGGTCCCCGGTGGGGACGGCTATCCAGGAGGTGGAGCAGGTGTCGAGGGACCGGGCCGGCTCGTCGCGCCCCTTGATGCGGATCAGCCGCTCCACGGCGGCCCGGTCCGCCGCCGACAGCGCCTCCTCGCCGCCGACGGCCGCGAGGACGGTCAGGGCCTGCGCCCGGAGGTTCCCCGGCCCCTGCACGCGTATGTCCCGCATACGTTCCTCGACACCGGGCCCCAGCATGGTCAGCACCCACTCGGCCCGCTGGGCGACCCGCGGGTTCGGGTCCGCGAGGAGGGGAATCAACGCGTCGATCACCAGGGCGTAGTCCACGTCGGCGTTCGGCTCCCGGCCGAAGGCCACCGAGCAGGCGCACTGGATTCCGTACGCGGCGGAACTCCGCACCTCGGCGGACGGGTGCGAGAGCGCCGCGACGTACTGGTCGACCGCGCGGAAGGCGGTGAACACGCGGCTGAGGCGCCGACGCGACTCCTGGTCCTCGGCCGCGGCCAGGGCGGCCATCACCTCGTCGAAGGCGACCGGCCCGATCCGCTTGGCCAGCACGAACTCGATCTGCCCGCACAGGACGGGCGAGTCCGCGCCCACCAACTCACCAAGCAACGGCCCCACGGCGGCGCCCCCCAACGCGGCCAGCCTGTCCCGTGCCTCCTCTCGCAGGTCGGGGTCGGCAAGGGCCTTGATCGCATCCACCACGGTCTCCTTCTCGGGCACACGCTGTTCCGGGGGCCCATGGTGGTGCATGGCACTGACAGTCCGGCTGGGAGTGGTGGCCGCTCGTGGGTGCTACACCCCGCCGAAGATTTCCCGGGCGGAACGGGCAGTGACAGCGGACAGGAGCCAGGGGCGCATCACCTCTCGCTCCTGGCAGCCCGTGATGCGTGCGCGCACGTCGTCAGGGACGGCGACGCCTCGGTTTTCCAGGACGAGCAGGATGTCTTCCGCCCGCGCTTGAGTGCGCCCCTCTTCGCGGATCTCCTCCGAGATCGGCGAGGTGAAGAACGAAAGGTCGCGATCCACCAAGTCCCTCCACATTTCCAGGCTGGCCGGGTGATCGGCCAGACCACCCGCGATAAGTTCGACAAAGTAGATCGCCGTGTCGCTCAGCGGTTGCAAAGCTGCCTGCTTGGCTGCCGCGTTGTGACCGGCGGGACTACTCATCCTCGAAGATCTCCTCAGCGGAAGCAGCGGTGATGGCACGGCCGTGCCACTGCTCCAGAAGGCCGACGTCGTCGCAACTGGTGATGCGCTCGCGCGCCTCGTCGGAGACGTAGATATCGCGCCTTTCCAGGACGAGGAAGAGCATCCTGGCGGCTTGCTGAGCCCGGCCTTCGTCCCGGATTTCCTCCGAGATCGGCGACTTGTAGAAAGAAAGGTCCACGGCCACCAGTTTCCTCCAAAGTGCTGCGGCGGGCAGAGTGCCCAGGCCCTGTGAGATGAGATCGACGATCGGGCTTTTGATGTCTTCCGGGGTGTCCCGCAGCGCGGTCGTCATCGCTTTGAGTATGGCATCGGGGTCCCGATCGGCACCGTGCGTAATAAGAGCCAGCGTGGCGAGTGCCAGGTCCTTGCGGATCTCGGCGGTGTCTGTGATCACCGGCATGTTGTGCGGGCCCACCACCAGCGGGCGCAGTGTAAGCGCCGCCCACTGCGGTGGCCCGATGTCGACGGGCCGCGCCGCCCATTCAGCCGTGGCGCGATCCTGGCAGACGACCAGCAGTACGGGCGGCAGCCGGTACTTCGTGTGCAGATACGACAGGTAGTACGCCCAGCTCGCGGGCTTGGCCGGGTCCTTCTTTCCCTGAGACTCGATCGCCAGGAGGTACGAACCGTTGGCGTCCGTGTCGACCCGTAACAGCGTGTCCACGCGCCGTTCAACGGGCCGGGCCTCTGTGAGGTCCGTGGGCAGGACGGTGACCCCGACGAGCGGGCCGAAGTCGACGCCGAGTACTTCGGAGACGCCGGAGAAGAGCCCCGGGTACTCCTGAAAGATGCGATGCATCGCCTCGTGCGGCGGGCTGACCCTGCAGGTTCCTGTGAGGTGAGTGGAGGAGTGTGCCTCTGGCACATGCCAGGACTTCTATCCCCCTGAGCATAAACAGACAATCCGCCCTGGCCGTAGCTCAGTTGGGCATATTCACCCGCAAGGGTGAGGATGGCCGCACGAGATCCAGTTCCGCCCACACCGTCTTGCGCGGCACCGGCACCGGCCCCGACCTGACCCCCCACCGGTCCGCCAGCACCTCGACCAGCAGCAACCCTCGGCCCGACTCGGCGTCCGGAGGCGGGAGTTGGGGGCTGAGCCTGGGGAGGCGGTCGCCGCGGGTGTCGGTCACCTCGATACGGAGTACGTCGCCGCCCTCCGTATCCGTTCTGCGCAACTCCAGCAGGAAGTCCCGCCCCGACAGCCGGCCGTGCGTCGCCGCGTTGCTCGCCAGCTCGGCGGTGATCTGTTCCGCCGTCTCGATCGTCCGGGGCGCCAAGTCCCAGGCGAGCAGATGCGCGGTGGTCAGCCGACGGGCAAGACGGGCGCCGCGTGGCGTGGGGGACAGGAGCACGCCGAAGTGGCGAGCGGAGAGACCGAGTTGGGTTATTTCTTGATTCACGTCACTCAGCGTGGTGGTCCATGCATACGCTGACCAGTGATGACTCCGGTACGTACGGTCACTGTCCGGGGCCTGTCCAGTGCTGTCCAACCTGTCCGGAGGGGACAGCGGTACCAAGGAGGCGGGTGTGCGGTGAGCGTGGACGCGGAGGGTACGGAGACGGACGAGCCCGGTTGGGAGGTCGACCCCGACGACGAGTCGGGCGCGGCTGTCGTCGCGACGGTCGGTAGGCAGCTACGGCTACGACGCGAGGCGGCCGGCCTACGCGCGGCGGAGTTCGCCCTGGCGATCGGTTACGGCGAGGACCTGGTCTACAAGGTCGAGTCGGGCGCACGGATTCCCCGGCCGGAGTACCTGGACAAGGCGGACAAGGTACTGCGGGCGGCGGGCATGATCGCCGCGATGAAGCAGGACGTGGCGGAGGTCCGGTATCCGAAGAAGGTTCGGGACTTGGCGAGGTTGGAGGCGAAAGCCGTTGAGTTGCTCTCGTACGGAAACCACAACCTGCACGGCTTGTTGCAGACCGAAGCGCACGCACGGGCGCTGCTCGGAACACGTCGCCCCGCGTACTCGCAGGACGAGTTGGAACGCATGCTGAGCGCGCGCTTGACGCGACAGTCCATCTTTGAGCGGTCACCCGCTCCGGATCTGAGTTTTGTCCTGGAGGAAGTGACGGTTCGTCGCCGTATCGGGGGAGGTCGGCGGCGCGGCAGTAGTTGCAAAACCTGCTGGAGGTAGGGAAGTTGCGGAACGTCGAGATCCAGGTGATGCCGACCGACCGATGGGACCACCCCGGAACGGGTGGGAAGATCCAGGTGCTGAAGTTCCCAGACGGTTCAGCGGTGGGCCGTACCGATGATGAGTACGGAGGGAGCCCTGTCTCTGACCCGCGCTATCTTCGGATCCTGGACTGCGGCATGGCATCATCCGGGCGGGGGCTCTCACCCCACAGGAGTCGCAGGCCTTCATCGAGCGAGTGCTGGGGGAAACATGATCCGCGAGAACGCTCCCGAGCTGGAATGGTTCAAGAGCACATATAGCGACAGCAGCAACGGCAACGACTGCGTCGCGGTGGCCACCACACCCACCTCCGTGCGCGTCCGCGACTCCAAGAACGCCCAAGGCCCCCGCCTCGGCGTCTCACCCGCCGCATGGGCGAGTTTCCTCACGTACGCGTCAGGGCGCTGATCCGCCCCAAGCCGTAACCAGCAGCGTGTCCGCAGTGCACGGCCCGTTCCCGGTGGCCGGCAGTACGTCGACGGTGATCCCGGTGAAGCCCGCCTTGTCCAGGATCTTCCTCTACACGTGCCCCTGGAGCACCCAGCGGCGCATGACAGCTGCCGCACCCTCCGGTGTCTTCGCAGAGACATCGGCAGCCACGGCAGACTTGGTGCGAGGTGCGAGGTGCGAGGTGCGAGGTGCGAGGTGCGAGGTGCCAGGTGCGAGCACAGGTCGGTGGCCATCGCATGCTGGGCCGCAGAGGCGTCAAGGCGTCGACCGCAACCACTTGGGCGCGCCGACCCCGCCCGTTCGCCGTTCGCGCTCAGCACGGGCGCACCCATAGTGGTGCCGGAGGTCGTCCGTAGCTGTCACTCACCCCATCGTGCCGGGCGCCGGCCGGTGGCAGGTCCATTCGTCGGGATCTCATCCGGGTTGGTCTCGGCGCACCCCACCGAGCAGGCCCGGCGCCACCCCCACATCAGCGGGGTACGTGAACACCACGCCTCCGCGGTGCTGACTGCCCGACTCCGAGCGGCCATCGGCGGGTGCTTCCGTCGGTGTGGCGGCCCGGGCTGCCTCGCCTGTACGCCGCCGCTCACGCGTGCTGCGGCATCTCGTCCTTCAGGTTGGACCGGATCTGGGCCCGCAGTTCCGCCGTGTTCTCGTGGCCGTGGACCGAGGCCGCGTGTTCGCTCGCGGCGCGGACCACCTCGTCCTCCTCGCCCGTGATCGCGAGGGTGCAGTTCGTCTCGCTCGGCATATCGCGGCAATCGACTACTTTGCGCATGATGCACCTCCATGTACCAGTATCCTCCTGTTCGGATGACTCTGGCCAGGTCCCGCGTGCGCATTCGCGGCAGCCGCACGGTTCGCCCGTTCCCCCGTGGGGTACGCTCTCCGGCCGCGATTGGCCAGGGCTCCGGGGCATATGGCACACTGCACAGGTTGCTCGGTTGAGTGCCGATGCTGCGCGCCTCCCGTCGGGAGGACCGGAAGCGAGTCCCACAGTACTCGTCGTCCCATCTGCCGCTCACGGCAGCGCTGGGGCGGACGTACGGGAATCTTCTGGGAAGTGTCAGCGGGGTACCGGCCAGGCACCCGGTGGGCGTTCGTCCCCGGTCTCGTGGTCTTCAGGGCCGCACCCCCTTGCAGGGAAATCCTTCGGGATGTCTTCGAAGAGGGGATGCGACACGCCCGACCGCGTGGGTCGGAGGGGGCGGTAGACCCCCACCAGGGCGCCAGAGCGTTTCGAGAGAACAGGACTACTGAGTAGCCATGGCGGGACAGAAGATCCGCATCCGGCTCAAGGCCTACGACCACGAGGTCATCGACTCTTCGGCGAAGAAGATCGTCGAGACGGTGACTCGCACTGGTGCGTCGGTCGCGGGCCCGGTGCCGCTGCCCACTGAGAAGAACGTGTACTGCGTCATCAAGTCGCCGCACAAGTACAAGGACTCGCGCGAGCACTTCGAGATGCGCACGCACAAGCGCCTGATCGACATCCTCGACCCGACGCCCAAGACCGTTGACTCGTTGATGCGCCTGGACCTTCCGGCCGGCGTCGACATCGAGATCAAGCTCTGAGAGGCGCGGAAGAGATGGCAAAGCAGATCAAGGGTGTCCTGGGCGAGAAGCTCGGCATGACCCAGGTCTGGGACGAGAACAACCGTGTCGTCCCGGTGACCGTGGTCAAGGCCGGACCCTGCGTTGTAACCCAGGTCCGTACGAATGACTCCGACGGCTACGAGTCGGTCCAGATCGCCTTCGGCGAGATCGACCCGCGCAAGGTGAACAAGCCCCTCAAGGGTCACTTCGCCAAGGCCGACGTGACCCCCCGCCGCCACCTGGTGGAGCTCCGCACCTCCGACGCCGCCGAGTACACGCTCGGCCAGGAGGTCACCGCCGCTGTGTTCGAGTCCGGCGTCCGCGTGGACGTCACGGGCAAGAGCAAGGGCAAGGGCTTCGCCGGTGTCATGAAGCGTCACAACTTCAAGGGCCTCGGCGCCGGTCACGGAACCCAGCGCAAGCACCGCTCTCCCGGCTCCATCGGTGGCTGCGCCACCCCGGGCCGTGTGTTCAAGGGCCTCCGCATGGCGGGTCGCATGGGCAACGAGCGGGTCACCACTCAGAACCTGACCGTTCACGCCGTTGACGCGGAGAAGGGCCTGCTCCTCATCAAGGGCGCGGTCCCCGGTCCGAACGGCGGCCTCGTCCTGGTCCGCACCGCGGCGAAGGGGGCCTGAAGACATGAGCACCATCGACATCATGTCGCCCTCGGGCGACAAGTCCGGGACCGTTGAGCTCCCGGCCGAGATCTTCGACGCCAAGGTCAGCATCCCGCTGATCCACCAGGTCGTCGTCGCGCAGCTGGCCGCCGCCCGTCAGGGCACGCACAAGGTCAAGCGCCGTGGCGAGGTCCGTGGTGGTGGCAAGAAGCCTTACCGCCAGAAGGGCACCGGCCGCGCCCGTCAGGGTTCGACCCGTGCGCCGCAGTTCGCCGGCGGTGGCGTCGTACACGGCCCCACCCCGCGTGACTACTCGCAGCGGACCCCCAAGAAGATGAAGGTCGCCGCCCTGCGCGGGGCCCTCTCGGACCGGGCCCGCAACGCTCGTATCCACGTCGTCTCCGACGTGGTCGAGGGCGCGGCGTCCACCAAGGCCGCCAAGACCCTGCTCGGCAAGGTCAGTGAGCGCAAGCACGTGCTCCTGGTCGTCGAGCGGAGCGACGAGGCCGCGTGGCTGTCCGCGCGCAACCTCCCCGAGGTCCACCTGCTGGACCCGGGACAGCTCAACACGTACGACGTGCTTGTCTCCGACGACGTGGTCTTCACCAAGGCCGCCTTCGAGTCCTTCGTGTCCGGCGGGGCTGCGCGACAGACTGCCGAGACCGAGGGGAGCGAAGCCTGATGGCCGAGATCACCAGCAAGACCTACACGGACCCGCGTGACGTTCTCGTCAAGCCCGTGGTGTCCGAGAAGAGCTACGCGCTGCTCGACGAGAACAAGTACACGTTCATCGTCGCGCCCGGCTCCAACAAGACCCAGATCAAGCAGGCCGTGGAAGCGGTCTTCTCGGTCAAGGTCACCGGGGTCAACACGATCAACCGGCAGGGCAAGCGCAAGCGCACCCGCACCGGTTTCGGCAAGCGCGCTGACACCAAGCGCGCCATCGTGACCCTCGCCGAGGGCGACCGTATCGACATCTTCGGCGGCCCGACTTCCTAACGGGAGTCGGATCGAATCGAAGTCCGGAATATTCCGAGGACTGAGAAATGGGTATCCGCAAGTACAAGCCGACGACCCCGGGCCGTCGTGGCTCCAGCGTCGCCGACTTTGTAGAGATCACGCGGTCCACGCCGGAGAAGTCGCTGGTCCGCCCCCTGCACAGCAAGGGCGGCCGTAACAACGCCGGTCGTGTGACCGTTCGCCACCAGGGTGGTGGACACAAGCGCGCCTTCCGTCTGATCGACTTCCGTCGTCACGACAAGGACGGCGTGCCGGCCAAGGTCGCGCACATCGAGTACGACCCGAACCGCACCGCGCGCATCGCGCTCCTGCACTACGCGGACGGCGAGAAGCGCTACATTCTCGCGCCGCGTGGCCTGACGCAGGGCAGCCGTGTCGAGAACGGCCCGTCCGCCGACATCAAGCCCGGCAACAACCTGGCGCTGCGCAACATCCCGGTCGGTACGACCATCCACGCCATCGAGCTGCGTCCCGGCGGCGGCGCGAAGTTCGCCCGTTCCGCGGGTACTTCGGTGCAGCTGCTGGCGAAGGAGGGCTCCATGGCCCACCTTCGTATGCCGTCCGGAGAGATCCGGCTGGTCGACGTCCGCTGCCGCGCCACCATCGGTGAGGTCGGCAACGCCGAGCAGTCGAACATCAACTGGGGCAAGGCCGGCCGTATGCGCTGGAAGGGCGTCCGCCCGACCGTCCGCGGTGTCGCCATGAACCCCGTTGACCACCCGCACGGTGGTGGTGAGGGCAAGACTTCAGGTGGTCGCCACCCGGTCAGCCCGTGGGGTCAGAAGGAAGGTCGTACGCGTTCGCCGAAGAAGGCGAGCAACAAGTACATCGTCCGCCGCCGCAAGACGAACAAGAAGCGCTAGGAGCGGGTTTAGATGCCGCGCAGTCTCAAGAAGGGGCCCTTCGTAGACGGCCACCTCATCAAGAAGGTGGACGTCCAGAACGAAGCTGGCACCAAGAACGTCATCAAGACCTGGTCCCGTCGCTCGATGATCATCCCGGCAATGCTGGGCCACACCATCGCGGTGCACAACGGCAAGATCCACGTCCCGGTGTTCGTCACCGAGTCGATGGTCGGCCACAAGCTCGGCGAGTTCTCGCCGACTCGCACCTTCCGCGGCCACGTCAAGGACGACCGGAAGTCGAAGCGCCGCTAACGCGGGGTGGAAACGACTATGACTCACACCGAAGGGACAACCATGGAAGCCAGGGCCCAGGCGCGGTACATCCGCGTCACGCCCATGAAGGCCCGCCGCGTGGTGGACCTCATCCGTGGCATGGATGCCACGGAGGCTCAGGCGGTCCTGCGTTTCGCCCCGCAGGCCGCGAGCGTGCCGGTCGGCAAGGTGCTTGACAGCGCCATTGCCAACGCCGCGCACAACTACGACCACCCTGACGCCACTTCGCTGATCATCAGCGAGGCGTACGTGGACGAGGGTCCGACCCTGAAGCGGTTCCGGCCGCGTGCCCAGGGCCGCGCCTACCGGATCCGTAAGCGGACCAGCCACATCACCGTGGTCGTCAGCAGCAAGGAAGGAACCCGGTAATGGGCCAGAAGGTTAACCCGCATGGGTTCCGGCTCGGTATCACCACGGACTTCAAGTCCCGCTGGTACGCCGACAAGCTGTACAAGGACTACGTCAAGGAAGACGTCGCCATTCGTCGCATGATGACGAAGGGGATGGAGCGTGCCGGTATCTCCAAGGTGGAGATCGAGCGCACCCGTGACCGCGTCCGCGTGGACATCCACACCGCACGTCCGGGCATCGTCATCGGCCGCCGCGGCGCCGAGGCCGACCGCATCCGCGGCGAGCTGGAGAAGCTGACCGGCAAGCAGGTCCAGCTGAACATCCTCGAGGTCAAGAACCCCGAGGTCGACGCTCAGCTGGTGGCCCAGGCCGTCGCCGAGCAGCTGTCCTCGCGTGTCTCCTTCCGTCGCGCCATGCGTAAGAGCATGCAGTCGACGATGAAGGCCGGCGCCAAGGGCATCAAGATCCAGTGCGGTGGCCGCCTCGGCGGCGCCGAGATGTCGCGCTCGGAGTTCTACCGCGAGGGCCGCGTGCCCCTGCACACGCTCCGTGCCAACGTCGACTACGGCTTCTTCGAGGCCAAGACGACCTTCGGCCGTATCGGCGTGAAGGTCTGGATCTACAAGGGCGACGTCAAGAACATCGCCGAGGTGCGCGCCGAGAACGCCGCGGCGCGCGCGGGCAACCGTCCGGCCCGTGGTGGCGGCAACGACCGTCCCGCCGGCCGCGGTGGCCGCGGTGGCGAGCGTGGCGGTCGCGGTGGCCGCAAGCCGCAGCAGGCTCCCGGCGCCGAGGCTCCCAAGGCCGAGGCGACGGCTGCTCCGGCCGCGGAGGCCGCGCCCTCTTCTACCGGCGGAACGGAGGCCTGACCGAAATGCTGATCCCCCGTAGGGTCAAGCACCGCAAGCAGCACCACCCGAAGCGCAGCGGAATGTCCAAGGGTGGCACGCAGGTTGCGTTCGGCGAGTACGGCATCCAGGCGCTGACCCCGGCGTACGTGACGAACCGTCAGATCGAGGCCGCTCGTATCGCGATGACCCGTCACATCAAGCGTGGCGGCAAGGTCTGGATCAACATCTACCCGGACCGTCCCCTGACGAAGAAGCCCGCCGAGACCCGCATGGGTTCCGGTAAGGGTTCTCCCGAGTGGTGGATCGCGAACGTCAAGCCCGGTCGGGTGATGTTCGAGCTGTCCTACCCGAACGAGAAGGTTGCCAAGGAGGCGCTCACCCGCGCCGCCCACAAGCTTCCGATGAAGTGCCGCATCGTTCGGCGCGAGGCAGGTGAGTCGTGATGGCGGCCGTTACCAAGGCGTCCGAGCTGCGTGAACTGGGCAACGAGGAGCTTGTCGACAAGCTCCGCGAGGCCAAGGAAGAGCTGTTCAACCTCCGCTTCCAGGCGGCGACCGGCCAGCTCGAGAACCACGGCCGGCTGAAGCTGGTCCGGAAGGACATCGCGCGGATCTACACCCTGATGCGTGAGCGCGAGCTGGGCATCGAGACGGTGGAGAGCGCCTGATGACTGAGAGCAACGTGACTGAGACGACCGTGAAGAGCGAGCGCGGATTCCGCAAGACCCGCGAGGGTCTGGTCGTCAGCGACAAGATGGACAAGACCGTCGTCGTCGCTGTCGAGGACCGCGTGAAGCACGCGCTGTACGGCAAGGTCATCCGCCGTACGAACAAGCTCAAGGCTCACGACGAGCAGAACGCCGCCGGGATCGGCGACCGTGTCCTCCTCATGGAGACCCGGCCGCTGTCCGCGACGAAGCGTTGGCGCATCGTCGAGATCCTTGAGAAGGCCAAGTAACCAAGGCCGAAGCAATCCCTCCCAGGGCATTCTCTGGGAGTAGTTCCGCCAGGCTCGGTGGGGTCCGTACGCAGGTGACGGACCCCGCCGGGAACCGGCAGACGATCAGGAGATAGACGTGATCCAGCAGGAGTCGCGACTGCGTGTCGCCGACAACACTGGTGCCAAGGAGATCCTTTGCATCCGTGTTCTCGGTGGCTCGGGTCGCCGCTACGCGGGCATCGGTGACGTCATCGTCGCCACCGTCAAGGACGCGATCCCCGGTGGCAACGTGAAGAAGGGTGACGTCATCAAGGCGGTCATCGTTCGCACCGTGAAGGAGCGCCGCCGCCAGGACGGCTCGTACATCCGCTTCGACGAGAACGCCGCCGTCATTCTGAAGAACGACGGCGACCCTCGTGGCACCCGTATCTTCGGCCCGGTGGGTCGTGAGCTGCGCGAGAAGAAGTTCATGAAGATCATCTCGCTCGCGCCGGAGGTGCTGTAAGCATGAAGATCAAGAAGGGCGACCTGGTTCAGGTCATCACCGGTAAGGACAAGGGCAAGCAGGGCAAGGTCATCGTGGCCTACCCCACGCAGGACCGTGTTCTCGTCGAGGGTGTCAACCGGGTCAAGAAGCACACCAAGGCCGGTCAGACCGCCCGTGGTTCGCAGACCGGCGGCATCGTGACGACCGAGGCCCCTGTCCACATCAGCAATGTTCAGCTGGTCGTGGAGAAGGACGGCAAGAAGGTCGTCACCCGCGTCGGCTACCGCTTTGACGACGAGGGCAACAAGATCCGCGTTGCCAAGCGGACCGGTGAGGACATCTGATGACGACCACAACCGCACCGCGTCTGAAGCTGCGCTACCGCGAGGAGATCGCCGGCAAGCTGCGTGAGGAGTTCTCCCTGGAGAACGTCATGCAGGTCCCCGGTCTCGTCAAGATCGTGGTCAACATGGGTGTGGGCGACGCCGCCCGCGACTCCAAGCTGATCGAGGGTGCCATCAAGGACCTCACCACGATCACCGGCCAGAAGCCGGCCGTGACCAAGGCCCGCAAGTCGATCGCGCAGTTCAAGCTGCGCGAGGGGCAGCCGATCGGCTGCCACGTCACCCTCCGCGGTGACCGCATGTGGGAGTTCCTGGACCGTACGCTGTCGCTCGCGCTGCCGCGTATCCGTGACTTCCGCGGCCTGTCGCCCAAGCAGTTCGACGGCCGTGGCAACTACACCTTCGGTCTCACGGAGCAGGTCATGTTCCACGAGATCGACCAGGACAAGATCGACCGGGTCCGGGGCATGGACATCACCGTGGTCACCACGGCGACCAACGACGACGAGGGTCGTGCCCTCCTTCGTCACCTCGGCTTCCCGTTCAAGGAGAACTGACCGTGGCGAAGAAGGCTCTGATCGCTAAGGCCGCCCGCAAGCCGAAGTTCGGCGTGCGCGGTTACACGCGCTGCCAGCGCTGTGGGCGTCCCCACTCCGTCTACCGCAAGTTCGGCCTGTGCCGTGTCTGCCTTCGTGAGATGGCACACCGCGGCGAGCTGCCGGGCGTCACCAAGAGCTCCTGGTAATTCCCTTACTTCAGCGTTGAGTTGAAGTACGGAATCAACCAGAGCTCTCGGTAAGCAACTGGTCGGCGGAAGCCCCGCTCTCCATGCCGTAGGCTTGGGGGGTTGGGCGTCCGCCGCCCGAAACTTACTACGCCGTAGGTCCCCGCACCGCACCCGTCCCGCCATCGAGTGGGGAGAGGGATGGCGCATACAGGAAACCCCGGCGAGAGAGGCCGAAGGCCAATTCATGACCATGACTGATCCCATCGCAGACATGCTCACGCGTCTGCGTAACGCGAACTCGGCGTATCACGACACCGTCGAGATGCCGCACAGCAAGATCAAGTCGCACATCGCGGAGATCCTCCAGCAGGAGGGCTTCATCACCGGCTGGAAGGTCGAGGACGCCGAGGTCGGCAAGTCCCTCACCCTTGAGCTGAAGTTCGGCCCGAACCGCGAGCGTTCGATCGCCGGCATCAAGCGCATCTCGAAGCCGGGTCTGCGCGTGTATGCCAAGTCCACCAACCTGCCCAAGGTGCTCGGCGGCCTGGGCGTGGCGATCATCTCCACGTCCCACGGTCTTCTGACCGGCCAGCAGGCAGGCAAGAAGGGCGTAGGTGGGGAAGTCCTCGCCTACGTCTGGTAGTCGGGAACGGAGGAAAAGCTCATGTCGCGAATCGGCAAGCTCCCCATCCAGGTTCCCACCGGTGTGGACGTCACCATCGACGGCCGTACGGTCGCGGTGAAGGGCCCCAAGGGCACCCTCTCGCACACCGTCGCAGCGCCGATCGAGGTCTCCAAGGGCGACGACGGCACCCTCCAGGTGCTGCGCCCGAACGACGAGCGTCAGAACAAGGCCCTGCACGGCCTGTCCCGCACGCTGGTGGCGAACATGATCACCGGTGTGACCCAGGGATACAGCAAGGCGCTCGAAATCAGCGGTGTCGGTTACCGGGTCCAGGCGAAGGGCTCCAACCTGGAGTTCGCGCTCGGATACAGCCACCCGATCGTCGTCGAGGCCCCCGAGGGCATCACCTTCAAGGTCGAGTCCCCGACGAAGCTCAGTGTCGAGGGCATCGACAAGCAGAAGGTCGGCGAGGTCGCGGCGAACATCCGCAAGCTGCGGAAGCCCGACCCGTACAAGGCCAAGGGCGTCAAGTACGCCGGCGAGGTCATCCGCCGCAAGGTCGGAAAGGCGGGTAAGTAGCCATGGCATTCGGTGTAAAGATCGCCAAGGGCAAGGCCTACAAGGCCGCTGCCATCAAGCGGCGTCACATCCGCGTACGCAAGAAGGTCTCGGGCACGCAGGTCCGCCCGCGCCTCGTTGTGACGCGTTCCAACCGCCACATGGTGGCCCAGGTCATCGACGACATCGCGGGCCACACGCTCGCGTCGGCGTCGACCCTGGACACGTCGATCCGCGGCGGCGACGCAGACAAGAGCGCCCAGGCACAGAAGGTGGGTGCCCTGGTCGCCGAGCGCGCCAAGGCCGCCGGTGTCGAGGCTGTCGTGTTCGACCGTGGTGGCAACCAGTACGCCGGGCGGATTGCCGCTCTGGCTGACGCCGCCCGTGAAGCCGGGCTGAAGTTCTAAGCCCCGGTTCCGGAGCTAGCGGACGTAACAGAGAGAGGTAATTCCAATGGCTGGACCCCAGCGCCGCGGAAGCGGTGCCGGTGGCGGCGAGCGGCGGGACCGGAAGGGCCGTGACGGTGGCGCTGCCGCCGAGAAGACCGCGTACGTAGAGCGTGTCGTCGCGATCAACCGTGTTGCCAAGGTCGTGAAGGGTGGTCGTCGCTTCAGCTTCACCGCGCTGGTCGTGGTGGGCGACGGTGACGGCACCGTGGGTGTCGGTTACGGCAAGGCCAAGGAGGTGCCGGCCGCCATCGCCAAGGGTGTTGAGGAGGCCAAGAAGCACTTCTTCAAGGTCCCCCGTATCCAGGGCACCATCCCGCACCCGATCCAGGGTGAGAAGGCGGCGGGCGTCGTCCTGCTCAAGCCCGCGTCCCCCGGTACCGGCGTCATCGCCGGTGGCCCGGTGCGTGCCGTGCTCGAGTGCGCCGGCGTCCACGACATCCTGTCGAAGTCGCTCGGTTCGTCGAACCCGATCAACATCGTGCACGCGACCGTGGCGGCCCTCCAGGGTCTGCAGCGTCCCGAGGAGATCGCGGCCCGCCGCGGTCTGCCCCTCGAGGACGTCGCCCCCGCGGCTCTGCTTCGTGCGCGTGCGGGAGCGGGTGCGTGATGGCCCGTCTCAAGATCACGCAGACGAAGTCGTACATCGGCAGCAAGCAGAACCACCGCGACACCCTTCGTTCGCTGGGCCTCAAGCGGCTCAACGACGTGGTTGTCAAGGATGATCGTCCCGAGTTCCGCGGCATGGCGAACACCGTGCGGCACCTCGTGACGGTTGAGGAGGTCGACTGACATGGCGGAGCAGAAGCCGCTGAAGGTCCACAACCTCCGTCCTGCCCCCGGAGCCAAGACCGCCAAGACCCGTGTGGGCCGTGGCGAGGCGTCCAAGGGCAAGACCGCGGGTCGTGGCACCAAGGGCACCAAGGCCCGTTACCAGGTTCCGGAGCGCTTCGAGGGCGGGCAGATGCCCCTCCACATGCGTCTCCCGAAGCTCAAGGGCTTCAAGAACCCGTTCCGTACCGAGTACCAGGTCGTGAACCTGGACAAGCTGGCCGAGCTCTACCCGCAGGGTGGCGAGGTCACGGTGGCCGATCTGGTCGACAAGGGTGCGGTCCGTAAGAACAGCCTCGTCAAGGTCCTGGGCCAGGGCGAGATCTCCGTGGCACTGACGGTTTCGGTTGACGCCGCTTCCGGCTCCGCCAAGGAGAAGATTGCCGCCGCCGGCGGCTCCGTCACCGAGCTTGTCTGAGACGTCTCGGACAAGTTGATGGACTGAACACCCAACCGGGGATGCCTCTCATAAGGGGCATCCCCGGTTGGTCGTTCCTAGGGGGGCAGGTACGCCGGTAAGGTGGCGTGCACTGTTGCTGTATTGAACCCGGGGGTCCGCCCCCGGACCCCGAGCCACGCGGACTCTCCGCTGGGGTGGTCGCGTGGCTTTTTGCCTGATATGTATCCGTCGATCCTCAAGACCGTCACCCTTGACGCGCGAGCGCGGGGGTCGCAGGAGGCACCGTGCTCACCGCGTTCGCCCGGGCGTTCAAGACGCCCGACCTGCGCAAGAAGCTGCTCTTCACGTTGTTCATCATCGTGCTGTACAGGTTCGGGGCGCACATCCCCGTACCCGGCGTCAGCTACGAGAATGTCCAGACGTGCGTCGACGCAGCGCAGAAGGGCAATAACAGCCTGTTCGGGCTGGTGAACATGTTCAGCGGCGGAGCGCTGCTGCAGATTACGATCTTCGCGCTCGGCATCATGCCGTACATCACGGCAAGCATCATCCTGCAGCTGCTGACTGTGGTCATCCCCCGACTCGAAGCCCTCAAGAAGGAAGGGCAGTCCGGTCAGGCCAAGATCACTCAGTACACCCGATACCTGACAGTCGCCCTCGCGGTGCTCCAGGGCACCGGTCTGGTGGCAACGGCCCGCAGCGGCGCGCTCTTCAGCGGCTGCCCGGTCGCCTCGGAGATCGTTCCGGACCAGTCGATCTTCATCACCGTCACGATGGTCATCACGATGACCGCCGGTACGGCCGCCGTCATGTGGCTCGGTGAGATGATCACCGACAAGGGCATCGGCAACGGCATGTCCATCCTGATGTTCATCTCCATCGCCGCCGGCTTCCCCGGCGCGCTGTGGGCCATCAAGGAGAGCGGCAAGCTCGCCCAGGGCTGGATCGAGTTCGGCACCGTCATTCTCATCGGCTTCGTCATGGTGGCCCTGGTCGTCTTCGTCGAGCAGGCGCAGCGCCGGATCCCCGTGCAGTACGCGAAGCGCATGATCGGACGCAGGTCCTACGGCGGTACGTCCACGTACATTCCGCTCAAGGTCAACCAGGCGGGTGTGATCCCGGTCATCTTCGCGTCGTCGCTGCTCTACATCCCGGCGCTGATCGCGCAGTTCTCCAGTTCGCAGTCCGGCTGGAAGACCTGGATCGAAGCCCACTTCATCAAGGGTGACCATCCCTACTACATCGCGACCTACTTCGTGCTGGTCGTGTTCTTCGCCTTCTTCTACGTGGCCATCACGTTCAACCCCGAAGAAGTCGCGGACAACATGAAGAAGTATGGTGGCTTCATCCCGGGCATCCGGGCAGGTCGACCTACTGCCGAGTATCTGAGTTACGTACTCAACCGGATCACTTGGCCGGGCTCGCTGTACCTCGGGTTGATCGCTCTCGTCCCAACGATGGCGTTGGCAGGCTTCGGCGGCGCGAACCAGAACTTCCCCTTCGGCGGGACAAGCATCCTGATCATCGTGGGTGTGGGTCTGGAGACCGTGAAGCAGATCGAGAGCCAGCTCCAGCAGCGTAATTACGAAGGGTTCCTCCGCTGATGCGAATCGTCCTCGTCGGACCGCCCGGTGCCGGCAAGGGAACGCAGGCTGCGTACCTTGCCGAGAACCTCTCCATTCCGCACATCTCCACCGGTGACCTCTTCCGCGCCAACATCAGCCAGGGCACCGACCTCGGCAAGCAGGCGAAGAGCTACATGGACGCCGGGAACCTGGTTCCCGACGAGGTCACCATCGCGATGGCGCTGGATCGGATGGGCCGGCCGGACGCCGCGAACGGCTTCCTTCTGGACGGCTTTCCCCGCAACGTCTTCCAGGCCGAGGCGCTCGACAAGGCGCTCACGGCCGAGGGGTTGCACCTGGACGCCGTGCTGGACCTGGAGATCGACGAGGACGAAGTGGTCAAGCGGATCGCCGGTCGGCGCATCTGCCGCAAGGACAGCTCGCACGTCTTCCACGTCACCTACAGCCCGCCGCAGAAGCAGGGTGTGTGTGATGTCTGCGGCGGCGAGCTGTACCAGCGGGACGACGACTCCGAGGAGACGGTCCGTACGCGGCTGGAGGTCTACCACACGCAGACCGAGCCGATCATCGACCACTACCGCGAACAGGGCCTCGTCGTCACCATCTCCGCGCTGGGCAAGGTCGTCGAGGTGACCAAGCGCGCGATGGCGGCTCTTGAGGAGGGTGGCCGGGCCGCGTAGGTCCGGTTCACCGAGCATCACCAGGTACGGCACAGTGATACGGCCGGGGCGCCCCGTAGCGGGCACCACGGCCGTACTGCTGTCCGGCTACCGTAGGTGTCCCGTCGCGGACGCCGACAGAGACAGCATTCCTTCTTCGACCGAGTGAGGCAGGCCGCCGTCATGGTGGAGATCAAGACCCCCGAGCAGATCGCGAAGATGCGTGAGGCCGGGCTGGTCGTCGCGGCGATCCACGCGGCGACCGGCGAGGCCGCGGTGCCGGGCGCCACCACGAAGGACCTGGACGAGGTCGCGCGCAAGGTCCTCGCCGAGCACGGCGCGAAGCCCAACTTCCTTGGCTACGGCGGGTTCCCCGCGACGATCTGCACCTCGGTCAACGAGGTGGTGGTGCACGGGATCCCGGACACCAAGACCGTACTGAAGGACGGCGACATCATCTCCGTCGACGCCGGCGCGATCGTGGACGGCTGGCACGGCGACGCGGCCTTCACCGCGTTCGTCGGCGACGGTCACGCCCCGGAGCTGGTCGAGCTCTCGCGGGTGACGGAGGAGTCGATGTGGGCCGGGATCGCCGCGATGCGGCTCGGTGCCCGGCTGGTCGACGTCTCCCGGGCGATCGAGACGTACATCCGCCGCCAGCCGAAGCCCGGCGGCGGCAAGTACGGGATCGTCGAGGACTACGGCGGCCACGGCATCGGCAGCCAGATGCACATGGACCCGCACCTGCTGAACTACGTCTCACGCAAGCGCGGCAAGGGTCCGAAGCTGGTGCCCGGCTTCTGCCTGGCGATCGAGCCGATGGTATCGCTCGGCACGCCGCACACCGAGGTCCTTGCCGACGAGTGGACGGTCATCACGACCGACGGCACGTGGTCCTCGCACTGGGAGCACTCGGTCGCCCTGACGGAGGACGGCCCCCTGGTCCTTACGTCGGTCGACGGCGGCAAGGCGAAGCTGGCGGAACTGGGCGTGACAGCTGCGCCGGATCCCCTGGCGTGACGGGGTGGTCCGGCCCGGTCGGCCGGACGGAGTCCGGCGCAGCCGCGCGAAGCTTGTGAGGCGCCCTGGCGCCGAGCCCGCGAGCGGGGCGTTGAGAGGATCAGTCCCCCTGGCGTGACGGGGCGGCACCGCTCCTGGGCCGTACGGGTGGGGCGGGAGATCGGGGGGTTGACGATCTCCCAGGGTGGGCAAACTCAACGATTCGTGTTTTCGAGTGCCCTGCCGTAGACTGACGCGTCGGCTCTGGTGTACCCGTGTGTCCACATACGGGGGTCCAGAATCGACCAAGGTAGCCGATTCGAAGGGCGAAGCGTGGCCAAGAAGCAAGGTGCCATCGAAATTGAGGGCACCGTGATCGAGTCTCTCCCGAACGCCATGTTCAAGGTGGAGCTCCAGAACGGTCACAAGGTCCTCGCGCACATCAGCGGCAAGATGCGGATGCACTACATCCGGATCCTGCCCGATGACCGGGTAGTGGTGGAGCTGTCTCCCTACGACCTGACGCGTGGCCGGATCGTCTACCGATACAAGTAGATCTTGCCTCACCCCCTTTCCGGGGTGCCGGCACTGACCCGGAGAACCTCACACCATGAAGGTCAAGCCGAGCGTCAAGAAGATCTGCGACAAGTGCAAGGTGATCCGCCGTCACGGCCGGGTCATGGTCATCTGCGACAACCTGCGCCACAAGCAGCGCCAGGGCTGACGTACGACCCCCTGCATCTCGCAGTACTTCGCGCGACGCGAGCGACAACGTATATACGCAGTGTCCGACGTCATCCGCACCAGCTGATGGCGCCGACACCTCCGGCGGAGGCCGGGGACCCGGAGAGAGCACGACCGTCCGGGAGAGTCACTGCGGAAGACCTCCGAAATCACACAGGAGCCATGCATGGCACGCCTCGCAGGCGTTGACCTCCCGCGCGAAAAGCGCGTCGAGGTCGCCCTCACCTATGTCTTCGGCATCGGGCGCACCCGGTCCAAGGAGGCCCTCGCCGCCACCGGCGTCGACCCGAACGTCCGTGTCCGCGACCTTGCCGAGGAAGACCTCGTCAAGCTCCGTGAGTACGTGGACGTGAATCTCAAGACCGAGGGTGACCTCCGTCGCGAGATCCAGGCCGACATCCGCCGCAAGGTGGAGATCGGCTGCTACCAGGGTCTGCGTCACCGTCGCGGCCTGCCGGTCCACGGCCAGCGCACGAGCACGAACGCACGTACCCGCAAGGGTCCGCGTCGCGCCATCGCCGGCAAGAAGAAGCCGGGCAAGAAGTAGTCCTCAGCGGACGCTCATCAGCGGTCTTCGCTGTAGGACCGACCACCTCCCGTAGGAGTAATAGATGCCCCCCAAGGGTCGTCAGGGCGCTGCCAAGAAGGTGCGCCGCAAGGAAAAGAAGAACGTCGCTCATGGGCACGCCCACATCAAGAGCACGTTCAACAACACCATCGTCTCGATCACGGACCCCTCGGGCAACGTGATCTCCTGGGCCTCCGCCGGCCACGTCGGCTTCAAGGGCTCGCGCAAGTCCACCCCCTTCGCCGCGCAGATGGCCGCCGAGTCGGCCGCCCGCCGCGCGCAGGAGCACGGCATGCGCAAGGTCGACGTCTTCGTCAAGGGTCCCGGCTCCGGCCGTGAGACCGCGATCCGCTCGCTCCAGGCCACCGGCCTGGAGGTGGGTTCGATCCAGGACGTCACCCCCACCCCGCACAACGGCTGCCGCCCCCCGAAGCGTCGCCGCGTTTGATTCTTCGCACCCCCTGAGGGTGCGGATCGCGGGCGGTACGGGGCCTTCGTCCCGTACCGCCCGCTCGGGCTCTCCCGCCATCCCCAGCGGGCTCCCGACGCCGGCTACGGCCACTCGCCGCGTTGGCGAAACATCCACATAGCACCACTATGAGGATGTCCCGCCGCCTTGCGACTGACCGCATCCGACGCCGGTCGCTGATCCACTGGGGATGACGGGAAAGCCCGTACCCTTGTTCTGTTGGCATCAAATAGCGGGTGCCAAGACTGGAGGCATTTCCATGCTTATCGCTCAGCGTCCGTCGCTGACCGAAGAGGTCGTCGACGAATACCGCTCGCGGTTCGTGATCGAGCCCCTGGAGCCGGGTTTCGGCTACACGCTCGGTAACTCTCTGCGTCGTACGCTCCTCTCCTCGATCCCCGGAGCCGCTGTCACCAGCATCCGGATCGACGGGGTCCTGCACGAGTTCACCACCGTGCCGGGCGTCAAGGAGGACGTCACCGACCTCATCCTCAACATCAAGCAGCTCGTCGTCTCCTCGGAGCACGACGAGCCGGTCGTGATGTACCTGCGCAAGCAGGGTCCCGGCCTGGTCACCGCCGCCGACATCGCGCCTCCGGCCGGTGTCGAGGTCCACAACCCGGACCTCGTCCTGGCGACGCTGAACGGCAAGGGCAAGCTGGAGATGGAGCTGACCGTCGAGCGCGGTCGCGGCTACGTCTCCGCCGTCCAGAACAAGCAGGTGGGCCAGGAGATCGGCCGGATCCCGGTCGACTCCATCTACTCGCCGGTGCTCAAGGTCACGTACAAGGTCGAGGCGACCCGTGTCGAGCAGCGCACCGACTTCGACAAGCTGATCGTCGACGTCGAGACCAAGCAGGCCATGCGCCCCCGCGACGCCATGGCGTCCGCCGGCAAGACGCTGGTCGAGCTGTTCGGCCTGGCGCGCGAGCTCAACATCGACGCCGAGGGCATCGACATGGGCCCGTCGCCGACGGACGCGGCGCTCGCCGCCGATCTCGCCCTGCCGATCGAGGAGCTGGAGCTCACCGTTCGGTCGTACAACTGCCTCAAGCGCGAGGGCATCCACTCCGTGGGTGAGCTCGTGGCGCGGTCCGAGGCGGACCTGCTCGACATCCGTAACTTCGGCGCCAAGTCGATCGACGAGGTCAAGGCGAAGCTGGCCGGCATGGGCCTGGCCCTCAAGGACAGCCCGCCCGGATTCGACCCGACCGCCGCCGCGGACGCGTTCGGCGCGGACGACGACGCGGACGCCGGGTTCGTGGAGACCGAGCAGTACTGAAAAGCCTTTCCGCGGACGGCCGTTCGCGGGGAACTGACACCGGTACCTGATACGGCCGGTGCAGATATGAAGGAGTAACACCATGCCGAAGCCCGCCAAGGGTGCCCGTCTGGGCGGCAGCGCCGCGCACGAGCGGCTGCTTCTCGCGAACCTCGCGAAGGCGCTGTTCGAGCACGGCAAGATCACGACGACCGAGGCCAAGGCCCGCCGCCTGCGTCCGGTCGCCGAGCGTCTGGTCACCAAGGCGAAGAAGGGCGACATCCACAACCGTCGCCTCGTTCTCCAGACGATCACGGACAAGAGCATCGTGCACACGCTGTTCACCGAGATCGCTCCGCGTTACGAGAACCGCCCCGGTGGCTACACCCGCATCACCAAGATCGGCCCCCGCCGTGGCGACAACGCCCCGATGGCGGTCATCGAGCTGGTCGAGGCGCTGACCGTGGCGCAGAAGGCCACCGGTGAGGCCGAGGCCGCGACGAAGCGCGCCGTCAAGGAGGACGCCCTCAAGAAGGACGCGCTCTCCAAGGAGGACGCTCCCGTCGAGGACGCCAAGCCGGTCGAGGCGGAGTCCAAGGACGACTCGAAGGACGAGTCCAAGGACGCCTGACCTGATTGTTCAAGGTCGCAGGGCGGGCCCGCATCACCCCGTAGGGGCGGTGCGGGCCCGTTCCCGTTCCAGGAGGAGAAGCCGCGGGTGAGTGAGGACATCGAGGGAGCGGCGCCCGGATTCGTACGGGTGCGGCTCGATCTGAGTTACGACGGGAAGGACTTCTCCGGCTGGGCACGGCAGGCCACCCGGCGGACCGTCCAGGGGGACATCGAGGACGCGCTGAGGATCGTCACGCGGTCGGACCGTACGTACGACCTGACCGTCGCGGGGCGCACCGACGCGGGTGTCCACGCGCGCGGACAGGTCGCGCACGTCGATCTGCCCGCCGAGCTGTGGGCCGAGCACCGGGAGCGGCTGCTGCGGCGCCTCGCGGGGCGTCTGGCGCACGATGTACGGGTGTGGCGGGCCGAGGAGGCCCCGGCGGGCTTCAACGCCCGTTTCTCGGCGATCTGGCGCCGCTACGCCTACCGGGTCACCGACGACCCCGGCGGTGTCGACCCGCTGCTGCGCAGCCATGTCCTGTGGCACGACTGGGCGTTGGACGTGGACGCGATGAACGCGGCGTCGGCCGGGCTGCTCGGAGAGCACGACTTCGCCGCGTACTGCAAGAAGCGCGAGGGCGCGACGACGATCCGTACGCTCCAGCGCCTGGAGTGGGAGCGGGACGCGCACGGGGTCGTCACCGCGACCGTGCGGGCCGACGCGTTCTGCCACAACATGGTGCGGTCGCTGGTGGGCGCGCTGCTGTTCGTGGGCGACGGGCACCGGCCCGTGGAGTGGCCGGCGAAGGTGCTGGCCGCCGGGGTGCGGGACTCGGCCGTCCATGTCGTACGGCCGCACGGGCTGACCCTGGAGGAGGTCGGCTACCCGGCCGACGACCAGCTCGCCGCGCGGGGCCGGCTGGCCCGCAACAAGCGGACCCTGCCGGCCGCGGGGGCCCCTGCCGCCGGGTCAGTCCTCGACGGGTGCGGTGGCTGCGGCTGACGCCTGTGCCTCGCCTCGGCGGCGGATCTGGAGGAACGTGAACTCCGCGACGTCGTCGCCGGTGTCGAAGACCTCCTGGTCGCCCTTCACGACGTCCTTGCCGTTGATGAAGCCGCCGACCGTGAAGTACACGTACCGGCCCACCGAGTTGGTGGTCTTGCGGCAGATCGTGCCGCCCCGGCAGAACGTCGGGACACCCGAGCCGGAGAGCGAGGCCAGACCGCCGCTGGCCTCCTTCTTCGCCTTCAGCGCCTGCGTCTCGGTGGAGAAGACGGCGACGCCGACGGTCACCGCCGTACCGTCCCGGGTGTACGTGGCGCGGATGACCTGGTCGCAGGTGTTGGCGGCGAGGATCGAGCCCAGTGCGCCCTGGGTGGCGCCGGCGCAGTTCGTGGTGCGGTTCGTCGGGCCCTTCGCGTAGACGCGGTCGCCCATCGTCAGCTTCGAGCCGGGGAAGAGGGTGTCGGCGCTGAGCGGCGCCGTGTCCTTGTCCTCGGTGGAGATGAAGTCCTTCGGGTTCGGCGGCGGCAGCGGCACGGCGTCGGAGAAGGACGGCCCGGGGTCGGCGCTGTCGGTGGCCGGGCCGGGCGGCGCGGGCAGGTCGCTGGAGTTCTTGTCGCTCGCGCGGTCGCCACCGCCGCCGTCGTTCATCGTGACGACGGCCGTCGCGACGATCGCGGCGACGGCCGCGGTCGCCAGCGCGCCGCCGCCGATCAGCATCCACCGCCTGCGACGTGCCCGCTGCGCGGAGGCGTCGGCGAGCGCGGCCCAGTCCGGTGTCTGCCCCTGCGGGTCCCGCGATCCGAACGGGTCCTGTGGCGGCGGCCCGTACGGCCCCCCTTGACCAAAGCTCATGGCGGGAGTTTAGACCGGGGGGAGAGGGTTCCGGTTCCGGGGACGGAGAGGAAAACGGTTGGGAGAGCGGGGGTCTGGGCCTGACAATGCGAAGCATGGGACATCTAGAGGCCGCGCACCTGGAGTACTACCTACCGGACGGACGGGTGCTGCTCGGCGACGCCTCGTTCCGGGTGGGTGAGGGCGCCGTGGTCGCCCTGGTCGGAGCCAACGGCTCCGGGAAGACGACGCTGCTGCGGCTGATCGCCGGCGAGCTCCAGCCGCACGGCGGGAAGGTCACGGTCAGCGGCGGCCTCGGCGTCATGTCGCAGTTCGTGGGCTCGGTGCGGGACGACCGTACGGTCCGTGACCTGCTGGTCTCGGTCGCGCAGCCGCGGATCCGCGAGGCGGCCCGCGCGGTGGACGAGGCCGAGCACCTGATCATGACGGTCGACGACGAGGCCGCGCAGATGCGGTACGCGCAGGCGCTCAGCGACTGGGCGGAGGCGCGGGGGTACGAGGCCGAGACCCTGTGGGACGTGTGCACGACGGCCGCGCTGGGTGTCCCGTACGAGAAGGCGCAGTTCCGCGCGCTGACCACGCTGTCGGGCGGCGAGCAGAAGCGGCTGGTGCTGGAGGCACTGCTGCGCGGGCCCGACGAGGTCCTGCTGCTGGACGAGCCGGACAACTACCTGGACGTACCCGGCAAGCGCTGGCTGGAGGAGCGGCTGGGGGAGACCCGTAAGACCGTGCTGTTCGTCTCCCACGACCGGGAGCTGCTGGCCAGGGCGGCGGAGAAGATCGTCAGCGTGGAGCCGAGTCCGGCCGGGTCGGACGTGTGGGTGCACGGCGGCGGGTTCGGTACGTACCACGAGGCCCGCAAGGAACGCTTCGCGCGCTTCGAGGAGCTGAAGCGGCGCTGGGACGAGGAACACGCGCGGCTGAAGGCGCTGGTGCTGCGGCTGCGGCAGCAGGCGGCGATCAGCCCCGACATGGCCTCGCGCTACCGGGCGATGCAGACGCGCTTCAAGAAATTCGAGGACGCGGGACCGCCGCCGGAGCCGCCGCGGGAGCAGGACATCCGGATGCGGCTCAAGGGCGGCCGGACCGGGGTACGGGCGGTGACCTGCGAGAACCTGGAGCTGACCGGGCTGATGAAGCCGTTCTCGCTGGAGATCTTCTACGGCGAGCGGATCGCGGTCCTCGGGTCGAACGGCTCCGGCAAGTCCCACTTCCTGCGGCTCCTCGCGGGCGACACGTCCGTCGCGCACACGGGGTCGTGGAAGCTGGGCGCGCGCGTCGTGGCCGGCCACTTCGCGCAGACGCACGCGCATCCGGAGCTGCTGGGGCGGCCCCTGGTCGACATCCTGTGGACCGAGCACGCGAAGGACCGGGGCGGCGCGATGAGCGTGCTGCGGCGCTACGAGCTGGAGCGGCAGGGTGACCAGCCGTTCGACAAGCTGTCGGGCGGGCAGCAGGCGCGCTTCCAGATCCTGCTGCTGGAGCTGCGCGGGACGACGGCGCTGCTGCTCGACGAGCCGACGGACAACCTGGACCTGGAGTCGGCGGAGGCCCTGCAGGACGGGCTTGAGGCGTACGAGGGGACGGTGCTGGCGGTCACGCACGACCGGTGGTTCGCGAAGACCTTCGACCGGTATCTGGTCTTCGGGTCGGACGGGGTGGTGCGGGAGACGGTGGAGCCGGTGTGGGACGAACGGCGGGTGGTACGGGCGCGCTAGGCGCCCGGGGCCGGGCCTCGTTTTGACCCGTACGGCGCACCCTGGGTATCCTTCTGGTTCGTTATGCGTATTGGCTTGTTCATTCTCACGTGAGAGGCCCTTACGCCGGTCCACCGGGCCGATGATCCAGCGGCAGGCACGGGTTGCGTCCCCGTATGTCTGCCAGGGCTGTCGTGATCGTCCGGGTGGCCTTGTCAGGACCCACTCACTGAAGAAGCGAAGGCTACGACCGTGCGTACGTACAGCCCCAAGCCCGGCGATGTCACGCGCCAGTGGCACATCATCGACGCGCAGGACATCGTCCTGGGCCGTCTGGCGACTACGGCAGCGAACCTCCTCCGGGGCAAGCACAAGCCGATCTACGCCCCTCACATGGACATGGGCGACTTCGTCGTCATCATCAACGCCGACAAGGTGCACCTGTCCGGCAACAAGAAGACCCAGAAGATGGCGTACCGCCACTCCGGCTACCCGGGTGGTCTGCGTTCCGTCCGCTACGACGAGCTGCTGGCCAAGAACCCCGAGAAGGCCGTCGAAAAGGCCATCAAGGGCATGATCCCCAAGAACACCCTGGGCCGTCAGATGCTCTCGAAGCTGAAGGTCTACGCGGGGGACCAGCACCCGCACGCCGCTCAGCAGCCGGTCCCGTTCGAGATCACCCAGGTCGCGCAGTAATTCCGGCCACCGCCTAAGACGAAAAGAAATCTGAGGAACATCGTGGCCGAGACCACTGCAGAGACCCCCGTGGACGCCCCCGAGGGCGAGGAGACCTTCGCCGAGGTGACGACCTTCGAGTCGGAGACCCCGGTCGAGGGCGAGTACACCTCCGAGTCCCTGGCTTCCCGCTTCGGCGACCCCCAGCCGGCCGCCGGCCTGGGCCGTCGTAAGAACGCCATCGCCCGTGTCCGGATCGTTCCGGGCTCCGGCAAGTGGAAGATCAACGGGCGTTCGCTCGAGGACTACTTCCCGAACAAGGTTCACCAGCAGGCTGTCAACGAGCCCTTCAAGGTGCTCGAGCTCGACAACCGCTACGACGTCATCGCCCGTATCTCGGGTGGCGGCGTCTCCGGCCAGGCCGGCGCGCTGCGCCTCGGTGTGGCCCGCTCGCTGAACGAGGCGGACGTGGACAACAACCGCGGCCCGCTGAAGAAGGCCGGCTTCCTGAGCCGCGACGACCGCGCCGTCGAGCGTAAGAAGGCCGGTCTCAAGAAGGCCCGCAAGGCGCCGCAGTACAGCAAGCGCTAAACGCTCGCTCGGCCTTACCGCGCCATGGCCCTTGCGGCTTCACGGCGTATGTATGGCATATGTTCGCCCCGGCGGCACTCTGTGCTGCCGGGGCGTTCGTTTTCCGAGCTTTCCTGATCCCCTGGACGATCCGTCGGGCCATCCCCGTGTTCTCCTTGGATCTTGGCGAAGCTCTTCGGGGCATTTTCTGAGCACTTTCGGAGGGACAGCTGTGGGACGACTCTTCGGCACGGACGGCGTGCGCGGCGTCGCCAACGCGGATCTGACGGCGGAGCTTGCGCTCGGCCTCTCGGTCGCGGCGGCGCATGTACTCGCCGAGGCGGGCACGTTCGAGGGCCATCGGGCGACGGCGGTGGTCGGGCGTGATCCGCGCGCCTCCGGTGAGTTCCTGGAGGCCGCCGTGGTGGCGGGTCTCGCGAGCGCGGGCGTGGACGTCCTGCGCGTCGGTGTGCTGCCCACCCCCGCGGTGGCGTATCTCACCGGCGCGCTGGGCGCCGACCTCGGCGTGATGCTGTCCGCGAGCCACAACGCCATGCCGGACAACGGCATCAAGTTCTTCGCGCGCGGCGGTCACAAGCTCGCCGACGAGCTGGAGGACCGTATCGAGGCCGTCTACGACGAGCACCGCACGGGTGCCCCGTGGGGGCGGCCGACCGGCGCCGGCGTGGGCCGGGTCCGGGAGTACGACGAGGGCTTCGACCAGTACGTCGCGCACCTCATCGGCGTGCTGCCGAACCGGCTCGACGGGCTCAAGGTCGTCCTGGACGAGGCGCACGGCGCCGCCGCCCGCGTGTCGCCGGAGGCGTTCACGCGCGCCGGCGCGGAGATCGTCACCATCGGCGCCGAGCCCGACGGCCTGAACATCAACGACGGCTGCGGCTCCACCCACCTGGACCTGCTCAAGGCCGCAGTGGTCGAGCACGGCGCGGACCTCGGCATCGCGCACGACGGTGACGCCGACCGCTGCCTGGCCGTGGACGCGACCGGCGCGGAGGTCGACGGCGACCAGATCCTCGCCGTGCTGGCCCTCGCCATGCGCGAGGCGGGCACGCTGCGCGGCGAGGCGGTAGTCGGGACGGTGATGTCCAACCTCGGCTTCAAGATCGCGATGGAGCGTGAGGGCATCACCCTCGTCCAGACGGCGGTCGGCGACCGTTATGTGCTGGAGTCGATGAAGGAGCACGGTTACGCGCTCGGCGGCGAGCAGTCCGGGCACGTCATCGTCCTCGACCACGCGACGACCGGCGACGGCACGCTGACCGGTCTGATGCTGGCGGCGCGGGTGGCGGCCACGGGCCGTTCGCTGGCCGACCTCGCGGGCGTGATGCGGCGGCTGCCGCAGGTGCTGACGAACGTACGGGACGTCGACAAGTCGCGCGTCACGACGTCGGCCGAGCTGGCGACGGCGGTGTCGGAGGCCGAGCACCAGCTCGGGTCGACGGGCCGGGTGCTGCTGCGGCCCTCGGGTACGGAGCCGCTGGTACGGGTGATGGTGGAGGCGGCCGACATCGAGCAGGCGCGCGCGGTCGCGGGGCGGCTGGCGGATGTCGTGAAGTCGGCGCTGGGGTAGGGGAGTTGGCTGACGGGGAGGTGGGGGCCGGGTTCCGGCCCCCGGCCCCCGTCTCTCAGACCTTCTGGGCGCGGTCGTAGACCTTCTTGGCCGTGGCGCCCAGGATCTCTCCGTACATCTTGGTCGGTGTCAGGGAGTCCAGCGAGGCGTTGACCGAGACCAGGGTGCCCTTGCCGGTGGTGGTGCTGAAGCCGGCCAGCCACGGGCCGCCGCTCGCGCCGCCGGTCAGATCGCAGGGGATGACCTGCGTGCCGTGCTCCTTCTTCGTCCTGCCGACGCAGCGCAGCAGTTCCTCGCCGCGCTGCGGGCGGGTCGCCGAGTAGCCGAGCGCGGAGACGGTGCCGCCGAGGGCGCGGTTGAAGGCGATGGCCTGGCCTCCGACGACGTCGGTGAGCTCGCGGCCCTTCTTGTCGGCGTCGACCGTGAGCGCCGAGATGTCGTTGACGGAGTCGTTCTCCCAGGTGCGGGGGGTCGCGGCGGTGCGGACCGCGAACGTGCCGTACGGCATCTTGCCCTGGTGGTAGCCGGGGACGAACACCATCGCGGTGTTGGTGTTGCCGGGGGACGAGCCGCGGCGTACGCAGTGGGCTGCGGTCATCGCGGCGGAGCGGTTGGCGCTCTTGACGGCGGTGGCCGTGCACCAGGTGTCGGCGCCGCTCGCGTTGACGAAGAACAGCCGGCCCACGGTCTTCAGCGCGGTGCCCTTGTACGGCTTGGCCTTGGGCCCGGTCGGGCCGAGGTCCACGGACTTGCCGACGGCCTTGATCCGGGCGGGGGTCCAGTACGCGAGGGCTTCCTTCCGTTCCTTGGCGGTGTACGTCAGGACGGAGACCGGGTTGGGCGCGGCCGAGGCGGGGGCTGTGACCGCCGCTGTCGTGAGCAGGGCGAGGGCCGTGCCGGCCACGACGAGTCCCGCGCCAGGGCCACGAAGGCGCCGGATCGCGGGAGTTGATGTCTCTGACATGGCGGGGATCTCCTCGGTCGGTACGGGCAGCGGACCGGTGCTGTCCGGCCGGTCTTCAAGAGAGGGCGGGCCGCCGGTTCGGTTGCGCTGTCGCCGACCTGTGACAGGAGCGTGCCCGTGGCCGCGGCGGGTGCGGTGGCTACCGTGGGGACGTATGAGAACCGTGGAACTGACAGACGTCGTCGAGGAATTCGGGCGGCTGGTCGCCCTGATCGCCCTGGTCGAGGAGACCGGCGAGCGCGTGAGCGTCACGACGGACGACGGCGGGCAGCCGCGCGTACTCCTCCCGGCGGCCGAGCTGGCCGAGCTGGAGTACTGGGCCCGACGGCACGACAGCGACCCGCTCCCCCTCCCGGACGCGGCACCGGAGCGCCCGCCGGGTCCGGAGCGGCAGGGCCCGTACACCAGGTACGTGCACGCGGACGGAGTGCGTACGACCTTCACCCGGGGCCGGGCGGTCGTGGTCGAGCTGCGGCTCGCGGACGATCTCAACCGGCTGGAGGAGCGGGCGCGGTACGGCCGCCAGGGGTACATGGAGCCGAAGCAGTCGGCGGCGTTCGCCGACTTCCTCGCCCGGCAGGCCCCCGCCGGCGAGCCCCCGACGGGCGGCTGAGCGGCTCCTGTCCGGTGCCGGGACGGCCGGGATGGCCGGGATCGCCGGGATGCCGCAGAGCGCGAAGCCGCGCAGCGCGTCCAGCGCGTCCAGCGCGGCGATCCGGTGTCGCGTCGGCGCCGTACGGCACTTCGGCCGGACGGCCGATACGGGCTCCTCCCCGGGGCTTCCCTGCCCCGCGCGCCTTCCCTGCCCCGCGCGACCGGGCCCGTGTCACTCCGGGAGGCCGGAGTACCCCGAGACCACGCCCGTCGCCCACGCCCACGCCGCGATCTCCACCCGGTTGCGCACGGTCAGCTTGGACTGGATGTTGGTCAGATGCGTCTTGACCGTCCCGAGCGACAGGAACAGGTCTGCGCAGATCTCCTGGTTGGTGCGCCCCACCGCGACCAGCCGTGCGACGTCCAGCTCACGCGCCGTCAGCGCCGCTGCCGGGGCACGGCCGCCGGAGGCGGACGGACCGCGCCGGCCCTCCAATTGACGCAGCAGCCGTACGGTGACCGCGGGGGAGATCAGCGCGTCCCCGCGTCGCGCGGCCCGTACCGCCTCGATGAGCAGCGCGGGACTGGCGTCCTTCAGCAGGAAACCGCAGGCGCCGTGGTGCAGCGCCCGGCTGACGTAGTCGTCCTGGTCGAAGGTGGTGATCACGACGACACGCATCCGGTCGGCCGACTCGGGTCCGGCCAGGACGCGGGTGACCTCCAGGCCGTCGAGCGCGGGCATCCTGATGTCGACCAGGCACACGTCCGGCCGTAGCCGTCCGGCCATCTCCACGCAGGTGACGCCGTCGGGCGCCTCGCCCACCACCTCGATGTCCGGCTGAGCGTCCAGGATCAGCCGGAACCCTGTACGGACCAGGTGCTGGTCGTCGGCGATGAGCACCCGGGTCACCGAGGACGCCGTGCTGTCCGCCGCGGTCGTCTCACTCACCCGGCCGATCCTGCCATGTCCGCCTCAGGCGGCCGATCCCGCCATCTCCAGCGCGGGGAAGACGCCGACGACCCGCCAGCCGCCCTCCGGTGTGCTGCCCGCCTCCAGCAGCCCCTCGACCGCCGCCACCCGCTCCCGGAGCCCCACCATCCCGAAGCCCCCGCGCCCTCCGACCGGTGACGGCGCGGGCGGTGCGGGCGGTGGCGTGTTGCTGATCTCCACCCGCAGCCGTCCGTCCACCGTGTCCACCCGTACGGCCACCAGTGCCCCGGGGGCGTGCCGCCGCGCGTTGGTCAGTGACTCCTGCACCACGCGGTGCACGGAGAGCTCCACCTCGGGCGCGAGTCGCGCCGAGCGGGCGGTGGCGGCCACCGTGAGCGTGGCGTCCATGCCGTCCTCGCCACCGCAGAAGCCGGAGACCAGGCCGGCCAGTTCGGTGAAGAGTTCGCCGGGCCGCTGCGGTGTGCCGTCGACCTCCCGCAGCACCCGCACCAGGCGGCGCATGGAATCCAGCGTCTCCATACCGGACTTCTGGATGTTCTCCAGGATCGGTTCGATGTGTTCCGGCGCCGTCGCCCGGACGGCCAGCCCCGCGTTCGCCTGCACGACGATGCCGGTCACGTGGTGGGCGACGAAGTCGTGGAGTTCTCTGGCCAGTTCCATCCGCTCCGCCTGCCGCACCCGGTCCACCGCGCGCACCTGGTACCCGTCCTGTACGCGGAGATAGCAGCCGAGGGCGACGGCCGCGCCGATGGCGAAGGTGAGCGAGAAGGAGACCGGCAGCATGTGCGGAATGTTCAGCCGCAGCGGGCCGAGGAGCACCGCGATCCCCAGCGCGACGGCGACGTACGGCCGGCTGATCCGCCGGCAGGCCCGAGCGAGCAGGATGAGCAGGCACACCGACTCCAGCACCCCCCAGTTTCCGCCGGATTCGAGGTCCCTGAGCGCCATCACCCCCGTCAGCACGGTCGAACCGCACGCCGCGGCCCAGGCGCGCCGTCGCAGGGACAGGTACCGGTAGGGCAGTTGCAGCAGTACGGCGGCCAGCGGCCCGGACACCAGAGGCAGCAGCCAGCCGCGCTCGGCGGTGCGCAGCCCCCCGGTGGACACCACGTCGCCCAGCCACACCGCGGTGAGCACCGTGTACAGGGCGACGGTCAGCGCCCGCTGGCCGGACGAAGGGCGAGGCGGAGCGGTCTTCGGCGGGTCCGCGGTCGGCGGGGAAGGCGCGTTCACCCCGCGCAGACTAGCCAACGCGGGCCGTCCGGCGGGTCGGCCGAATGGCCGACCCGGCTGCCAGGCCGGGGAGCCGGGGCCGGAGAGCCGGGGCCGGGGAGTCGGGTCAGCCTCTGAGGGGGGAGCGGGCCCGGGTCTTCTTCCAGAGGTGGCGCTGGATCACCAGCGTGAGCGTTCCCGCGAGCACGATCCCGGCCAGGTTGACGAGGAGTTGGACGCTGGAGCCCCAGACCTGCTTGAAGTCCCCGTAGCCGAGAGCGACCGCGGCGTTGGCGGCGGCGGGGACGGTGGTGACCGAGATGGCCACGCCCACCAGCAGACCGGACTTGGCCGAGGTGAGGGAGAGCATCCCGGCCACGCCCGCCAGGATCGCCACCACGAACGAGAACAGGTCGGGGGCGTAGACGAAGGACGTGTTCGGGCGGTCGGCGTCCAGCATGGACTTGCTGAACAGGCCGAGCGCGGTCATCAGCAGGCTGAAGCCGGTCGTCAGCACCATCGCCGCCGCGAACCCGACAATCAGCGCGGCCAGTGAACGCAGGGCGAGCCGCGCGGAGCGCCGTACAACCGCCGTACAGATCCCGGCGAGTGGCCCGAACTCCGGCCCCACGGCCATCGCGCCGACGATCAGGATCGCGTTGTCCAGCACCACACCGCACGCGGCGATCATCGTCGCGACGGCGAGGAAGGCGAGATACGTGACGGAGAGGGTGGACTCCTCGTGCGTCGCCTCAACCAGCTGGTCCCACAGCACGGCGTCCGCGCCCTCGCCCGGCGCGTCCTCCTCCGCCCGGTCGGCGCGCCGGGACAGCGACAGCTCGATGTCCTCGACGGCGATCGAACCGCTCTTGTCGATGCCCAGCGCGCACAGGTCGGCGATGAGCCCGTCGCCGGCCTCGCGCGCGACGTCGCACATGACGAGATCGCCCGCCGGGTCACGGGCGGCGCCGGGCACGACGACCAGGTGGGTGGTGCCGACGGTGCCTTCCACCGTACGTACGACCTCTTCGGTCATGTCGGCGGGGACGATCAGGCGCAGATGCAGCACGGGTGGCTCTCAGACGCTCGCTCAGAGCTTGCGGAGTGACAGGCGCTGGACCTTGTGGTCGGCGCCCTTGCGGACGACCAGGGTGGCACGGCTGCGGGTGGGCGCGACGTTCTCCAGCAGATTGAGCCGGTTGACGGTGCGCCAGGTGGTGCGCGCGTAGTCGAGCGCCTCCTCCTCGGAGACCTGGGTGTACTTGCGGAAGTACGAGGACGGGTTCTGGAAGGCCGTCTCGCGCAGCTCGCGGAAGCGGTTCAGATACCAGCTCTCGATGTCCTCGGCGCGCGCGTCGACGTACACGCTGAAGTCGAAGAAGTCGGCCAGCCCGACACGGGTGCGGCCGTCCTGGCCCGGGAGGGCGGGCTGGAGGACGTTGAGGCCCTCGACGATGAGGATGTCGGGGCGGCGTACGGTCAGCAGCTCGCCCGGCACGATGTCGTACTTCAGATGCGAGTAGACCGGCGCGGTCACCTCGTCCTTGCCGGCCTTGATGTCGGCGACGAAGCGGGTCAGCGCCCGGCGGTCGTACGACTCCGGGAACCCCTTCCGCGACATCAGCCCGCGCGCCTGGAGCTCCTTCATCGGCAGCAGGAACCCGTCGGTGGTCACGCGCTCCACGCGCGGGTGCTCGGGCCAGCGGGCGAGCAGCGCCTGGAGGAGCCGCGCGACGGTCGACTTCCCGACGGCCACGCTCCCGGCGACCCCTATGACGAAGGGCGTGCCGCGCTGGGCGCCGTGGCCGTTGCCCGCGTCGCCGAGGAAGGTGTTGAGCGCGCCCCGGAGCTGACCGGTGGCCTGCACGTACAGGTTGAGCAGCCGGGAGACCGGCAGATAGACGTCCCGCACCTCGTCCAGATCGATGACGTCCCCGAGCCCGCGCAGCCGCTCGACCTCATCGGCGGTGAGCGGCAGCGGCGTCTTGTCGCGCAGCGCACTCCACTCGGCGCGGCTGAGATC
>NZ_MDCR01000323.1:38081-38235 GCF_001723055.1 Streptomyces niveus
GCGCGGCTGAGATCGACGAAGGGAGTCGGCCCGTGCTCGGCCCGACGGCCCGGGGCGCTCCGTGACGTCGACGGTGACGACGACGGCGACGGCGATGGTGAAGGCGGTGTGATCACGTCGCCATTGTCCGGGGTGGGGGGTGGTTGTGGGGGGT
>NZ_MDCR01000324.1 GCF_001723055.1 Streptomyces niveus
GGGTCGCAGAGCAGCGCGGACAGGAGGGGGCGTACGAAACCGTCCACCGTCCGCGCTGCTCTGCGACCCGGACCTCACCACGTCGAGCCGCTGCGCCGACCTGGCGCTGCGCAGCTTCGCCCGGGGCCGGCTGTGCGTCCCGGAGGGCGGCGCCACCGCCCTGCCCGAGCTGCTGGCGGCCACGCTGCCGCCCGGCACCGTGCGGACGGGCGTGTGCGTGACGGACGCGTCGATCAGCTCCGTCGGTACGAAGGAGCACGGCGAGATCACCTGCCGCTCCCTGCTCGTGGCCACCGGCGCCCGCGCCGCCGCCGAGCTGCTGCCGGGCCTGCGGGTGCCGGACTTCCACCCCGTGACGGTCCTTCACCACACCGCCCCCACGGCCCCGTTGACCGAACCGGCGCTGCTCCTGGACGGAGACCGGCGCGGCGGCCCCGTCGCCCACACGACGGTGATGAGCGCGGTGGACCCGTCGCGCGCCCCGGCGGGCCGGCCGCTGATCTCCTCGACGGTGCTCGGGCTCCGTACGCCGCCGCCCGAGGCGGAACTCGACGGCGCGGTCCGCGCGCATCTCACGACGCTGTACGGCACGTCGACCGCCGACTGGGAGCTGCTGGCCGTCCAGCACGACTCCGAGGCGGTGCCCGCCATGCCGGCTCCGCACGATCTGCGCCGCCAGGTACGGCTGTTGTCGGGCCTGTACGTGTGCGGGGACCACCGCGACACCAGCACCGTCCAGGGCGCGCTCTCGTCAGGCCGCAGGGCCGCGTACGCGATCCTGGACGATCTGGGCGTACGGCCGGACCAGGGGACCCTCCAGCTCCCGACAGCGGCGTAGGAGCCCGCGCAGCGCCCCGGACGGCGGCTCTCAGCCGAACGCCGCGATCCGGTCCCGGTAGTTGCGTACCGCCGCCGCCTCCCGGTACGGCTCCAGCCGCCGTTCGAAGTCCCGTACGTAGTCCACGGCACGCGCCGAGCGGATCTCCGTCGCCTGCTGCGCGGCCTCCGCTCCCAGCGCGCACGCCTGGTCCAGCTCGCCGAGCCCCAGCCGGGCGGACGCGAGCACCACCCGGCAGAAGAGCCTGCTGCGCGCGAACGCCGGTGACCGCAACTGGAGGGAGCGCTCCGCGTGCTGGACGGCGGCGCGGTACTGCTGGAGGTCCCGGTAGCTGTGCCCGAACTCGTCGGCGAGCTGCCCTTCGTCGAAGGTGCGCGCCCAGTGCGGCACCTCGTCGCCGGGCCGCGCCGACTCCAGGGCGCGTTCGGCCCGCGCGAGCGAGGTGGTGCAGGCCCGCGCCTCGCCGAGCACGCCGTGCCCGCGCGCCTCGACGGAGTGCAGCAGCGCCTGCACCACGGGCGGCGCGGCGGACCCGACGCCCTGCTGGGCGACCCGGGCGAGCTGGACCGCCTCCCGGCCGTGGCCGAGGTAGACGGCCTGCCTACTCATGGTGATCAGTACGAAGGAGCCGTACGCCCGGTCCCCGGCCGCCTGGGACAGCCGCAGCGCCTGGACGAAGTAGCGCTGGGCGAGCCCGTGCGCGGCGATGTCGTACGAGGTCCAGCCGGCCAGCCTGGTCAGGTCGGCCGCGGCGGCGAACAGCCGCCGTCCGGTGGTCTCGCCGTACACACCCCGGAGCATCGGCTCGCACTCGTGCTCCAGGTACCGGACGAGTGCCTGGCGGGCGTGGCCGCCGCCGTACGCCTGGTCGAGGGTGCGGAACAGCTCGCTGACGGAACGCAGCGCCGCGACGTCGCCGCCCCCGACCCGCTGACCGGCGACCCGGTCCGTCTGGCGGGCCGGCGGAACACCGGCGGGGACGGCCTGCCGGGGCACGGTCCCCCGTCCCTGGGCGGGCACGCGGACGCTGACCGGCCCCGCGGAGCCGCCACCACCTCCGCCTCCGCTTCCGTAGGAGGCGGCGCCGGGCTGACCGGTCGTCGCACCCGTCGCACCCGACGAGGCCGCCACGGACGCCGCCGCCGACCCGTCGTGCCCGACCCGCTCGTCGGCGCGGCCGATGAGCCAGTCGCGGCTCGGCACCACCAGCCCCGCCGGGGTGAACGCGATCTTGCGCAGCTCCGCGTGGCTCCCCGAGTCCTTGCGCCAGAGCCCGCCGACGATGTCGACGGCTTCCTCGGGGGTCGACGCGAACTCCAGCCCCGCGTACACGGGCGCGCACGCGTCGAGCCCCAGGTCCTGCGCGGAGAGCCGGCGGCCGAGGCGGCGCGTGAAGACCTCGGCGATCAGTGCGGGTGTGGTGCCGCGTGGCTGCTGGCCGCGTAACCAGCGCGTCACGGACGTCTTGTCGTACCGCAGGTCGAGGCCGTGTTCGAGCCCGAGCTGGTCCACCCGACGGGCGAGACCTGCGTTGGAGAAACCGGCTTCTGCGATGAGCGCGGCGAGCTGGCGGTTGGGGATGCGCTGCGGAGGTCGTTCCGACATCAGCTGTACGGTCTCCTGCCTTCCGGGCCCCGGGAGCAGCCCTCATGGAACGGCGCGAATTTAGCGGTCGAAGCCGCCCGCACCGTCACGTTCGTCCCACATTCATCCGATCGTGTGAGGATTGCGGCCTTGGCTGACGTGCCGCCTCCATCGGCCCCGTACCGCACTGAGGGCCCTTCGGGCCTGCCGGATCGCTCCGCGCGACGCGGCCGTACAGTGGCTGGTGCGCGATATGTGCACGTGCCCGGTTGTCGCGGGGACATCCCCCGGATCCCGGGCGCAGAGCGAGGGAGGCAATGCCCGTGAGTGAGCTGCGGTTCGTCCATCTGGGCTTCGGCGGCGACGCCGTGGAGTACCGGGAGGCATGGCAGAAGCAGCGCGAGGTCCACGCGGCCCGCTTCGCGGACGAGATCCCCGACACCTGCCTGCTGCTCGAACATCTGCCCGTCTACACGGCGGGGCGGCGTACGGAGGACAGTGAGCGCCCCCTGGACGGGACTCCTGTCGTGGACGTCGACCGGGGCGGCAAGATCACCTGGCACGGCCCCGGCCAGCTCGTCGGCTATCCGATCCTGAAGCTGCCGCGCCCGGTGGACGTGGTGGCCCACGTACGCCGTCTTGAGGAGGCGCTGATCCGTACGGCGGCCGACTTCGGCGTGCGGACGACGCGGGTGGAGGGCCGCAGCGGCGTATGGGTGCTCGGCGATCCGGTGGAGGAGCGTCCCGCCCCGGTCGGCGCGGGCGGTCTGTCGCTGGACTTCGACCCCCGGGTGAACGACTCGGAGTTCGATCCCCGGCTGAACGGCCCCGAGTACGCGCCGTCCAACGCGGGCCAGCGCCGCGAGGACCGCAAGCTCGCCCAGATCGGCATCCGCGTCGCCAAGGGCGTGACGATGCACGGCTTTTCGATGAACGTGAACCCGGACAACACCTGGTTCGACAAGATCGTGCCGTGCGGGATCCGGGACGCGGGCGTGACGTCGCTCTCGTACGAACTGGGCCACGACCTCGGCGTCACCGAGGTGCTTCCGGTGGTGGAGCGCCATCTGCGCGACGTGCTGGAGGCGGCGGAGCCCAAACCCCGCGAGGTCGGGGCCGAGTCCGTCGCGCCGGCGCGCGCCTGAAGCCGCACAACCCGCCGGCAGCCCCGCCCACCGCCCCGCCCACGGAGGGAATGCCCCTCACCACCCACCGGTTGTCCCTACGCCATGCGATGCCATGGCCACGCACTACCAAGCAATCAACGGGCGTACTCTGGTGTTCGCCGAAGATTCGAATGCCGCGCCAGCAGAGAGAGGTGCCGGACGTGTCCGCTGTCGCACCCGACGGACGCAAGATGCTGCGCCTGGAGGTCCGGAACAGCCAGACCCCCATCGAGCGCAAGCCCGAGTGGATCAAGACCCGGGCGAAGATGGGGCCCGAGTACACCGCGATGCAGAAGCTCGTGAAGAGCGAGGGTCTGCACACCGTGTGCCAGGAGGCCGGCTGTCCCAACATCTACGAGTGCTGGGAGGACCGCGAGGCGACCTTCCTCATCGGCGGCGACCAGTGCACGCGGCGTTGTGACTTCTGCCAGATCGACACGGGCAAGCCCGAGGCGCTGGACCGCGACGAGCCGCGCCGGGTCGGCGAGTCCGTCGTCACGATGGACCTGAACTACGCCACGATCACCGGCGTCGCGCGCGACGACCTGCCCGACGGCGGCGCGTGGCTGTACGCGGAGACCGTGCGCCAGATCCACGCGCAGACCGCGGCGCGTGAGGCCGGCCGTACGAAGGTCGAACTGCTCATCCCCGACTTCAACGCCGAGCCCGAGCAGCTGGCCGAGGTCTTCTCCTCGCGCCCGCAGGTGCTCGCGCACAACGTCGAGACGGTGCCGCGGATCTTCAAGCGGATCCGTCCCGGCTTCCGTTACGAGCGCTCCCTCGAAGTCATCACACGGGCCCGCGAGGCAGGTCTGATCACCAAGTCGAACCTGATCCTGGGCATGGGCGAGACCCGTGAAGAGGTCAGCGAGGCGCTGCGCGACCTGCACGACGCGGGCTGCGAACTGATCACGATCACGCAGTATCTGCGGCCGTCCGCGCGCCACCACCCCGTCGAACGCTGGGTGAAGCCGCACGAGTTCGTGGAGCTGAAGGACGAGGCCGACGCGATCGGCTACTCCGGTGTGATGTCGGGACCGCTGGTCCGGTCCTCGTACCGCGCGGGGCGGCTGTTCCAGCAGGCGATGGAGCGCCGGAGCGCGGACGCTGTCCGCCAGGCGGTGTGAATCCGCCGGCTTGTGCCCGCGCGTCGCGCGCGCCCACTGTGTGAATCCGAGCACAAGAGACTACTTAACAGTAACGGCCGCACCGCCGCGGCCCGTACGCTCCCCTCAGGCAGGGGCCGCGTACGGGCCGCGGCGTCGTTCGGGGGTACGGCTTCGGGCATTCACCACCGTTTGACCGTCAGGTCACGCACTGGTAACACCGGAGAGTGACCCTCGTCAGTACGCATCCTCCCTCGCCACCCGCTCCCACTCCCGCTCGCACTCGTTCCTAGGGGGAACAGCCACCATGCAGGCCGCGCCGGTACGACCCATCACCGAGGTGATGGCGGCAGCCACCCGCCCCACCACCCTGCCCTCCGTCTCCCACGCGCTGCGCGCCATGGAGTCGCTCCTCCTCAGCAGCGGCCAGCGCAGGGCCCGCAGGAACGCCTGGACGGCCGTACTGGAAGACCGCCGCAGGGCACAGGACCGGGTCGAGGCGCAGCACGTACTGGAGGCCGTGTCGGGCCGTACTTCCTGAGCGACGTAAACTTCCGTTCATGGCGAGGAAGGAAAACGCAGACACTGCGGCGGAAACTGGGCGACTGAAACAGATCGCCCTCACCTACAAGATGACCCGACGGGTCGACAAGAGGGTCGGTCTCGTCGTCGCGGGCGTGGGAATCGTCACCTTCGGCGTCTTCCTCGCGATCGGCTTTCTGGTCGGTCACCCCATTTATCTGGGCATTCTGGGCTTCATTCTGGCCTTCCTCGCGATGGCGATCGTCTTCGGACGCCGCGCCGAGCGTGCTGCCTTCGGGCAGATGGAGGGCCAGCCCGGAGCGGCGGCGGCCGTACTGGAGAACGTGGGCCGCGGCTGGTCCACCACCCCCGCGGTCGCGATGAACCGCAGCCAGGACGTGATCCACCGGGCGGTCGGCAAGGCCGGCATCGTCCTGGTGGCCGAGGGCAACCCGAACCGGTTGAAGAGCCTGCTGGCGGCCGAGAAGAAGAAGATGGCGCGCATCGTCGTCGATGTGCCGGTGCACGACATCATCGTCGGCGACGGCGAGGGTCAGGTGCCGCTGAAGAAGGTCCGTACGACGATGCTCAAGCTGCCTCGGGTACTCTCCGGCCCGCAGGTGACGGTGGCGAACGACCGCCTGCGGGCGATGGGCGACCTGATGAGCAACATGCCGCTGCCGAAGGGCCCGATGCCGAAGGGCATGCGGATGCCGCGGGGCGGAAAGACGCGCTGACGGCCGGGACACACGTAGAGGGCGGCGGGGAACGCGAGTTCCCCGCCGCCCTCTCTCAACTTCTCAGCTTCTCAGCTCTCTAGATGCGCACCTGTACGGCACGGGCGAGCCGGTCGTGCAGCCCGCGCCCGTCGCGGTCCCACACGAGGGCGGGTACGGCGAGGCACAGCAGCGCGCTGCGGACCACGGCCCACCCGAAGCCGAGCCGGTCGCGGCTCTCGGAGACGACCCGCAGGCCGAGGAGGCGCTTGCCGGGGGTGGAGCCGACCGTCCCGACGGTGAGGATGTTCAGTACGAGGAGAACGCCGAGCGCGTAGTTGGCCGCGCCCTGCGCGTCGCGGGCGAAGAGCCCGTACGCGATGAGCATGCACAGCGCCCAGTCGAGGAAGAGCGCGCCGAAGCGCCGCCCCATGGAGGCGGCGGAACCGGGCCCCTCCTTGGGCAGCCCGAGACGCTCGCCCCGGTACCCGAAGTCCGTGCCCATCTCCTCGGCCGCCGCGCGCGGTCCGGAGAGCCACGATCCGATTGCTTCCCTGTTGTCCACCCGACCACGGTACTGCGCGCGCGTCCGTACCCGAGCCCCTGGGGGTACCCCCTCCACAGGCCGTTTCCAGCCGCGCTGGCCGGTCTGCGGAACGGCGCACACCCAGCCCGGTTAACTTCGGCGAAACAAATGGGTCATGCTTGAGAAATCCCGCATACCTATGGTCGGGTCCTGCGTGTGCCACCGCACTGGCCGCACGACCAGTAGCGATAAACCCCCGCCCCTCCCCGGGGACGGGAGGAGGAGGAGCTGGATGTTCCAGAACGCCGATGACGCCAAGAAGTTCATCGCGGACGAGGACGTGAAGTTCGTAGACGTCCGTTTCTGCGACCTGCCCGGCGTGATGCAGCACTTCACGATCCCGGCGAAGGCGTTCAACCCGGACGACGAGCTGGCTTTCGACGGCTCCTCGATCCGCGGTTTCCAGGCGATCCACGAGTCGGACATGGCGCTGCGCGCCGACCTGTCGACCGCTCGGGTGGACCCGTTCCGTCGCGACAAGACGGTGAACATCAACTTCTTCATCCACGACCCGATCACGGGTGAGCAGTACAGCCGCGACCCGCGCAACATCGCCAAGAAGGCCGAGGCCTACCTCGCCTCGACCGGCATCGCGGACACCGCGTACTTCGGCCCGGAGGCCGAGTTCTACGTCTTCGACAGCGTGCGCTTCAACACGACGTCGAACGAGAGCTTCTACCACATCGACTCCGAGGCCGGCGCCTGGAACACGGGCTCCACCGAGGACAACCGCGGCTACAAGGTCCGTTACAAGGGCGGCTACTTCCCGGCCCCGCCGGTCGACCACTTCGCCGACCTGCGCGCCGAGATCTCCCTGGAGCTGGACGCCGCCGGCCTCCAGGTCGAGCGCCAGCACCACGAGGTCGGCACCGCCGGCCAGGCGGAGATCAACTACAAGTTCAACACGCTGCTCGCCGCGGCCGACGACCTGATGCTCTTCAAGTACATCGTGAAGAACGTCGCCTGGCGCAACAACAAGACCGCGACCTTCATGCCCAAGCCGATCTTCGGCGACAACGGCTCCGGCATGCACGTCCACCAGTCCCTGTGGGCCGGCGGCGACCCGCTCTTCTACGACGAGCAGGGTTACGCGGGCCTGTCGGACACCGCCCGCTACTACATCGGCGGCATCCTGCGCCACGCGCCGTCGCTGCTGGCCTTCACGAACCCGACGGTGAACTCGTACCACCGCCTGGTCCCCGGCTTCGAGGCCCCGGTCAACCTGGTCTACTCGCAGCGCAACCGCTCGGCCGCGATGCGCATCCCGATCACGGGCTCCAACCCGAAGGCCAAGCGCGTCGAATTCCGCGCCCCGGACCCGTCGTCCAACCCGTACCTGGCCTTCTCGGCCCTGCTCCTCGCGGGCCTCGACGGCATCAAGAACAAGATCGAGCCGGCGGAGCCGATCGACAAGGACCTCTACGAACTGGCCCCGGAGGAGCACGCGGGCGTGGCCCAGGTCCCGACCTCCCTCCCGGCGGTACTGGAGGCCCTGGAGGCCGACAACGAGTACCTCCAGGCGGGCGGCGTGTTCACGTCGGACCTGATCGAGACGTGGATCGACTACAAGCGCACGAACGAAATCGCCCCGATCCAACTCCGCCCGCACCCGCACGAGTTCGAGCTGTACTTCGACATCTAAAGATCAACAGACCTCTACGCTCTAGGTTCCCTCTGCGGACCCTCTGCCAGTCCGCAGAGGGTCCGCAGAGTTGTTGATCAAGGGTCCCATTGCGCGCTCTACTGCGGTCCGAGTCGACTGGTCCGAGTCCGGCCAGAGGTGACCGTAAGTGTTCAGCGTCGTCGTCGCCTTCGAGTGCCGCAGTCGCTGCTGGACCACCTTTACGTCCGCGCCCGACGCGATGAGCATGCTCGCGTAGTAGTGGCGGAGGTCGTGAAACCGGAAGTCCGGGGACAGCCCCGCGACCTTCCTGCGAATCCGGCGCATGTGCCGCTCGATCTTCCACGGCCCCAACTGCTCGCCCTCGTCGTCGGGTAGTACCCACCCATCAGCGCGGCCGTCGAGCAGCCGCTTGAGCTCCCCCGCGAACACCGGCGGGATCGGTACGGCCGCCACGCTCGTCTCTGTCTTGAGCGGCTGGGCCGGGTATTGCACCGTCGGCGTCACTGTCATCGCATCAAGGTCAACGTCAGCGACCCGCAGCCCGCACGCTTCCGCCGTGCGCAAGCCGGCGAATGCCCCTAGCAGGAGAGCCGGGCGGTACTTCGGCTCCGCCGCTTCGTAGAGCTGCCACAGTTGCGCGTCCGTGCAGACGTAGGGGCGCTGCTTGCCACCGCCAGGCGAGGACTCTCGTGAACACGGGTTTGCCGTGATCTTCTTCGCTCGCACCGCGGCCCGCATCACCTGAGACAGCCGGCTATGCAGTGCGAACCGGTACGACTGCGCCACCCCGGCTCGCAGCAGGCGGGCCATCCAGCGCTTCACAGCCATCTCGTCCACGGCCATCAGCGGGAGCGGCCCGAACTCCGTCCGGATCTGCGCCAGGTGCACCTTCGCCTGACGCACAGTCGATGCCCGCTTCGCGTAAGACTCGATCCACAGGTCGCACCACTCATCGACCGTGAGCTTCTTGTCCTTCGGGTCTACGTAAGTGCTGGTCACCAGGGCGGCTGTTACTTCGTCGAGCCACCTCTCGGCGTCGAGCTTCCGACCGAAATGCCGAGCGTGCTCCTTGCCCGCCAGGTCCCTGTATCGCGCGCGCCACTTACCGTTCGGGCGCTTCTGGATGTTCTTGCTCGCCACGGTCTCCGTCTCTCTGCACCGCCCGCTGCACCGCCTGAAGCTCCCGCTCCAACTCGGCCTTGCGGGTCCGCACTTGACGAAGACCTTGATTCGCCGAGGCGGAGGTCGTCATCAAGCGCACCTCTTCCAAGTGCATCTTGTTGATCTGGTCGCGGACCTCCTCGGCCCGGTGTGCGAGTTCATCACGCGACATGCGGACCGGGGCCGGGTTGATCAAAGGATCAATCTCAAGATTCAGGATGCGGGCCAGCGCGGCAGCCTCCTGGAGAGGCACCGGCCTGGAGCCGGCCTCAATGCGGGTCACGGCAAGCGGGTTCACCTCCTTGTTGAGGATCTTTCCGAGCTGCGCAGCAAGAGCCGCCTGCGTCATCTGCTGATTCTCCCGAGCGGTGCGAACCATGGCACCGAAGGACTTCCCGACCTCGTCAATCTTCACGTGCTGAAGGTACCTACTTCCCCATCAGTGAGCAACAGTGCTAGCTTGAACCATCGCTACGTGAAGATCGAGACTTCACAAGGAGAAGATCGATGACTGAAGGGCTAGCAGAGCGCATCGGACAGCCCCAATACCTGACGTCCGCCGAGGTCGCCGAGCGGTACCGCATCGCCGAGAGCACGATCCGCTACTGGCGGCAGATCGGCTACGGGCCCGCCTACATGAAGGCCGGTCGCCAGGCGCGATACAGCCTGGCCGCACTGGCCCAGTGGGACGCCGAACAGGCCGGAGGGCGGAAAGCCGCATGACGAACGAGAACGCAGAAACGCCCCGCGGGCTAGGCGGGGCGTTTCAGGAATCCAGCGCAGTGGGCGCAGAGCCCATCGTGGCACAGCTCGCCCGCCGGCGGGAAGCCGCCCTGCGGTGTGAGCCGCTCGACTGCGGCCACCGCGACCCCGAGGACTGCGACGACGCCTGCGGCATCGAGCCAGACGACGAGCAGCGTAACGAAATGCGTAACGAAATGCCCGAAGCTCCGGCGGCCCCCTCGGACGCCGGGCAGTGGTGGACCGACGCCAAGGCCCGCTTCCTCGACCGCGAGTTCCCCCGGTACGGCACCCAGGCGTGGAAAGACCTCGAACCCGAGGACCCGAAGCGCCTGGCCGCCGCGCTCGACTACGCCGAGATGTGGCGCAAGTACGGGGCCGACATCGCCGCCGACCTGGACGACGCCATCAGGGCACGGCCGCCGATCTCCTCCGGGGTGCCCCTGGCCGTGCTCGATGCCGCCGCGCGGCCATACGAGCCGCACGAGCTGGTGCCCACGCCCGGCTGGCCGCCCATCGCCGTGCCCGGCAAGCCCGGCCGGTACCTCACCTACACGTACACCGAAGAGGGGCGGGCCGCAGCGTGACCCAGCCTGAACCGGAGATGTGGGGCGAGGAGTGGGGCGGCGACCCACCGCCCGACCACTCCGAGACCCCGTACGCGCCGGAGCCGACACGGCTCACCGTGGCGACCCAGCCCACCCCGGTGCCGACGTGGCGACCGCGCGACATTGCCGCAGTGCTCGACGGGTCATACAAGGCGCCCGTGCCCACCGTCGGGCAACGTGACGACGGAGTTCCCCTGTTCTACGCGGGGCGCATGCACTCGGTCGTCGGCGAGTCCGAGGGCGGCAAGACGTGGTTCGCGCTCATGGCGGTGGCCCACGAGCTGGCCGCCGGGAACGGCGTCGTCTTCATCGACTTCGAGGACGACGCCCCCGGTGTCGTCGGCCGGCTGCTCGCCCTCGGCGCCAGCGTCGCCGACATCAGTGCCCGGTTCGCGTACATCCGGCCCGAGGAACCCCTGACGATCGGCTTCAACCGGCTAGAGATCGGCCAGGCACTCAACGACCTGCGACCCACCTTCGTGCCCATCGACGGCGTGACCGAGGGCATGGCCATGCACGGCATGGAACTGAAGGACAACACCGACGTCGCGAAGTTCGGGCGCATGCTGCTGCGGCCCATCGCAGAGATGGGCGCCGCAGTGGCCACGCTCGATCACGTCGTGAAGGACAAGGAGGGGCGCGGCCGGTACGCCATCGGCGGCGTCCACAAGCTCAACGGCCTGAACGGGGCCATGTACGTGCTGGAGAACCGTCAGGCGTTCGGCGTCGGCGTCACCGGCAAGTCGACCGTGCGCATCGCCAAGGACCGGCCGGGCCAGCTCCGCAAGCACGCGCTGCCGCACACCAGCGGCCTGCACTGGTTCGCCGACTTCGTCCTGAAGTCCCGCGACGAGACGTTCACCGAGGCGTCCCTGTATGCCCCTGTCGAGCACGTCGGCCCCTTCCGGCCGACCGAGGTCATGCGGAAGGTCTCGGACGCCATCGCAGGCGCCCGCGAGCCCGTCAACGCCCGTGGCATCCAGGACCGCGTCGGCGGCAAGAAGGACGTCGTCGCCGCAGCGGTCGCGCGCCTCGTTGACGAGGGCTTCATCGACGTCAAGGACGGCCCCAACCGGTCCAAACTGCACACCCTCGTCAAGCCGTTCGAGGAGGTGGCGTAACCGGTGTCCCCGTGTCCCCTGGGTGTCCCCCAGTGTCCCCCAGGGGACAC
>NZ_MDCR01000325.1 GCF_001723055.1 Streptomyces niveus
TGAGACCCTCGTCGGTCGTCACCCTGAAGCTGACGACCGACGAGGGTCTCACCGGCCTCGGCGACGCCACCCTGAACGGCAGGGAACTCGCCGTCGTCAGCTATCTCACCGACCATGTGGCACCGCTGCTCGTCGGCCTCGACCCGCACCGCGTCGAGGACACCTGGCAGTCGCTGTACCGGGGGGCGTACTGGCGGCGGGGGCCGGTGACGATGGCCGCCATCGCCGCCGTCGACGTGGCGCTGTGGGACATCAAGGCGAAGGCCGCCGGGCTCCCGCTCTACCAGTTGCTGGGCGGCGCCAGCCGCGAACGCGTCGGCACCTACGGGCACGCCGACGGCCGGGACATACCCGAGCTCCTGGACTCCGTACGCGCGCGGCTGGCGGAGGGTTACCCCGCCGTCCGTATCCAGTCCGGCGTCCCCGGTCTCAAGGCCGTCTACGGGGTCTCCGACACCGACGGCGCGGGTGCGCCGATCCTCCACCAGCAGGCGCGCCCGCTGGTGGAGGACTGGGACACCGCCGCGTATCTGCGGCACATCCCGGCCGTGTTCGAGGCGGTACGCGCCGAGTTCGGCGCCGAGTTGCCGCTGCTCCACGACGCCCATCACCGGCTCACCCCGATCCAGGCCGCCCGGCTCGGCAAGGACCTGGAGCCCTACCGGCCGTTCTGGCTGGAGGACTGCACGCCCGCCGAGAACCAGGAGGCGCTGCGCCTGGTTCGCCGCGGCACCACCACACCGCTGGCCATCGGCGAGGTCTTCAACACGGTGTACGACTACCAGACCCTGATCACCGAGCAGTTGATCGACTACGTACGCTCGGCGGTCACCCACTTCGGCGGAGTCACCCCGCTGCGCAAGCTCTTCGACTTCGCCGCCCAGTACCAGATCAAGAGCGCCGTGCACGGGCCGCAGGACATCTCCCCGGTGGGGATGGCCGCCGCCGTCCATCTCGACCTCGCCGTGCACAACTTCGGCATCCAGGAGTACTCGGGCCACACCCCCCTCACCCACGAGGTGTTCCGCCACGCCTACACCTTCACGGACGGGCACCTGCATCCGGGCGAGGACCCCGGTATCGGTGTGGAGCTGGACGAGGAGCTGGCCGCCGCCCACCCGTACGCCCAGGCGTATCTGCCGGTCAACCGTCTCCACGACGGGACCGTCCACGACTGGTGAGCCGGTCGGTCGTGCGCGCTCCGTGCGCGGTCAGCGTTTGCGGGCGAGGGTCAGGCCGTCCGCGATCGGCAGGAGCACCGACTCGACCCGGTCGTCCGCGCGGACGTGCGCGTTGAACTCCCTGATCGCCAGGCCGTTGCCCTCGGCGTCGGTGCGTGCCGCGTCGCCCCCGTACAGCACGTTGTCGGCGAGCAGCAGCCCGCCCGGGCGCACGCGCGGGACGAGTTCGTCCCAGTAGGCGATGTAGCCCGGCTTGTCGGCGTCCAGGAAGACGAGGTCGATCAGCGGCTCCGCCGGCAGGGCCCGGATCGTGTCGAGGGCCGGGGCGACGCGGAGGTCGATACGGTCCTGGACGCCGGCCTCGTGCCACGCCTCGCGCGCGATCGAGGTCCATTCGGTGGAGACGTCGCAGGCGAGGACCCGGCCGCCGGGCGCCAGCCCCTCGGCGAGCGCGAGGGTCGAGTAGCCGGTGAAGGTGCCGACCTCGACGATGTTGCGGGCGTCGGTCAGCCGGGCCAACAGGGTGAGCAGGACAGCCTGTTCGTGCGGAACGCGCATCGCGGCGGGCCCGCCGAGCGCCCGGGTGCGGGCGATCAGCCTTTCCTGGACGGGGGTTGGCGGCTCCGCCTGGGCCAGGACGTAGTCGTACACATCGGCGGTGAGGGGGACCGTCTTGATCGCGTCCGCGGTACTGCTCATGTCGTCAGTCCTTCGGGAGGGTTGGGGAGTGGTGCCCGCCGGGCCGGGGGCGGCGGCCCAATTGTGCCTCGCGGACATCGGGTCACCGGGGACGCCGGTGCGCGCGGCAGGACGCGTCGCGGGACAGCCCTCGTCGCACTATTTAGGTTAGGCTAAGCTAAGAACGCCCTGCTGGTCCGGACCCGGTGGCGTGCGCGCCATCAGGGGAGGGAGACCACATGCGGCGACTGGCCGCCGATCCCCACCCGATGCCGGACCGCGGACCCCAAGCCGCCTGGCGGATCGACCCGTTGCGCGCCGCGCCGCTGATCCACGACACGCCGAACCACTTCGCCGGCGTCTTCCCGGCGGGGAGTTGACCCGTGGCGGCCGACGCCTTCATGCGCGAGATACAGCCGTTCGTCGCCGGCGACGCGGTGGCCGGTCTCCTGCGCGGTCTTCTCCCGCACCGGGAGCCGAGGAACACGTAACTCCCGCGCGGGCGCCGCGAACCGGACGCCGGCCATGACACGCCGACCGGCTCCACGACGAACATCACCACGGACATCACGAGAGACGGGGACCATGACGGAACGGGCCACCGTGACCGGGGCAAGCGGCCGCGCCGACGGGGCGATCCTCCGTCCGCCGCCGACCCGCCGCACGACAGGCGGTCCACGCTCCGGGCCGGCCGCGGAGCCGCACGGCAGCGCGGTCGTCGTCAAGTTCGGCGGCAACGCCATGGTGGACGAGGGTCTGCAACGGACCTTCGCCCAGGACGTCGTGGAGCTGTGGCGCGCGGGCCTGCGCCCGGTCGTCGTGCACGGGGGCGGGCCGCAGATCAGCGCGATGCTCGACCGGCTCGGCCTGGAGACCCGGTTCGAGGCGGGTCTGCGGGTGACCACCGCGGAGACCATGGACGTCGTACGCATGGTGCTGTCGGGCCGGGTCCAGCGGGAGTTGGTCGGCCACATCAATGCCCACGGACCCTTCGCGGTGGGCATGACGGGCGAGGACGCGCACACGCTGACGGCCGTGCGCCGGTCGGCGTGGGTGGCCGGCCGGGCGGTGGACATCGGCCTGGTGGGCGACATCGTGGAGGTCAACCCGGGCATGGTGCGCACACTCCTGGAGCGTGGCCACATTCCGGTGATCTCCCCCGTGGCACGCGGCGCGGACGGTCAGGTCTACAACGTCAACGCGGATCTCGCGGCGTCGGCCCTGGCCGTGGCCCTGGACGCCGCGCGTCTGGTGATACTCACCGATGTGGCGGGGCTGTACGCGAACTGGCCGCACAGCACCGAGGTGATCGAGCATCTGACCGCCGACGCGCTGGACGGACTGCTGCCGGGTCTCGCGAGTGGAATGCTGCCGAAGATGGAGGGCTGCCTGTCGGCCGTACGCGGCGGAGTGCGCAGGGCGCACGTGCTCGACGGCCGGGTACCTCACGCGGTGCTGCGGGGCGTTCTCGACGAGGTCAGCCCCGGTACCACCGTCACAGCGTCCGCCTGAGGATCCGCGCGTCGCGCCGGGGGTCCAGCGACGCCGCCCAGGCCGGAGGCGCGAGGCGCGCGGTCGTGGGCACGAAGCCGTGGCGGAGGAACAGGCCGCCACCGCCCGTCGTCGCCGTGAACAGGGCACCGAGCGACTGGGCGCGTGCCACGGCGAGCGCGGCGCGCAGCAGTCCGGCCCCCACCCCGTGGCCCTGCCGGTGCCCGGCCACGCAGAAGTTGTAGAGAACGCCGACGGGTCCACGGCCCTCCCCCGGGGCGCCCGCGTGCACGCGCAGTCCGACGCAGCCGTCGAGGGGGCCTCCGGGGACCTGGGTGACGAGGAAGTCGGCCGCGTGGGTGGCGTACAGCGAGGCGGGCCGCTCGCGCAGTGCTCCCGAGCGCGCGAAGGGCCGGGAGAGTTCGGCGAGCGCGGCGGCGTCGTCCGGCCGGGCGGTGCGCACGGAGGGCGTCGGCGCGAGGAGCGCGTGCGAATGAAGCGTGCGCGGCTGGGGGGCGGGGCGCGGCGTAGCCGTGATCAAGGCTTTCCTTCCTCGGTTCCACGAGCGGAGGGCGGCTGGGCGCCGCGGCACTCCGACGAGACAAACGAGATTAGGTTAGCCTTACCTTACTTTCAAGTCCAGTCGGGGAGGCTCCTGTTGGACCCGCCTCGCCGCCGTCGACATAGGTGGCCACCACCTCGATGTCCCCGATACGTGAGGGGTCGACGCGCCGGGGATCGTCGCCGAGCACGACCAGATCCGCGGCCTTGCCCGGGGTGAGGCTGCCCAGGGTGTCCTCCCAGTGGCAGGCGAAGGCACCGGCGACCGTGTAGGCGCGCAGGGCCTCGTCCACGGTGACGCCCTCGTCCGGGCCGATCACCCGGCCCGACCCGGAGGTCCGCTCGACCATGAACTGGACGGCCCGCAGCGGGGATCCGTCCGTGACGGGACGGTCGGAGCTGCCCACGAGGGGGATGCCGTGGTCCAGGAAGGCCCTGCCCCGGTAGAGCCAGGGCGCCCGCTCCGCGCCCATGAGCGCCGCGTAGTCGTCGCCGAAGTGGCGCAGGAAGGCGGGCTGTACGACGGCGCTGACGCCGAGCCGCGCGAAGCGCGGGAGCTGGTCGGGGCGGATCAGGCCGGCGTGCTCGACACGGTGCCGGGCGCCGGGGCGGGGCCGCAGACGCTGGGCCCGCTCCAGGGCGTCCAGGGCGAGGTCCGCGGCACGGTCGCCGATCGCGTGGACGGCGAGCTGCCAGCCGGCGAGATGGCCGGCCACGATCGTGTCCGCGAGGACGCCGGGGTCGTCCTGCAACTGACCGGCGTGGTCGAGCCCTTCGTAGGGCCGGCTGAGAGCCGCGGTCCGCGCCATCATCCCGCCGTCCGTGTAGACCTTCAGCGCGCCCACGGAGAGCCGGTCGTCGCCGAACCCGGTGCGCAGACCCAGATCCAGCGCCCTGGGAATGCCGTCGTCCCGGTGCGCGGCGACCGGGCCCAGCCGTTCGGCGGCCACCATGAGCTGCACGCGCAGCGGCAACAGCCCTTCCTCGCGGGCGAGTTGGTACGCGCCCAGCTCGACCGGACTGTGGCCGAAGAGCGCGCCGCCGATACCGGCCTCCGCGCAGGCGGTGACGCCCTGGGACAGCGCGGTCCGGGCGGCATGCCCGATCGCCTCGGCCAACTCCCGCTGGGAGTACGGCAGACGCAGCGCGCGGGCGGCGCCCATGGCGCCCTCGGCGAGGAAGCCGTTCTCGTGCGGGATGCCGGCCGGGAGCAGGTCCAGGACGGCTGAGTTGACGACGCAGCCGTGCCCGGAGTCGTGCAGCAGGAACACCTTGCGCCCCGCGCTGACCGTGTCCAGTTCGGCGGCGGTCAGATGACGGCCCAGGGGCCGCTGGTCGTAGCCGGCGATGCTCAGCCAGCCGCCGGGCGGGCCCGCGCGGTCGGCGGCCCGCGCCACGACGGCAAGTACGTCCTCGATCCGCGTGCGGCCCGCGATGCTCACGGCGTCCGCCTTCAGCCCCGTCCAGGCCAGGTGCACATGGGCGTCGACGAACCCGGGCAGCACGGTGGCGCCCTGAAGGTCGATCACCTCGCGCGCGGGCAAGGAGGTCACGGCCTCGTCCAGACCCACGATCCGGCCCCGCCAGATGCCCAGGTCGTGGGCGACGGGGTGGTCCGGATCCATGGTGAGGAAGCGCGCGTTGGTCAGTCTGGTGCGGAGCATCGGCGGTGCCCCTCCGAAATGCCGGCTGTCGGGGCGGGGTTCACCGCGCGACCGCGAGGGTCACACGTCCGTGGACGCCGCGAGGGATCGGGGACGCAGATCGGTCCAGCGCGCCTCGACGAAGTCCAGGCACGCCTGTCGGGTGTTCTCGTCGAAGACGATCGTCCACCCCCCGGGCACCTCGGCGAAAGACGGCCAGAGCGAGTGCTGCCCCTCGTCGTTGACCAGGACCAGGAATCGGCCTTCGGGGTCGTCGAACGGGTTGAGGGGGGTGGTGCTCATGGGTGCGTGCCTCCTCGGGGCCGGCGGGGCGGGTGAGCGCGCCGCCGGGGGTGGTGGATCGGGAGCGGGACCGATCAGGAATACAGAGCGAGACCACGTTAGGTTAGGCTCCCCTAATCAGTGGCGAGCCTAGCCTTTCGCCTTCCCTCTCACAAGGAGACGTCGATGCCCCTCGCGGCCGGCCGGGACCACGCCTTCGCCGAGTTCGGACTGTCCGGTGAGCCCGGCACCGACGCGTTCTGGGCGGCGGCACGGACACCCGCCTCCGTCCCCGCCGACGGCGGCGGCTGGCGCACGCTGTTCCTGTGGCGGGGATCACCGGCGAGCATCGACTTCGAGAGCTGGGCGGAGCCAACTCCCCTGTCCCGATGGGCGGATACGGACTGCTGGTACGCCGAAGTGCCCATGCCCGCACGCCTGCGGGTGACGTACCGGCTCGTGGCGGGCGGCACGGCGTACGCGGACCCGTTCAACCCGGTGGGCGCCGGCGGTGACCGGTCCATCGCCGCGACCCCGGACGCCCCGGACCAACCGCACTGGCCCGCCGTGGGCGCCGAGGACGTCCTGCCCCTCCCCCGTACCCGGCTCCGCTGGAACAGCGAACGGCTCGGCGGGCGGCGTACCGTACGCGTCCACCCGGCGGGCGGCGGCGGACCGGTGGTCCTGCTGCTCGACGGGGACGACTGGCTCTATCTGCACCCCGCGATGACCGCGTTCGACTCGGCCGTCGCCGCCGGTGAGATGCCGCCCGTCACCCTCGTCTTCCTGCCTGCCAAGGACCGGGAGGCCGAGTTCGGGTGCCGGCCCGAGCTGTGGGAGGCGGTACGGGACGAACTGCGGCCACTGGTGGCGGAGAGCGGCGTGCCCGCCGACTGGGACCGGCTGGTGGTCGCCGGGCAGAGCCTCGGCGGGCTGAGCGCGATGTACGCGGCCCTGGAATTCCCGGAGTTGGTGTCCCGTATCGCCTGCCAGTCACCGTCGTTCTGGTGGGCGCCCGGCGCCACCGAGTGGGCGGACCCGTTGGGCGGCCCGGCCGGCGGCGCGATCGCCGCGCGCCTGCGGGAGCATCCCGAACTGTCCGCGCTGCGCTGCGCGTTCGACGTCGGCGAGCACGAGACCCGGATGCTGCCTCACTGCGCGCCGGCCGAGAGCCTGACAGAGCGGGCGGGCGCCACCGTACGGGTGTCCCGGTCACCGTCCGGTCATGACCGGGCGGGCTGGCGCCACGCGCTGCTGCGGGACGTCGCCTGGGCGCTCGGGTGACGGCTTCGGCCTCCGCTCAGCGCGTCACCGCCAGGCGGTAGTCCTCGTCCGTGGCCAGCAGGTTGCGGTGGGTGTCCTCGGCGACGACGACGCCCTCGTCCAGGACCAGCACCCGGTCGGCGGCGTCCAGGAGCGCCGGGCTGCTGGTGATCACGACGGTCGTACGGCCCCGGCGCAGCTTCGCGACGTTGCGCGCGATCAGCTGCTCGGTGACCGCGTCCACGGCCGTCGTCGGGTCGTGCAGGACGAGGATCTCGCTGTCGGTGGCGAGGGCGCGGGCCAGGGACAGCCGTTGGCGCTGGCCGCCCGAGAGGTTCGCGCCCCGGTCCCGTACCGCGTAGTCGAGTCCGTCCCGGTGGAGGGCGACGACGTCGGTGAGCATGGACGCCTCGACGGCCTCGGGGATCAGGCTGCCGGTGCCCGACGGGTCGATGTTCGTGCGGAGGGTGCCCGCGAAGATCTCCCCGTCGTACGGGTTGACCAGCATGTGCTCGCGGACGGCCTCGATCGACAGGTCCGAGAGCGCCTGGCCGCTGACGCGTACCACTCCCTCGTACGCGTGCGGCGGGACATTGACGGCGAGGATCGACGCCAGGTCGGCCGCCGCGCGCGGCTGGTAGACGGCGATCGCCACGAACTCACCGGCGGGCACGGTGAACTTCAGCCGGTTCAGGGAGCCGTGCACCACGCAGTCGACCTCAAGGCCGCCGCCCGCCGCCGGGCGCTCGGGCCCCGGGGTCGTCAACGGCGGCGCGCCCAGCACGAGCGCCATCCGGTCGGCGGAGGCGCGCGCCATCATCACGTACTTCGGCATCTCCGAGAACAGCTTCAGCGGTTCGATGATGAACTGCGCGAGGCCCACGGCCATGACCAGTTCGCCGATGCTGATCTGCCCGCCGAACGCCAGCCAGCCGGCCGCCAGGGTCACCGCGCCGGCGAGGACGGCGTTCAGAGCGAGGGCGGTGCCCGCGTACGCGCCGTTCACCCGGGCGACGGTGACCGCCTGCCGCTTCGCGTCCGAGCTGACCTTCCGGTACGAGAGGAAGGCCGCGTGGTTGCCGCCGAAGCCGTGCAGCGGGCGCAGACCGGTGATCAGGTCGGCGACCTTGGCTCCGGCCCGTGCCACCCGCGCCTGCTGTTCGCGGGTACTGGCGCCGATCCTCTTGGACATCACGGCCAGGACGGACAGGATCGCGACGGTTCCCGCGATCACCAGCAGACCGAGGCGGAGGTCGGCCAGGCCCAGCGCGACCGCCGCGACGAGCACCGCGACGAGCGAGCTGATCAGCAGCGGCACGACCTCGATGATGTCGGCGGTCTGGTCGGCGTCCTCGGTGGCGATGGTCAGTACCTCGCCGGACTTCAGATCGACGTCCCTGGCCACCGGCTGGAGTCCGCACTCCGCGACCCGCACCCGCCAGCGGTGCGCCTCGGTCGTGTTGGCCTTCTGCAGCGTACGCATCCCGAACCGCCACGACAGCGAGACGGTCGTGATGATCACGGCCAGCGCGGCGATCGACAGACCGAGGGCGCCGAGGCTGCGGTCCTGCATCGTGTGCTCGACGATCAGTCCGAGCGCGATGGGGAAGGCGGTCTCCGCCGCCTGGTACAGGCCCATGAGCCCGGTGCCCTTGGCCATGGCGCCGACGTTGCGGCGCAGGGCGGTCCGCAGGATGTCCGACCCCGGGGAGGGCCGCTTGGGGTCAGGAGTTTTCATCAAGATGGCGGGCAATCGCTTCCGGGGTTCGCAGGGTGAACAGGTCACGGATGGTGACCACAGGACCGTACTCACGGCGGAGCATGCCGATCAGCCGCACCGCCAGCATGGAGTGCCCGCCGAGTGACACGAAGTCGCTCACCGCGCTCACCTCGTCGTCGTCCAGGTCCAGGGCCTCGGCGAAGAACTCGCACACCGAGGTCTCGGTCTCCGTCCCCGGGCCGCGTTCGCCCGCCGTGGTCAGCGCGCCGAGCGGCCTGGCCTCCGGCAGCGCCTTGGTGTCAGCCTTCCCGTTCACCGTCAGCGGGATGCCGGCGACCTCGGCGTAGTGCGTCGGGCGCAGGAAGTCCGGCAGGGCGGCCCCCACTTGGGCGGCGACGGCCGTGAGGTCGGCGCCGTCCAGGACGAGATAGGCGGCGAGCCGGTACGCGCCGTCGACCTGCGGGTCCGGCTGGGCCACCGCGGCGGCGAACCGCACCGCCGGGTGCGCCGCGAACGCGGCCTCCACCTCGCCGAGTTCGACCCGGTGGCCCCGGATCTTGACCTGCTGGTCGGTACGGCCCAGATAGGTCAGGTTGCCGTCGGGCCGCCGGAGCACCAGGTCGCCGGTGCGGTACATGCGCTCGCCGGGCGCGCCGTACGGGCAGGCGACGAAGCGGTGCGCGGTCTGGGCGCTCTGGCCCAGATAGCCGCGCGCGATGCCGACTCCCGACACGTACAGCTCACCGGGAACGCCGTCGGGCAGGGGGCGCAGCCATGGATCGAGCACGTACACATCCGTGTTGTCGATCGCCACGCCCACCACCGGGTCCTGGCACTCGAAGGTGCCGACGCCCAGGGTGTTGATGGTGTACTCGGTCGGCCCGTACAGGTTGTAGCCGACCGTGCCCTCGGTCTCGGCGAGCCGCCGCCACAGCGTCGGGGTGACAGCCTCACCGCCCAACAGCACGAGCGCGGGCCGCTGTTCGGCGTTGTCGAGCAGGCCCTCGGCCACCAGTTGTCGCGCGTAGGTCGGGGTCACGTTGATGACGTCGATCCCGTGGTCGAGGCAGTACTCCACCAACCGGGGCGCGTCGCGGCGCAGTTCCTCGTCGCAGATGTGCACCTCGTGGCCGTCGGCGAGCCACAGCAGCTCCTCCCACGACATGTCGAAGGCGAACGACACGGTGTGCGCGATCCGGAAAACCCGGTGGTCGTGCTCGGCCAGCACCGGTTCGAAGATGCGTCGCTGATGGTTGATCAGCATGTTGGTGAGCCCGGCGTACTCGGTGACGACGCCCTTGGGCTTTCCGGTCGAACCGGAGGTGTAGATGGTGTACGCGGGGTGCCGCAGCCGGTCCGGGTCGTCCGGGGCGTACGTCCGGCAGGGCGCGGCCTCGGGCAACGGGCGGTCCAGCTCGATGAGTTCACCGGTCAGCCGGGGAGAGACGGCGCTCACGGTGAGGGTCACCGCCGGCCGGGCGTCCGCGACGATCGCGGCGATCCGCTCGTCCGGGTGGTCCAGCTCCAGCGGTACGTATGCGGCGCCGACGCGCAGTACGGCGAAGAGCGCCACGATCGAGTCGAGGGAGCGCGGGATCGCGAGGCCCACGTTCGTCTCGGGGCCGATGCCCCGCGCGGCGAGCACACCGGCCAGCGCGCGGCTGCGGTCGCGGAGCCCCGCGAAGGTCATGGTCGCGCCGTCGGCGACGAGTGCGACCCGCTCCGGATGGCGGTCCGCCGCCCGGTCGAACCGGTCGACCACGGTGTCGGTACCGACCTCCGTACGGCGGGCGGGCTCGGGCAGCGGCCCCGGCCCCCTCAGCGCGCCGACCGGGCCCGTCGACCGGGCCAGGTCCTCCAGTACGCGCAGATAGTCGTCCAGGAGACGGCCGGCGTTCTCAGGGTCGTCGTCGCGGTGCTCCAGCTTGACCGTGAGCCGGTCGCCGGGCGTGACGACCCAGGTGAACGGGTAGTGCGTGGAGTCGTCCGCCTGTACGGAGTCGATGCCGTGCCGGGCGTTCATCTCGGCGAAGGCGTCCAAGTCCAGGAAGTTCTGGAGCACGAACAGGTTGTCGAAGAGGGTGGTGTGCCCGCTGGCGCGCTGGATCTCGCCGAGCCCGACGTGCTCGTGCTCCATCGCCTCGACCCTGGCCCTCTGGACGGCCGACAGATACGCGCCGACCGTGTCGTCGGGCCTGGCGCGGGTCCACATGGGCACCGTGTTGAGCAGCACACCGACGATGTCGCCGAGGCCCTCGCCCTCACGGCCCGAGACGGTGACACCGAACACCGCGTCGCCGCGCCCCGTGTGCGCGCCGAGGAGCAGTCCGAACGCACCGGTCAGTACGGAGTTCAGCGTGACGCCGTGCGCCTTCGCCGCTTCCCGCAGCAGGTCGGACAGTTCGGCCGACATCGTCCGCACGAGCGCGCGCGGCAGGTCGTCCGTCAGGGCCGGCTCCGGTCCGGCGAGCAGTGTCGGTCCGGCCAGGCCGGACAGGTGGTCGGCCCAGAAGCGTTCCGATGCGGCGGAGTCCTTGGCGGCAAGCGTCCGGGCGTACTCCTCGAAGCTCGGTGTGGCCGGGACCGGGGCCGGGGGCTCGCCCGCGAGGACGGCCTCGTACGCGTCGAACAGGTCGCGCAGCAGGATCTCGCGGGACCAGCCGTCCCACAGCAGCAGGTGGTAGCTGAGCAGCAGACCGTCCCGGCCGTCCGGCAGCCGTACCACCGTCAGCCGGATCAGCGGCGGGCGCGCCGGGTCGAATCCGGTGTCCCGGTCGCGGGCGCGCAGCGCCTCGACCTCCGCGTCCGTGGAGAGCTCGACCGTGGTCACGTCGACCCGCCGGCCGGCCTTGATGACCTGGACCGGGTTGCCGTCGTCGTCGGTGGTGAAGCCGGCGCCGGCGACGGGGTGGCGAGCGATCACGTACGCCATGGCATCGGCGAGCGCGTCGGTGTCCAGGCGCCGGCCGAAGGTGAAGTAGCTCTGCGCGACGTAGTGTCCGGCCGAGCCCGCCATCTGCGCCTGGAAGAAGAGGCCCCGCTGGAGGGGAGTGACGGGCGCGGTGCGTTCGGCCGTCGCGGCGGCGTCGGCGAGGTGGGTGAGCGCGTGCCGCCAGTGCTCGGTGATCGCGTCGGGGACGCCGTCGGCGAGGGTGAAGGCCGCGTGCAGGGATCCGGTGGCGTCGTCGGTCCAGGCGTTGACCTCGACGGCGTACGGGCTGCCCTGGTCACCGCCGGTGAGGTGCAGGGCCTTCGATTCGCCGCCCCGGCCGAGGTAGTTGAACAGCACCTGCGGGCGGGCCGTCAGCAGCGGGGCGGTCTGCGGGTTGAGATACCTGAGCTGCCCGTAGGCGACGTGCCCGCTCTCGTCCGGCTGCCGTTCGGCGACCTCGCGGGACGCCGCGACCGGGTCGGTGTGGGCGGTGAGCCGTACGGGCGCGATGGAGGTGAACCAGCCGACCGTACGGGTGTAGTCGTGGTGGTCGGCGGCGGGGACCCGGCCGTGCCGCTCCAGGTCGATCGCCAGGTCGGTGGGGGCGGGCTGGCTGTGTGTCAGCGCGGTGCGCAGCGCGCCGCACAGCAACTCGGTGAGTCCCGTGCCGAGCGCGGCCGGCGCGGTGCGTGTCAGCCGGTCGCTGATGTCGGGCGGGAGGACGACGGTCCGCTCGCGCAGCCCCTGGACGTCGGGCAGCAGAGCGGGCGCCTGGAGGGTGCTGATCCAGTGTCCGAGGCTGTCGACGGCCTGGGTGGACCGGATCGCCAGCGCGTCCGCGTACTCGGCGTAGGAGGTGGTCGGCGGCGGCAGGGCCGCGCCGCTCATGGCGGTGGCCAGGTCGTCGAGGAGGACCAGCCAGGACACGGCGTCGACGACGAGGTGGTGGACGGTGACGACCAGGGTCCGGGTCGCCTCCAGCCAGGAGAAGGCGACGACGTCTCCGGATTCGGGGTCGAGACGTCCGGCGGCGTCGTTCGCTGCGGCCGTCGGGTCTGTCCCGTCCGTGCGCAGGACGGTGACCTGGCGGGCGGGTTCGGTGCGCGGTGCCCAGACGCCCTGCTCGGCGCGCAGCCGCAGGCGGAGCACCGGGTGGGCGGCCACGACGGCGTTCGCGGCGCGCTCGGCGTCGGCGAAGCCGGTTCCCTCGGGTGCCGGCACCGTCCTGGCCTGGGCGAACCGGGCGAGGGAGCCGCCGAGTTCGCGCTGGCGCAGGATGATCGGCGTCGGTGTGAGGGGGCCGTCCTCGTGGCGGGTCGGCGCGGGGGCATCGGCCCGCGGTTCGCGCGACGCCAGGTGCTCGGCGAGGGCGCGTGGGGTGCGGAACAGGAAGACGTCGCGGGGTGCGATCGGCAGTCCGAGGGCCCTGGCCCGGTTGATCACGGTGATGGCGACGATGCTGTCGCCGCCGGCCATGAAGAAGTCGGTGTCGGCGTCCACGTCGGTGCCGGACAGTGTCTCCGCGTACACGCCGACGAGCGTGGCGAGCGCGGTGCCACTGTGGTCCGCCGACGGGGTGTCGTCGCGTGCGGCCAGCGCCGTCAGTGCCTTGCGGTCCAGCTTGCCGTTGACCGTCAGCGGCAGGGCGTCGGTGGGCAGCACCCGGCCCGGCACCATGTGCGCGGGCAGTCTCGTGGCCAGCAGGCCGGCGAGGTCGGTGGGCACCTGGCCCACGACGTGCGCGACGAGATGGTCGCCGCCGTCCGCGACGGTGACGGCCACGTCGATCACCCCGGCCAACTCCCGAACTGCGGACTCGACTTCACCGAGTTCGATACGGAAGCCCTTGAGCTGCACCTGGTCGTCGGCGCGGCCGGCGAACTCCAGCTCGCCGTCGAGGGTACGGCGGGCGAGGTCACCCGTGTGGTACATGCGGGTGCCGTCGCCGGTGAACGGGTTCGCCACGAACCGGCCGGCGGTCAGCCCCGGCCTGCCCAGATAGCCGAGCGACACCTGGTCGCCGGCGACGTAGATGGCACCGACCCGGCCGGGTGGGACCGGCCGCAGCCGGTCGTCCAGGAGGTAGGTGGCCAGGCCGGGTATCGGTCCGCCGATCGGGCTGACGTCGTCGCCGGCGCCGAAGTCGTCCTCGAAGTCGTCGTCGGTCAGGACCCGGTGGGTGACATGGACGGTGGTCTCGGTGATGCCGTACATGTTGACCAGTTCGGGCGTCCGGGTGCCGTGCCGCTCGACCCAGCCGCGCAGCCGGCCGAGGTCCAGTGCCTCGCCGCCGAAGATGATGCGGCGCAGCGCCGTGACGGGTTCGCCCGCGTGCCGGTCCGCCTCGATGAACTGGTGGAAGGCCGACGGGGTCTGGTTGAGCACGGTCACGCCGCGTTCGCGGACCAGCCGGTGGAAGTCGACGGGTGAGCGCGTCAGCCCGTACTCGGGCACCAGCAGTTCACCGCCGTGCGCCAGCGCGCCCCACAGTTCCCAGACCGCGAAGTCGAAGGAGAAGGAGTGGAACTGGACCCAGACGTCCTGCGGGCCGAAGTCCATGTCGGGGCGGGTGTTCGCGAGGAGCGCGACCACGCTGGAGTGCGGGACGACGACGCCCTTGGGGCGGCCGGTCGATCCGGAGGTGTAGATCACGTACGCGGGGTCGTGCCGGTCGACCTCGGACTCGGCGGTGTCCAGGGGCAGTTCGTCGCCCTGTACGAGGACCCGGGCCGGTACGCCCGCCCTGGAGAGCAGTGCGGTGAAGCGCTCCCGC
>NZ_MDCR01000326.1 GCF_001723055.1 Streptomyces niveus
AACGGCGGCGTGGCGATGGCCTCGGGAAGGATGAACTTCGGTACGAAGGTGGCCATCGCCACGCCGCCGTTGGCCGCCAGCAGCTCCAGCACGTCGTCCGGGACGTTGCGCGGGTGGTCGCAGACCGCCCGCGCGGAGGAGTGCGAGAACAGGACGGGCGCCGCGCTCGTCGCGAGGGCGTCGCGCATCGTCGTCGCGGCCACGTGCGAGAGGTCGACCAGCATGCCGGTGCGGTTCATCTCGCGTACGACCTCGTGGCCGAAGGGCGACAGACCGCCCACGCCCGGCTCGTCGGTCGCGGAGTCCGCCCATGCGAGGTTGTCGTTGTGCGTGAGGGTCATGTAGCGCACGCCGAGCGCGTACAGGGCGCGCAGCGTGGCGAGGGAGTTGTTGATGGAGTGGCCGCCCTCGGCGCCCATCAGGGAGGCGATACGGCCCGTGCGGCGGGCGTCCTCCATCTCGTCCGCGGTGCGCGCGGCGGCGAGGTCGCCGGGGTGGCGGGCGATCAGGCGCCCGACGACGTCGATCTGTTCCAGCGTGGCGCTGACGGCCGTGTCGCCGGCCATGTCGGAGCGTACGTACACCGACCAGAACTGCGCGCCCACGCCGCCCGCCCGCAGCCGGGGGATGTCGGTGTGCAGGTGCGCCGACTGGTCGTCGGCGATGTCGCGGCGGTCGAGGTCGTAGCGGACCTGCTCGCGCAGCGCCCACGGCAGGTCGTTGTGACCGTCGACCACGGGGAAGTCTTCGAGCAGCTCGCGGGCCTGCTCCAGATAGTCGTCGGCGCCCATGGTGGCCTCCCTCACTTTCCGAAGCCGAAGGCGTCGTGACCGGCGACCTTCGTACGGAGGCGTTTGCCCTTGTCCGTGGCCTGTTCGTTGAGGTGCTGCTGGAAGTCCTTCATCCGGGCCAGCAGCTCCGGGTCGTGGGCCGCCAGGATCCGCGCGGCCAGCAGACCGGCGTTACGGGCTCCTCCTACGGAGACGGTGGCGACGGGCACACCGGCGGGCATCTGCACGATCGACAGGAGCGAGTCCATGCCGTCCAGGTACTTCAGCGGTACGGGGACCCCGATGACCGGCAGCGGGGTGACCGAGGCCAGCATGCCCGGCAGGTGGGCCGCGCCGCCCGCGCCCGCGATGATCGCCTTGAGCCCGCGCCCGGCGGCCTGCTCGCCGTACGCGATCATCTCGCGCGGCATCCGGTGCGCGGAGACGACGTCGACCTCGTACGCGATCTCGAACTCGTCCAGCGCCTGGGCGGCGGCCTCCATGACCGGCCAGTCGGAGTCCGAACCCATGACGACGCCGATGAGGGGAGAGCTCATGTGGTGATCGTTCCTCGGAGGTATCCGGCGGCATGGCGGGCGCGCTCCAGCACGTCGGCCAGGTCGTCGCCGTAGGTGTTGACGTGGCCCACCTTGCGGCCGGGCTTCACGTCCTTGCCGTACATGTGGATCTTGAGCTGCGGGTCGTGCGCCATGCAGTGCAGATACGCCGCGTACATGTCGGGGTAGTCGCCGCCCAGCACGTTGCACATGACCGTCCACGGGGCGCGCGGGCGCGGGTCGCCGAGCGGCAGGTCGAGCACGGCCCGGACGTGGTTGGCGAACTGCGAGGTGGTCGCGCCGTCCTGGGTCCAGTGGCCGGAGTTGTGCGGGCGCATGGCCAGCTCGTTGACGAGGATCCGGCCGTCGGCCGTCTCGAACAGCTCGACGGCGAGATGCCCGACGACGCCCAGCTCGGCGGCGATCCGCAGCGCGAGCTGCTGGGCCTCGCCGGACAGCTCCTCCGAGAGGCCGGGCGCGGGCGCGATGACGGTGTCGCACACGCCGTCGACCTGGCGGGACTCCACGACGGGGTACGCGACGGCCTGGCCGTGCGGCGAGCGCACGATGTTCGCGGCCAGCTCCCGTACGAAGTCGACCTTCTCCTCGGCGAGGACGGGGACGCCGGCCCGGAAGGGCTGCTCGGCGTCGTCCTCCGATCGGGCGAACCAGACGCCCTTGCCGTCGTACCCGCCGCGCACCGTCTTGAGGATGACGGGGTAGCCGCCCACCTCGGCGGCGAAGGCCGAGACGTCGGCGGCGTCGGTCACGATGCGATGGCGCGGGGACGGCGCGCCCAGCTCGGTGAGCCGGGCGCGCATCACGCCCTTGTCCTGCGCGTGCACGAGGGCCTCGGGGCCGGGGCGTACGGGCACACCGTCCGCCTCCAGCGCGCGCAGATGCTCGATCGGCACATGCTCGTGATCGAAGGTGATCACGTCGCAACCGCGCGCGAAGGCGCGCAGGGTCTCCAGGTCGCGGTGGTCACCGACGACCACGTCGCCCACCACCTGCGCCGCGGAGTCCTGTGGAGTCTCGCTGAGGAGCTTGAATCTGATGCCGAGGGGGATGCCCGCCTCGTGGGTCATACGGGCGAGCTGACCGCCGCCGACCATGCCGACTACCGGAAACGTCACACACCCAGGGTATCCGTCGCGGAGTCTGGGTCTCTCGCTCGGATCAGGTCGGGTCAGGGAGCGGGGTCTGGTGCGTGCGATCGCAAGGCGGAGGAGGGAGGCATGGCGGAGCCATGCCGACCGACGACAACGCGGCGAGCGTGCGTGCCAGGGCACGCGAGCCCGGCATGATCCGAGCGAGAGGCCCTAAGCCGGTCCGGTGGTTACAGTGGGTCGGTCGGCGCCGTCTCGGTGATGTTGGTGATCCCACCGAGGAGACTGCGTCGTCGACCGAACACACCGCACTTCCACCGGACGGGGCTGAGCGACCAGATGACTGCCGCGCCTTCGCAGCGACAAGCCCTGCGAGAGCGGTTGGCCCTGCTCTCCCGCGAGGTCGCCAAGTTCGGCGCGGTCGGCGGGGTGGGGCTGCTGGTCAATCTGGCCGTCTTCAACCTCGTACGGCACACCACCGAGCTGCCGGTGGTGCGGGCCAGCATCCTGGCGACCGTCGTCGCCATCGCCTGCAACTACGTGGGCTTCCGCTACTTCGCCTACCGGGACCGCGACAAGAGCCGCCGTACGAAGGAGCTGACGCTCTTCCTGCTGTTCAGCGCCGTCGGGCTGGTCATCGAGAACGGCGTGCTCTACACCGCGACGTACGGCTTCGGCTGGGACGGGCCGCTGCAGAGCAACGTGTTCAAGTTCCTCGGGATCGGCGTGGCCACACTGTTCCGCTTCTGGTCGTACCGCACCTGGGTCTTCCGCAGGCTTCAGCCCGAGACGGTGCCCGTGCCCGAGCGGGTCCCGGAGTCCGGCCGGGTCATCTGACCGTCCGCTTCGGCTCCTTGCGTACGCGCACCTCGCGGCTCAGGAACAGCGCGAACACCGGCGGCTGCTGCTGGAGCAGTTCGAGCCGCCCGCCGTCCGCCTCCGCCAGGTCGCGGGCGACCGCGAGACCGATGCCCGTCGAGTTGTGCCCGCTGATCGCGCGCTCGAAGATCCGCGAACCGAGGTTCGCCGGTACGCCCGGCCCCTCGTCCGTCACCTCGATCACGGCCTGGTTGCCGGTGATCCGGCTGCGCAGCGCGACCGTACCGCCGCCGTGCATCAGGGAGTTCTCGATCAGCGCGGCGAGGACCTGGGCGACGGCTCCGGGTGTGCCGACGGCCCGCATGTGCTGGGTGCCGGAGCAGACGATCGCGCGGCCGGCGCTGCGGTAGGCGGGGCGCCACTCCTCGATCTGCTGCTGCACGACGTCGTCGAGGTCGAAGACGATCGCCGAACCGGTGCGCGCGTCACGCGAGTTGGTGAGCAGCCGCTCCACCACGTCGGTCAGCCGCTCGACCTGGGTGAGCGCGATCGTCGCCTCGTCCTTGACGGTGTCCGGGTCGTCGGTGGTGGAGATCTCCTCCAGCCGCATGGAGAGCGCGGTGAGCGGTGTACGGAGCTGGTGCGACGCGTCGGCGGCCAGCCGGCGCTCGGCGGTCAGCATCCGCGCGATCCGTTCGGCGCTGGAGTCGAGTACGTCGGCGACCCGGTCCAGTTCGGGCACCCCGTACCGCTTGTGGCGGGGGCGCGGGTCGCCGGAGCCGAGGCGTTCGGCGGTCTCGGCGAGATCGGTGAGCGGCGAGGCGAGCTTGTCGGCCTGGCGTACGGCGAGCAGGACGGCCGCGATGACGGCGAGCAGCGCCACCGCGCCGATGATCATCAGGGTGTTGCCGAGTTCGCGGGTGACGGACGCGCGGGACTCCTCGATGGTGACGGTCTCGCCCTGCTCGCCCTCGGCCTTGCCCCGCAGGGCGCCGTCCTCGGGGCGCTGGCCGATCTCGACGGTCGGGCGGCCGGGGATCTCGACCTTCGCGTACCGCCCGTCGTCGATCTGCTCCCGCAGGATCTCCTCGGTGACGCGCTCGCCGCCGAGTAGCCGGCTGTCGACGATGCTGACCAGCCGCTGGGCCTCCAGATCCACTCTCTCCTGGGCGCTGCTGGTGATCGTGCGGGTCTCGACGATGACGAGCGAGACCCCGAAGACGGCGATGACGACGAGCACCACGGCGAGCGTGGAGTTGATCAGACGACGGCGCACTGTGCCCTACTTCTCGGTAAACCGCGGCTCGGCTCGGCTCGCCGGCTCAGCTCTTCTCGAACCGGAAACCGACGCCCCGTACCGTCGCGATGTACCGCGGGTTCGCCGCGTCGTCGCCCAGCTTCTTGCGCAGCCACGAGATGTGCATGTCCAGGGTCTTCGTGGACGACCACCAGGTGGTGTCCCAGACCTCGCGCATCAGCTGGTCGCGGGTCACGACCCGGCCCGCGTCCCTGACCAGGACCCGCAGCAGGTCGAACTCCTTCGCGGTCAGCTGGAGCTCCTCCTCGCCCATCCAGGCCCGGTGCGACTCGACGTCGATGCGGACGCCGTGCGTGGTGGGCGAGGCGGCCGGTTCGCTCGCGCCGCGCCGGAGCAGGGCCCGTACCCGGGCGAGCAGTTCGGCCAGCCGGAAGGGCTTGGTCACATAGTCGTCGGCGCCCGCGTCGAG
>NZ_MDCR01000327.1 GCF_001723055.1 Streptomyces niveus
TTTCGGGAAGGGGCGGGGTGGGGGAAACCGCCCGCGCACGCGGAAAGGGCCGGGCCCGGGGTGTGTACCCCGGGCCCGGCCCTTCAGCCTGCCGACGGCTGCGCGCGACTACCCGCGCCCAACGCCCGTCAGTTGTCGTCCTCGTCGATCAGAAACCCGCGCATCGGCGACGGCGCCTGCTGCATCGGCTGCATGGGCTGCGGCGCCTGCGGCCGTACCGGCGCCATCGGCTGGGTCATCGCCGGGGACATCTGCTGCTGGTTCCCGTACGACGGTCCGCCCGACGACGGGCCGTGCCCGCCGCCCATGGACGGGTTGCCGCCCATGGTGTGACCCATCGCGCCCGCACCGGCCGGTGCCATGGACGGCGACGGCGGCAGCGAGGCCGCGGCCGGCGTACGCGGCGGGGCAAGCGAGTCGTCCGCCTGGGTCTCCAGCTGGCGCAGCTGGCTCTCCAGGTAGGACTTCAGCCGCGTGCGGTACTCGCGCTCGAAGCCACGCAGGTCCTCGACCTTGCGCTCCAGCGTCGCGCGCGCGGACTCCAGGGAGCCCATCGCGACGCGGTGCTTCTCCTGCGCGTCCCGCTCCAGGGCGTCCGCCTTCGCACGGGCGTCCCGCTCCAGACCCTCGGCACGCGAACGCGCCTCTCCCACGATCTTGTTGGCCTCGGAACGGGCCTCCGCGATCGCCTGGTCGGCGGTCTGCTGCGCCAGCGAGAGCACTCGCGCGGCGCTGTCGCCGCCGGGGCCGCCCTGACCGGGCTGCGGGCCGTGGCCCATGGGGCCGCCCATCGGTCCACCCATGGGACCGCCCTGCATGGGGCCGCCCTGCATCTGGCCCTGCATAGGTCCGCCCTGCATCTGGCCCTGCATGGGGCCGCCCTGCATGGGACCGGGACCGTGCTGACCCTGCGGGCCGGGGCCGTGGCCGGGGTGCTGACCCGGGCCGGGGCCGTGTCCGCCGGGGCCGGCGGGAAGCTGCGGGGGCCCACCGGGCAGTTGGGGCTGGCCCATCTGCGGGGGCTGCTGCTGCTGTACCGGCGGTCCGGATATGGCGGCGGGGACGGGCGCGCCGGGCCGCTCCTGCTGCTCCGGCGGCTTACGCATCCCCTGCTGCTGTTGCTGCTGCTGGTTCTGCGCGGCGGCACGCGTCGCGGCGGCCAGCTTGGCGCGCAGATCCTCGTTCTCGCGGAGCAGGCGCGTCAGTTCGGCCTCGACCTCGTCTAGGAAGGCATCGACCTCGTCCTCGTCGTAGCCTTCTCGGAGGCGGACGGTCGTGAACTGCTTGTTCCGCACGTCCTCGGGGGTCAACGGCATCTCTTCTTCACCTCTACGTAGTCGTCGGCAGTCGGCAAGACCGTATCGTTCACATTGCCCTCGCAAGGTTGCTGACAACCGAGATGAGGATGTACACGATGATCATCAGAACGAAGAAGGACAGGTCGAGTGCCACGCCCCCGAGACGCAGCGGCGGAATGAACCGCCGCAGAAGCTTGAGCGGTGGATCGGTGACAGTGTAGGTGGCCTCCAGAACGACCACCATCGCCTTGCCGGGCTGCCATGAGCGGGCGAATTGGAAGACGTAATCCATGACCAGCCGGAAGATCAGCACGATGAGGAAGCACACCAGCGCGATGTAGACCACCTGTAGCGCAACGCTCATCCCGCGCTTCCCTCTCCCCTGGCTTCTCTGGTCCGGCCTCGCGGCCGGGTCGTTCCCGGTGTCGAATCTCAGCTCTGGTTGAAGAACCCGCCCTCTGCGATTCGGGCCTTGTCCTCCGCCGTGACATCGACGTTAGCAGGCGACAACAGGAACACCTTCTGCGTCACTCGCTCAATGCTGCCATGGAGACCGAAGACTAGTCCCGCGGCAAAGTCGACAAGTCGCTTCGCATCGGTGTCGTCCATCTCGGTCAGGTTCATGATCACCGGGGTGCCCTCGCGGAAGTGTTCCCCGATGGTACGGGCCTCGTTGTAGGTCCGCGGGTGCAGTGTGGTGATGCGGTAGGGCTCTCGTTCGGAGACGACCTTGGGCATGATCACTGGTGCGTTCTTCTCCAGGCTGGGGCGTTCAGGTGTGATGGATGCCACGGGGGCGATTCGAGCAGGACGTCCGCTTTCTGCCGCTACCGGCACCGGCTGACGTTCCCGTTCACGCTGCGGAGGAGGCTGCACCACTCGTACTGGTTCGTCCCGTTCGACCTGGTGTACCGGCTGGTGGCGCCGGTGTTCACGCTCGGGTTCGGGCTCGGGTTCGAAATCGTCATCGGGGTCGAAACCCCGGCCGTCGTACCCATCGTCCTCCACGAGGCCGAGGTAGACCGCCATCTTGCGCATCGCGCCGGCCATGCTCTGAGTCCTCCGCTCTGTGGTGGATCGGCCTCGTCACCAAGTGCCCTCGATCCACGCGGTCTTTCCACCTTTCGGCGGAAATGACCATATTTTCTGCTGTGGTCCGACTTGCTTCGCGACGTTACCCGAGCCGGGGGCGGACTCCGAGTACCGCCGTACCGACGCGCACATGTGTCGCTCCGGCCGTCACGGCTGCTTCGAGGTCCGCACTCATCCCTGCTGACACCATGTTCGCAGCAGGATGGTCCGCGCGCAGCAGGGATGACAATTCCAGCAGGCGCTCGAACGCCGCCTGTTGGCGATCGGCGTACGGCCCGGCGAGGGGCGCGACGGTCATCAGACCGTCCAGCCGCAGTCCCGGTGCCCCGGCGACGGCCGTCGCCAACTCCCCGATCCCGTCCGGGGCGACGCCGCCCCGCTCACCGCGCGCACCCGAGTCCGCGTCGAGCGCGACCTGGACGAGCACGCCGAGTTCACGGTCCGCGCGCACCGCCGCGGCCGACAGGGCCGAGACGAGTTTGAGCCGGTCGACAGATTGCACAACATCGGCATAACCCGCCACGGAACGGACTTTGTTGGTCTGCAACTGGCCCACGAAGTGCCACGTCAGCGACAGATCCGCGCACGCGGCGGCCTTGGGCGCCGCGTCCTGGTCGCGGTTCTCGGCAACGTGCCGCACCCCGAGTTCATGCAGCAGTCGCACGTCGCTCGCCGGGTAGGTCTTGGTGACCACGATCAGGGTGACTTCGTCCCGTTCGCGGCCGGCCGCCGCGCAGGCGGACGCGATACGGGCCTCCACCTTGTGAAGATTTTCGGCGAGTTCCTTCGCACGATCGGTCATGACGCCCCCAGCCAGACATATCCGGCGAGCCGTCCGGTGGTGCCCTCGCGGCGGTACGAGAAGTGGTCGGCCGATTCGATCGTGCAGATCCCGGAGCGGTGCCGGTCCCGGACCCCGAGTGCGGCGAGTTGGGCGTGCACCCCGGCGGCGACATCGACGGCGGGGGTGCCCCAGCTGGTCTTGGACCAGGACTCCGGTACGGCTTCGGCGACTTGGGCCCGCATGGCTTCGGGGACCTCGTAACACCGCCCGCAGACGGCGGGTCCGGTCCGGGCGGTGATCCGGGAGGGTTCCGCGCCCCGTTCGACCATCGCGTCGACGGCGGCCGGGACGACGCCCGCGAGAAGTCCGGGGCGTCCGGCGTGCGCGGCGGCGACGACTCCCGCCACCGGGTCGGCCAGCAGAACCGGGACGCAGTCGGCGGTGAGTACGGCGAGTGCGAGCCCCGGGCGGGTGGTGACCACGGCGTCGACCGTCGGGATTTCCCCCGACTCGCCCGGCTCCCACGGTCCTTCGACGACGGCGACGTCGCGGCCGTGCACCTGGTTCATCCAGACGACCAGCGCCGGGTCGAGCCCGAGGGACTCGGCGGCGGCGGCCCGGTTGGCACGTACGGCGGCGGGGTCGTCGCCGACCGCGCCGCCGAGGTTGAGCCGCTCGTACGGAGCGGCGCTCACCCCGCCCCACCTGTCGGTGAAGGCGAAATGGGCGCCGCTCGTCGAGACGGACGTGTCGTGCTGTCCTATCACTTCAAGAAGTCCGGGACATCCAGCTCTTCGGCCTGGGTGTCCTGGTACGGACGGGCCGGCGGTCAACGAGAAGCCCCTGC
>NZ_MDCR01000328.1 GCF_001723055.1 Streptomyces niveus
CGGCGGCCAGCGCGTCCGCGTCGACCAGCAGTGCCTTCGCCGTGGCCTCCTGGACGTTCATCACCGAGCGGATGACCGCGGGGACCTTCTCCTCGATGTTGTGGCACTGGTCGAGCATGAAGGCGATGTCCGCCGTGAGTCCGCCGCCCCGGATCACCTCGTACATGATCCGGAAGAGCTGGAACGGGTCGGCGGCGCCGGCCATCAGGTCGTCGTCCGCGTAGAAGCGGGAGTTGAAGTCGAAGCCGCCGAGTTTCCCCTCCCGCAGCAGGATCGCGACGATGAACTCGATGTTCGTGCCTGGCGCGTGGTGGCCGGTGTCGACCACGACCTGGGCCTTCTCGCCGAGGCGCAGACAGTGGGCGTACGCCGTGCCCCAGTCGGGCACGTCGGTGGCGTAGAAGGCGGGCTCGAACAGTTTGTACTCCACCAGCATCCGCTGGTCGTCGCCGAGCCGTGCGTACACGGCGTCCAGTGCCTCGGAGAGACGGTCCTGGCGGGCGCGGATGTCGTCCTGGCCTGGGTAGTTGGTGCCGTCGGAGAACCAGAGCTTGAGGTCGCGTGACCCCGTCGCGTCCATGATGTCGACGCACTCCATGAGATGCCCGAGCGCCTTGCGGCGGACCGCCGCGTCCGGGTGGCACACGCTGCCGAGCTTGTAGTCGTCGTCCTGGAAGACGTTGGCGTTGACGGTGCCGAGCTTCACGCCGCGCTCGGCGGCGTACGCGGCCAGTGCGCCGTAGTCGTCGACCTTGTCCCAGGGGATGTGCAGCGCGACGGTGGGCGCGACGCCGGTGTGGGCGTGCACGCGGGCCGCGTCGTCCAGTTTCTCCTCGGGGGTACGGGGCACGCCGGGCCGGGCGAAGACCTTGAACCGGGTCCCGCTGTTGCCGTACGCCCAGGACGGCGTCTCGACGGCCTGTGCCGCGAGGGCCGCCTTCACGGCGGAGATGTCGGATCGGCGGCTCGTCATCCCTCAACGCTCCATTCAGCAGCCATGAATCGATTCATCATGGGCGATGATGAGCCGGGCCGACCAGCGTGTCAAGGCCCTCGCTCACCGCCACCGGGCCATCCGGCAGGCCATGCGCAAGAGTCGAGGCTTTCCGGTGCACGCCCATTGACGCGAAGCGCTCGGCCCGTCTAGCTTCCGGAAAAGTTGAATCCTTTCACGAGTGACGTGACGACATCAGCTGACCACATCAGCCCCGCCGAGGAGCCCGCCATGGAAAAGCCCGACAAGGGCCCGGCCCCTGTCCTGGCGCTGAGAGGAGTCTCCAAGTCCTTCGGAGCCGTACGGGCCCTGCACGACGTCTCCCTGGAACTGCGGTCCGGTGAGATCCACGCCCTGGCCGGTGAGAACGGTGCGGGCAAGTCCACCCTGATCAAGACGCTCGCCGGAGTCCACCGCCCCGACGAGGGCCAACTCCTCCTCGCCGGCGACCCCGTGGTCTTCCACGGCCCCGCCGACGCCAGGAACGCCGGGATCGCCGTCATCTACCAGGAACCGACGCTCTTCCCCGATCTCTCGATCGCCGAGAACATCTTCATGGGCCGTCAGCCCCGGCGCTCCGCCGGGCGTATCGACCGCAAGGCCGTGCACCGCGCGACGGCCGCCCTGATGAGCAGACTCGGGGTCGCGCTCGATCCGCAGCGGCCCGCGCGCGGACTGTCCATCGCCGACCAGCAGATCGTCGAGATCGCCAAGGCGCTCTCCTTCGACGCGCGCGTCCTGATCATGGACGAGCCGACGGCCGCGCTCACCGGCGGTGAGACCGCCCGGCTGTTCGCCGTCGTACGGACGCTGCGAGCGGAAGGCGCGGCGGTGCTGTTCATCTCGCACCGGCTGGAGGAGATCTTCGGTCTCTGCTCGCACGTCACCACTCTGCGCGACGGCCGGCATGTCGCATCCGAGCCGCTCGACGGGCTCACCGAGGACGACCTCGTACGCCGGATGGTCGGCCGCGATCTGGACGACCTGTATCCCAAGGCGGCGGCCGAGCCCGGGGCGACGGTGCTGTCCGTGCGCCGGCTGACCCGTGAAGGTGTCTTCAGGGACGTGTCGTTCGACGTGCGGCGCGGTGAGATCGTCGCCCTGGCCGGGCTGGTGGGCGCGGGGCGCAGCGAGGTGGCGCAGGCCGTCTTCGGGGTGGACCGCGCCGACGCGGGCGAGGTACGGGTCGACGGCCGGGTGCTGCCCGCCGGTTCGCCGACGGCAGCGATGGACGCCGGGCTCGCGCTCGTGCCCGAGGACCGGCGGCTGCGCGGTCTGGTGATGGAGATGTCCATCGAGCGGAACATCGGACTGACGGGGCTGCGCAGCGTACGCCGGCGCGGACTGGTCAGCCGGGCGCTCGAACACGGGCGCGCCGCCGACTGGGCGGTGAAGCTCCAGCTGAAGTACAACAGGCTCGCCGATCCGGTGTCCGTCCTGTCCGGCGGCAATCAGCAGAAGGTCGTCCTCGCGAAGTGGCTGGCCACCGACCCGGCCGTGCTGATCGTGGACGAGCCGACGCGCGGCATCGACGTCGGTACGAAGGCCGAGGTCCACCGGCTGCTCTCGGCGCTGGCAGCCGACGGGCTCGCCGTGCTGATGGTGTCGTCCGATCTTCCCGAGGTGCTGCGGATGGCCGACCGGATTCTGGTGATGCACGAGGGGCGGCTCACCGCCGAGATACCGCGGGAGCGGGCGACGGAGGAGACAGTGATGGCCGCGGCCACCGGGCGTACGGCGGAGAAGGAGCCGACCCCATGACCAGCACCCTCCACAGGCCCACCCCCGATCCCACCCCGCCGGCGCCCGCCGAGGAGGGCCGGTCGGCCCGGTCGCTGGTCGACGCGGTCTTCCGCGCCCGGGAGATCGCGATCGGCGGCGCGCTCGCGCTGCTGATCCTCGGCACCTGGCTCGCCAACCCCGGCTTCCTCGACGACCAGGGCGTCAAGGACCTGCTGCTCAACTCCTCGATCCTGGTGCTGCTCGCCGTCGGTCAGTCGGTCGTCGTGATGACGCGCAACATCGACCTGTCGGTCGGTTCGGTCGTGGGTCTCACGGCGTTCGCCTGCGGCCACTTCGTCGCCGGCACCGACCACAGCGCGCTCACCGTCGTGCTGCTCGGTATCGCGCTCGGCACCGTCTGCGGACTGGTCAGCGGCGCGCTCGTCAGCTTCGGCCGGGTGCCCGCGCTCGTGGTGACGCTCGGGATGCTCTACATCATCCAGGGCATCGACCACGCCTGGGCGCACGGCGAGCAGATCAACGCCGCCAACGTCCCCGACGGGGTGCTGTCCCTCGGCTCGGGCAGCGTCCTGGGGGTGCCGTATCTGCCGCTGATCTCCGCCGCCGTACTCGCCGCGACCGGCTACTTCCTGCGCACGTACCGCAGCGGTCGTGAGCTGTACGCGATCGGGTCGAGCCCCGACGCCGCGCGGCTGGCGGGGATTCCCGTACGCCGCCGGATCCTGGCCGCGTACGCCTTCTCCGGCGCCGTCGCGGGCTTCGCGGGCGCGCTGTGGCTCGCCCGCTTCGGCACCGTCGTCGCGGACGCGGCCAACGGCTGGGAGCTGACCGTCGTCAGCGCCGTCGTCGTCGGCGGTGTGGCCATCACGGGCGGTACGGGGAGCGTCTGGGGCGCGGCGCTCGGCGCGCTGCTGCTCACCACCATCGGCAGCGCGCTGGTCGTCCTCAAGGTCGACTCCTTCTGGCAACAGGCCATCACCGGCGTGCTGTTGCTCGCGGCCATCACCACCGATCGCGTCGTGCAGGTGCGTACGACCAGCGCGCTCAGGAAGAGGAGCCGACGATGACCGCCAGGACGGCGAAGACGAGATTCCTGCGCTGGGACACGGCCGTCGGCATCCTGCTGATCGCGGTCTTCCTGGCCGGCACCGGCACCACGGACGGGTTCGCCCACACCGACAACCTCTCGGCCGCTCTCGGTGACGTGTCCGAGATCGCGCTCATCGCGCTGCCGATGACGCTGCTGGTGGTCGCCGGGCAGGTGGATCTCTCCGTGGCGTCGATGCTGGGGCTGTCCAGCGCGCTCGCCGGTTCGCTCTGGCAGGCGGGCTTCGCCTTCGAACTGATCGTGCCGCTCTGTCTGTTGGCGGGCGCGGTCGGCGGGCTGCTCAACGGCTGGCTCGTCACCCGCGTCGGGCTGCCCTCGCTGGCCGTCACCATCGGCACGCTCACGCTGTACCGGGGGCTGGCGTCGGTCATCCTCGGTGACGAGGCGGTGGCCGACTTCCCCGAGACGTACGCCCGGTACGCGGCGTACACGGAAACGGTGCCCGGCACGTTCGTCCCGTACCCGGTGGCGCTGTTCGCGGTGCTCGCCGTCGTCACGGCGATCGCCCTGCACTGCACGGGATTCGGCCGTTCGCTGTTCGCGATCGGCGCGCAGGAGGACGCCGCGTGGTTCGCGGGCATCCGGGTCAAGCGGCTCAAGCTGGTGCTGTTCGTGGTGTCCGGTCTGGTCGCGTCGTTCGCCGGGATCGTCTACACCCTGCGCTACGGCAGCGCCCGCGCCGACAACGGGCTCGGTCTCGAACTGGTCGTCATCGCATCGGTGTTGCTCGGCGGCGTCGACTTCGACGGTGGCAAGGGCACGCTCGGGGGCGCCGTCGCGGGTGTGCTGCTGATCGGGCTTCTGACGAATCTGCTGACCCTCAACGACATCTCCAACGAGATCCAGGTGATTGTCACCGGGCTGCTGCTCGTGGCCTCCGTGCTGACGCCCCGGATCATCGCCGTGTTCGCCGAGCGCCGACATCGGCGTACGGCGGCCGAAGAATCCGTCCCGGTCTCCGCCGCGCCCTGACTTCCCACGTACCTCCCGACATCCCGACCTCCTGACGTCCCGATCCCGAAAGGCACCCACCATGCTGTCGCAGGCCCGCACCCGACGCCGCGCCGTCGTCACCGCATCCGCCGCGCTCTGTGCCCTGACCCTCGCCGTGTCCGGCTGCTCGGGCACGACGAAGGACTCCGTCAAGGACGACGCCCCCGCCGACGCGGGCGACGCCAAGGCGAATCCGGACGCCCCGCTGAAAAAGGGCCTGAAGATCGCCTTCCTGCCCAAGCAGATCAACAACCCGTACGAGAAGATCGTCGACGACGCGGGCATCGCGGCGGCCGGCGAGATCGGCGCCACCGGCAAGGAGGTCGGGCCCTCCAACGCGAAGGCGTCGTCGCAGGTGTCGTACATCAACACCCTCATCCAGCAGAAGCAGGACGCGATCCTCATCGCGGCCAACGACCCGAACGCGGTCTGCGGGCCCCTCAAGCAGGCGATGAAGCAGGACATCAAGGTGGTGGCCTACGACTCCGACACCGCCAAGGACTGCCGTCAGCTCTTCATCAACCAGGCCAGCTCCGAGGAGATCGGCCGCAGCCAGGTCCGCAACATCGCGAAGCAGCTCGGCAACAAGGGCGAGATCGCGATCCTGTCGGCGACGCAGAACGCGACGAACCAGAACACCTGGATCGACTTCATGAAGGACGAGCTGACGAAGCCCGAGTACAAGGACATGAAGCTGGTGAAGGTCGCGTACGGGGACGACCAGGACCAGAAGTCGTTCCAGGAGACACAGGGGCTGCTGAAGGCGTACCCGAACCTCAAGGGGATCATCTCGCCGACGACCGTCGGCATCGCGGCGGCGGCCCGCTACATCGGCGACTCCTCCTACAAGGGGAAGGTCGTTCTGAACGGTCTCGGCACGCCGAACCAGATGCGTAAGTACATCGAGAACGGGACGCTCGACCAGTTCTCGCTGTGGGACCCGAAGAAACTCGGCTATCTCGGCACGTACGCGGCGGCGGCGCTGGCGTCCGGGCAGATCACCGGGGCCGAGGGCGAGAAGTTCAAGGCGGGCGAGCTGGGCGAGTACACGATCGGCGAGGACGGCGAGATCATCCTCGGCCCGCCGACGGTCTTCGACGCCGAGAACATCGGCGACTTCGACTTCTGAGCGGCACGATGAACGCGTCAACCACCGCTCGCCGCAGCCGGATCGGGCTCGTCTCCGGCGGGCTCGGCGCGTACTGGCCCCAGTTCCCCGACCTGCTGCCCCAACTGAAGCTTTCCGCACGGCGTGTGACGGAGCGTCTGGCGGCGTTCGACGCCGAGGTGGTGGACGTCGGATTCGTCTCCGACGCCCAGGAGGGGGCGGCGGCGGCCGAGAAGCTGCGGGCCGCCGACTGCGATCTGATCGTCGGCTTCCTCACCACCTACATGACGGCGACGATGCTCGTACCGGTCGCGCAGCGCAGCGGCGCGCCCGTGCTGCTCATCAATCTCCAGCCGACCGAGGCGATGGACCACGCCACGTTCGGCACCGGTGAGTGGCTGGCGTACTGCGGCGCCTGTCCCCTGCCGGAGATGGCGAACGCCTTCGAGCGCGTCGGGGTGCCCTTCCGTTCCGTCTCCGGCCATCTGGAGGACGAGCGGGCCTGGGAGCGGATCGGCCGGTGGATCCGGGCGGCCGGGGTGCGCGGCGCCCTGCGCAAAGGCCGGCACGGTCTGATGGGCCATCTGTATCCGGGGATGTACGACGTGTCGACGGACCTGACGATGGTGCCGGCCAACCTCGGCGGCCATGTGGAGGTGCTGGAGTTCGACGATCTGCGGGTCCGGGCTCCAGGGGCCGGCGAGACGGCGGTGGCGGCGAAGCTCGCCGAGACACGCGCGGCGTTCGAGATCGCGGAATCCGTGGTCGAGGAGGACCTGGTGTGGGCGGCCAGGGTGGCGGTCGGGCTGGACCGGCTGGTGGACGACTTCGCTCTCGACTCACTGGCGTACTACCACCGGGGTCTGGAGGGGGAGATCCACGAACGCCTCGGCGCGGGCATGATCCTCGGCTCCTCGCTGCTGACGGCGCGCGGCATCCCCGCCTGCGGGGAGTACGAGCTGCGCACGTCACTGGCCATGCTGATCACCGGCCGGCTCGGCGCGGGCGGCACGTTCACCGAGCTCCAGGCGCTGAATTTCCGCGACGGCGTGGTGGAGATGGGCCACGACGGACCCGCGAACCCGACCGTCTGCGCGCGCCGCCCTGTGCTGCGCGGCCTCGGCGTCTACCACGGCAAACGCGGCTGGGGAGTGTCCGTCGAGTGCGACGTACGGCGGGGTCCGGTGTCGCTCGTGGGACTCGGCCAGTCCAGGGACGGTCGCTACAAGCTGGTCACCGCGGTGGGTAAGGTGGTCGAAGGCCCGCTGCTGGAAATCGGCAACACCACCTCGCGTGTCGACTTCGGCCGCGACCCGGGCGAGTGGACCGACGCGTGGAGTGCGAGCGGAGTGGGACACCACTGGGCGCTCGCCGCCGGCGACATCATTCCGGAGCTGCGCGCGTTGGCCGGTCTGAGCGGTCTGGAGCTGGTGGAGGTCACTGACTGATGGCGCAATCGGTGGGTATCAAGGACGTCGCCCGAGTGGCGGGCGTCTCCGTCGGCACGGTGTCGAACGTGATCAACCGGCCGGACTCGGTGGCCGAGGAGACGCGGGCGAGGGTGCTGTCCACCATCGAGCGTCTGGGCTACGTGCGCAGTGAGTCGGCCCGTCATCTGCGGGCGGGCCGCAGCCGCATCATCGCGCTGCTGGTGCTCGACATGGCGAACCCGTTCTTCGTGGACGTGGCCACCGGCGCGGAGCGGGCGGCCCGGCAGTCCGGGCTCGGCGTGATGCTCTGCAACAGCGCGCAGAGCAGCAGCGAGGAGGCCGAGTATCTGGGGCTCTTCAGCGAGCAGCGGGTGCGTGGCGTGCTGATCACGCCGACGGACGAGACCGGCCGGAATCTGGAGAGCTTCCGGCGGCAGGACATCCCGTACGTCTTCGTGGACCGGGTGGTGCCGAGCACCGAGGGCTGTTCGGTGTCCGTGGACGACGTCACCGGCGGGGCGCTCGCGATGCGCCACCTGCTTGCCCAGGGGCACACCGACATCGCGTACGTGTCGGGGCCGCTGCATCTCGCGCAGTGCCGTGACCGGCGGGCGGGCGCGCTGCTGGCGCTGGAGGAGGCCGGGCTGCCGGCCGACCGGCTGCGGGTGGTGGAGGCGCGGCGGCTGGACGTGCCGGCGGGGCGTGACTCCGGGGCGCGGCTGCTGGGGCTGCACAGCAGGCCGAGCGCGGTGTTCTGCGCGAACGATCTGCTGGCGCTGGGGGTGCTTCAGTCGATGTACGGGGCGGGGGTGGCGGTTCCGGACGAGATGGCGCTCGTGGGGTACGACGACATCGAGTTCGCGTCGGCCGCCGCCGTGCCGCTGACGTCGGTGCGGCAGCCCGCGTCGCAGATGGGGCGGCTCGCCGCGGAGCTGCTGATCGAGGAGACCGGCGAGTCGGCGGCCGACCATCGGCACAGGCGGATCGTGCTGCAGCCGGAGTTGGTGGTACGGGAGTCCTCGATGCCGCGCGCAGGCGGCGCGCACCGGATCTGACGCACCGTCACCATGCCGCGGAGTCACGCTCGGCCTGTGTCGCCGGGCGGGCCCGGTGGCCCGTCCGGCGACAACGGCGGCGGCTTCCGGCGGGGTCAGCCCCGGGCCACGAAGTCCCACGCCCCGTGTCCGGCGCGGTAGACCTGGAAGCCGGGCTCCGTACGGACGTACGTGACGCCCTTCGGCGCGCTGACCTTGTCCTTGCGCTCGGCGGGCACCTGGATCTCGGCGCTCGCCCCGACCGGTACCTTCACGGTCAGCCGCAGGTCGCGGCCGACCTTGGACCAGGCGACGGACGCCGGTCCCCGTACCGTACGGATCGACGTACGCGCCCAGCTGACCCCGGTGCGGGCGTCGGGGCGGACGGTGAAGGTGCGGTAGCCGTCGTCGCCGGGGCGCAGGCCGGCCACGTTCTCGTACAGCCACTGGGTGACGGTGCCCTGGAAGTAGTGGTCGCGGGAGCGGGAGTCGAGGTGCCACATCTCCCACATGGTGTCGGCGCCGTTGTCGAACCAGTAGCCCCAACTGGGGTAGGTGCGCTGGGTGGCGATGGCGTGGGCGACGTCCGGGTGACCGTGCGCGGACAGGACGCGCAGCAGCACGCTGGTGCCGAGCGCGCCGGTGTTGAGGTGGTTGCCGCGCTCGGTGATGTCGGCGACGAGGCTGTCCACGACGGAGGCGCGGGCGCCCGGGGGGACGAGGCCGAAGGCGAGCGGGACGGCGTTGGAGGTCTGCCGGTAGTCGGGGTCCTTGGCGGTGCTGTAGTGGCCGGCGTCGTTGAGGAACTCCGCGTTCAGGGCGTCCTTGAGGGCGGTGGCCGCCGTTCGGTAGCGGGCGGCCACGTCGTCGTGGCCCAGCACGTCGCCCATCTCGGCGGTGTCCGTCAACGCCCGGTGCAGATAGGCGGTCGCGGTGAGGCGGGTGTCCTCGGGCGGGTTGCCGCCGTAGCCGGGCGGCAGGTAGTCGCCGAGGGCGGTGACGGCGAGGCCGTCCACGAGGCGGTCCAGCTCCCAGTCCAGGTAGCGGGTGAGGACGGTCCAGTGCCGCCGAGCGATCTGGTCGTCGCCGTACACCCGGTACACCTCGCGCACCAGGAACGGGTAGACGGTGGTCCACTCGGGGGACGGGCCGAGGTCGCCGTAACCCCAGCCGCCGCTCGGGACGATCACCGGCAGTTGTCCGTCGGCGTTCTGACTGTCACTCAGATCGTCCAGCCACTTGCCGAGGAAGCGGTGGACGCCGAAGGCGTACGCGAGGGTGGGCGCGCCGAGTTGGGCGTCGCCGGTCCAGCCGTTCTTCTCGTACATGGGGGTGTCGGTCGGGATGCCGTGCAGGTTGTTCAGGAGGGTACGGCGCATCGCCTTGTCGAGCTTCTCGTAGAACGGCTCGGAGCAGGAGAACGCGCTGACCTCGTCGACCTTGGTGTGGACGACGCGGCCGAGCACGTCGGACGGCTCGGGGCGGGCGGGCAGGCCCTCGATCTGTACGTAGCGGAAGCCCTTGTACGAGAACGACGGCTCCCACACCTCGGGCTTCGCGCCGCCCGCGCAGATGTACTCGTCGCGCTGGAAGCGGCCGGGTACGTGTCCGGTCTCGGCGTGCACACTGCCGTCCGCCTTCAGCTTCTCACCGTGGGTGAGTGAAACAACCGTGCCCGCAGGTGCCTTGACGGTCAATCGGGTCCAGCCGGCGGTGGTCTGCCCCATGTCCACCACGTACACACCCGGGCGCAGTTCGCTGATCCCGGTGGGGGTGAGGGTGTCGATGATCTCGATGGGGTCGTGCGGCTGGGCGCGCAGGGCGCCCTTCGGTGCCTCCTGGGCGCCCGGGGCGCGCCAGCCGCTGTCGTCGAAGCCGGGCCGGGTCCAGTTCGCGGGCGCCAGGCGCGCGTCGTACGTCTCCCCGGCGTAGAGGGAGTTGGTGAGGGTGGGGCCCTCGGTCATGCGCCAGTCGGTGTCGGAGACGACGGTGGTGCGGGTGCCGTCGGGGTGCTCGGCCTCCAGCCGGCACAGGAGCCGGGGCTCGCCGTGCCAGGGGGGCTGGTGCCAGTTCCAGACGTTGGGGGTGGTCATGCCGTAGAAGCCGCGGCCGAGGGTCACGCCGAGGGCGTTGTCGCCCCGTCGCAGGAGGGCTGTCACGTCGTGCACGGCGTACAGGACGGTCTCGTCGTAGTCGGTGAAGCCCGGGTCGAGCACCTGCTCTCCGATGGGCTTCCCGTTCAACTCGGCGACGTAGTAGGCGAGTCCGCTGATGTAGAGGCGGGCGCGGGTGACCGGTTTGCGTACGGCGAACTCGCGGCGCAGCAGGGGCGCGGGCGCCTCGGGGCGGGCGACGGACACGTCGTCGCCCCAGGGGCCCTCGCCGTAGGGGGCGAGGACGGTGGCGGCGGCCCACCCGCTGTCGTCGAAGTCCGTTCGCTGCCAGCCCTGTTGTTCGGTCTCGAAGGTCAGCCAGTCGCCGCCGGTGGCGAGTTCATGGCTGCGGCCGTCGGTGGTCCGCACGACGAGGCGGGCGATGAAGCCGCCGGGGTTGACGGAGGCGCCGCCCCGGTTGGTGGCGACGGCGGCGAGGACGACGCGCCGCCCGGCCGCCTTGACGGCCTCGGTGACATCGGCGGTCCTGCCGGTGCGCCAGCCGTCCTGCTGCTGGGGCGCGTGCGCCACCTGGGCGCCGTCGATGTGGAGGGTGAAGTCGTCGTCGGCGGTGGCGACGAAGGCGGCGCTCTCGACGCCGGCGCCGGCGGGGAGGTCGAGGGCGGCGCGGAACCACCGTGGTCCGGCGGGGGCGTTGCCGGTGGTCGCGCCCTCGGTCCAGATCCAGGAGGCGCCTTCGAGGCCGAGCGGTGCGGGGCCGGCGTCGGCGCCGATCCAGGTGGCGCCCCACTTCTCGCCGCCGAGTGCGGTCTCCCACCAGCCGGCGGTGCTCCAGGCCGAGACATCACCGTCGCCGTCCCAGACACGGACCTGCCAGTGGCAGCGGGTACGGGGTGGCAGAGCGGGTCCGGCGTAGGGGACGGCGACGGTGCGGGAGGAGGTCACCTTGCCGGTGTCCCAGAGGAGTCCGCGGCCCTTGGCGAGGTCGCGCGGGTCGGTGGCGGCCCTGATCTGGTACGCGCGCTGCCCGGCGCCGTGCCCGTCGGCCGTCAGCTCCCAGGAGAGCAGCGGTGCGGGGTTGTCGGTGCCGAGGACGTGTTCGGCGTACTCGACCTTGGCGGCGACGACGCGCAGCCCGGCGCCTCCTCGATCCGGCCTGTCTCCCTTGGCGGGTGTGGCGGCCGAGGCCGCCGGGCCCGCGGCGAGCGAGACGATCCCGGCGCCCGCGCCCACGGAGGTGCCCAGGAGACCTCTGCGTGTCCAGCCCATGCCCATGCCCGCCCCTTTGATTGAATCGTTTCATGTCCCGTGTCAAGAATCGTAGAGCCGATCCCCGAGGGCTCACAAGAGGTGCGCATGGGGCCGCCGTGGGCTTCTCGTGCGACATCGATTCTTGCTGTGATCAGGGAGAGTTTTGCGACCGGATGGCGAACGGACGCCCCGTGAAGTACCGGCGCGATCAAAGGAGTTGAGTCGCGCCGAGATCGCCGCGGACGTCAACTTGCCTACATATGAGGGGTGATGCGGCGATACGCAACCACGAGGAGTTCTCGGCGGGCATTCATTTCTTGCACGGATTCATAGACTTCCTGCGGAACCACTTCTAGCCTTTTCGCGTCCGCAGAGTCCCTACGAGCCGCAAGGACGTAAGTCTGTGACATCTCCCCCAAGACGCCGCCTGCTGCGCCGCGGTGTGTCCGCCTCCCTCTCCGCCTCCCTGGCTCTCGCGACGGTGGTGGCCGGGACGGCCGCCGTCGTCGTCATGTCCGCCGCCCCCGCGGCCATGGCCGCCGGAGTCCCCGCCCCCTCACCCATCGGCATCCCCGGCCGTGGCGCCACCGTGCCCTTCGTGGAGCACGAGGCCGAGTACGCCGCCACCAACGGCACCCTGATCGGCCCCAACCGGCTGTACGGATCGCTTCCCTCGGAGGCCTCCGGACGGCAGGCCGTGACACTCGACGCGGTCGGTGAGTACGTGGAGTTCACCCTCACCAAGCCGGCCAACGCGATGACCTTCCGCTACTCGCTGCCCGACAACTCCGCGGGGACCGGCCGGGACGCCGGGATCGACGTACGGGTCAACGGCAGCCAGCTCAAGAACGTGCCGGTGACCTCCAAGTACGGCTGGTACTACGGCGGTTACCCGTTCAACAACAACCCCGGCGACACCAACCCCCACCACTTCTACGACGAGACGCGCACCATGTTCGGCTCCACCCTGGCGACCGGCACCAAGGTCCGCCTCCAGGTGTCGTCGACCGCGCAGTCCCCCACGTTCACCATCGACCTGGCCGACTTCGAGCAGGTGGCCGCGCCGATCGGCAAGCCCTCGGGCGCGCTCGACGTCGTCGCCGACTTCGGCGCCGACCCGACGGGAGCCGCCGACTCGACCGCCAAGTTCCAGGCGGCGGTGGCCGCCGGGCAGGCGCAGAACAGAACCGTCTACATCCCGCAGGGCAACTTCGAGATCCGCGACCACATCGTGGTCGACCAGGTGACGCTCGCCGGGGCCGGACCCTGGTACAGCGTCCTCAAGGGCCGTCACCCCACCGACCGCAGCAAGGCGGTCGGCGTCTACGGCAAGTACGCCAACCAGGGTGGCAGCAGCAATGTCACCCTCAAGGACTTCGCCATCATGGGCGACATCCGTGAGCGCGTGGACAACGACCAGGTCAACGCCATCGGTGGCGCGCTGTCGAACTCCGTCATCGACAACATCTGGATGCAGCACACCAAGTGCGGTGCCTGGGTGGACGGTCCGATGAACAACCTCACCATCAAGAACAGCCGCATCCTGGACCAGACGGCCGACGGGGTGAACTTCCACTACGGCGTCACCAACTCCACCGTGACCAACACCTTCGTCCGCAACACGGGTGACGACGGTCTGGCCATGTGGGCGGAGAACATCCCGAACGTCAACAACAAGTTCACCTTCAACACGGTGATCCTGCCGATCCTGGCGAACAACATCGTCACGTACGGCGGCAAGGACATCACCATCTCCGACAACGTCATGTCGGACACCATCACCAACGGCGGCGGCCTGCACATCGCCAACCGCTATCCGGGTGTCAACTCCGGTCAGGGGACAGCTGTTTCGGGCACGCACACCGCCGCACGCAACACACTGATCCGGGCCGGGAACAACGACTTCAACTGGCAGTTCGGTGTCGGCGCGGTGTGGTTCAGCGGGCTCAACGAACCCATCAACAACGCCACGATCAACATCACCGACACCGAGATACTCGACAGCTCCTACGCCGCGATCCATCTGATCGAGGGCGCGACGAACGGGCTGAACTTCAAGAACATCAAGATCGACGGCGCGGGTACCTACGCGCTCCAGATCCAGGCACCGGGCAAGGCCAGCTTCGAGAACGTCAAGGCCACCAACATCGCCCAGTCCAACAAGATCCACAACTGTGTGGGCGCCGGGTTCCAGATCACCCAGGTCGGCAGCGGCAACTCCGGCTGGTACTCCAACCCGCCCGCCTGCACCGGTGTGTGGCCCGCGCCGCAGTGGACCAACGGCGGTGTGCCCGGCGGCCCGGTGGACCCCGGCGACCCGACGGACCCGCCGACCGACCCGCCGGGTGACGAGGGCAACCTCGCCCAGGGCCGTCCGGTCACCGCGACCGGCCAGGTGCAGTCGTACGGCCCCGGCAACGCGGTGGACGGCAACGCCGACACCTACTGGGAGAGCACCAACAACGCCTTCCCGCAGTCCATCACCGTGGATCTCGGCGCGGCGAAGAACGTCGACCGGCTGGTGCTGAAGCTTCCGCCGGCCGCCGCCTGGGGGACCCGTACGCAGACCCTGAGCGTCTCGGGCAGCACCGACAACGGGACGTACACCTCGCTCAAGGCATCGGCGGGTGTCACCTTCAACCCGTCGAGCGCCAACACCGCCACGGTCACCCTGCCGGGGACGGCGACCCGTTACGTACGGGTGACCGTCACCGGGAACACGGGCTGGCCGGCCGCGCAGCTCTCCGAACTGGAGGTCTACGCCGACTGATCCGACGCGGGGCGGTACGCCGGTCCGGCCGGCGTACCGCTCCCCCGTGCGTACCGCTCCCCCGTGTGCGACGGGTTCGGCTCACACCGCGTAGGTGTCGAGCCGCCCGCACATCCCGAACCTGCCGTGGGCTCCGGGCAGTCGGGCGTGTACGCGCGCATCGGCGAGGTGCGACGCGTCGCCCTCGGTGAGCCGGTCGAGCTGGACGCCGGTCTGCCGCGCGGCCTCGGCCGCGCCGGTCTCCCAGCGCGCCCGCCAGTCGTCGAGCCTCGGCCGGACCAGCGCGCCGGCCGCCCGGTGGAAGTCCAGCAGCGGCTTCTCGTCCCCCGCGTCCCACGCCGCGCGCAGTGCCGCGAAGCCCTCGACGGCCAGATCCCGGCGGCGCCGGGTGAACGCCGCCTGCTCGGCCTCGCTGCCCTCGGGGACGCGGACGACGCGGCCGTACGTCTCGGGGTCGGTCAGGTGTTCCGGTGGCAGGGTCAGTACGGCGTCCCCGGCCTCGGGCAGTCCGTTGTTCTGCATCAGCACGACGATCCGCAGACCGTCCTCGTTGACGAGACGGTGGATGGTGCCGGGGGTGAACCACACGAGGGCGCCCGCCTCCAGCGCGGTGCTGGCGAATCCGCCGGCGGTGAGGGTCTGTACGGCGCCGCGTCCCGCGGTCACGACGTACCCCTCGGAGCAGGTCAGATGCAGATGCGGGGTACCACCGCGCAGGCCGTCGGCGGCCTCCCAGTCGTACACGGTCAGATGCGACACGGCGACGGCGCCGGGGAGACCCGCGAAGCCGGCGCCGGTGTCTCTGTCTGTCTCTATGTCTGCGGATGAGCCGGTGCGGGACGTCGTCAACACTCCCCTTCGAAGGCAGTTGAGTAAGCGCTTTCTGTCCGAACGTAGATCCGCCCCGTGCCCGTGTCAACGGCGAGTGTGGGATTCTCAACTCGGCCTGGAACCAACGCGATCCCGGGGGCGTCCCCCCATGCGGTCGCGGTGAGGTGGGCGACCAGGCGCATGGTCACGGGGAACACCCGATTCAGGGGGATACAGGGTTGGCACAGGCAGCATCCGGCACCGCGCAGGCGGACCTGCAACAGAGGAAGCTGGCGGCGGAACTGAGGGTCCTCGCCGCCGAGCCCGCCTTCGAACTGCGCAGTACGGAATTCATCGACCTCGCCCATGACCTGGAGCAGGGGACGCGTCTCGACCGATGGGCGGACGTGGATCTGGTGCAGGCGTTCGTACGCCCGGAGAGTCTGGCCCAGCCGCCACCGGCGCCTCGCGCATCGCTGTTCGCGCAGCTCCGGGTGGCGCTGGCGGCCAAGGCGGGCGCCGGGGCACTGGCACGCACGGTCCGTGACGAGCTGCGTCAACGGCCCGTCCGGGAGGGCTTCCTGGAAGCCGTGCTGGGCGTGCTGGTGTTCGTC
>NZ_MDCR01000329.1 GCF_001723055.1 Streptomyces niveus
CGGCCCGGTGCGTACCGTGCAGATACAGATCGAGCAGCAGCTCCGCCGGTGCCTGCGGATGGCGCTCGGCGAGCAGCAGCCGTACGGCGAAGTCCTCGTCGCTCGCGAGCAGTTCGACGCAGTCCTTGGGCAACTCCCGGCAGACGGCGGCGCTGCGCCGCAGCCAGGGGTGCGCGGACGTGGCGCACCTGCGCAGCACGTCCTGATCCGCACGCGCGTCCCACACCCAACGCAGCGTGTCCAACCGGTCCTCGGGACCGATCTCCCAGTCGATCGCCGCGCGTTGCTCCTCCGACAACTCGGGGCGGGCGGAGACCGCGAGCCGCACGGCGGGGTCCTCGTGGTGGGCCAGCCGGGACGCGAGAGCGGCGGGCAGGGTGGGGTTGCGGGCGAGATGCGCGAGCCAGGTTCCCCCGGCGAGCAGCCGCTCGGCCAGGTCCGGGCCGAGCCGGCCGCGCTCCACCACCTCCGACAACTGCCAGTCGCCCGCGTACGCGTCGACCAGTTCGGCCGTACGCTCCTCGTCCTCGTGCACGACCCACAGCGCGGCGGCCCGGCGCACCGAGGGGTCCGCGTCGTCGAGGAGCGCGGCGCGTACGCCGTCGGTCAGCGCGTGCCAGACCCGGCGGCAGGCCGCCAGCCGGAACAGCGGGTCGGGGTGCCCGGCGAGCGGCACCAGCACATGATCGGGCACCCCGGCCGCGTTGAGGGTCTCGTACCGGACCATGCCGCGTTCATGGGTCAGCAGCCGCTCGTACGCCCGGTCCGGCAGCGGCGGCACTGCCATCGCGTACGGCATCGGACCGGAAGCCACCGCGTAGGCGTCCGACGCCGGTCCGTCCAGGAGCCGGGCGCGCAGCTCGGGTGCGATCGTCCAGCTCGCGGCGAGCACCCGGCGCACCCGGCTGTCGGAATGGCCGAGCATGGCCTCGGCCACCTCGTCGGGAAACGACTCGCGGTACGAGAGCCGGTGCCTGATCGAGTGGTCGTCCAGCGCCAGCAGCCGCAGCAGTACACCGGCTGGCGCCGCCGGATTGCCGGCCAGCGCGTTCAGCATCTGATGGTTCGTCAAATCCCTTGGCCTTCGGCTTGCCCGTCCGGCCGGTGCCCGTCCTGGTCGTCTTCCACGGCCGTCACCCTATGGTCCTCGCTCTACGTCCGCGCCGCCGGTGCGCGATCGCCGGTCGGTACGGCTCCACGGCTGCGGCGCAGCATGGTGAGCGCGATGGTCGCGCTGATCGCGGCGATGACCGCGCAGGCGACACCGATCGTGTTCAGCCCCCTCGTGTACGCCTCGGCCGCCGCCGCCAGCAGGTCGTCGGCGGGCCCGGCCGGCAGATCCCGGGCCGCCGTGACGGCGTCCTCCATGCTGCCCCCGGCGGCGTCGGCCGCCGCCCGCGGGATCCCGTCGGGCACCACGACCGCGTCGCGGTAGACGGCGGTACCGAGGCTGCCCAGCACCGCGACGCCCAGGGCGTTGCCCAGGTCACCGCTGATGGAGGAGAGAGCCGCCGCGGAACCGCCCCGCTCCGGCGGCACGGACCCGATGACCAGATTGGTGCCGAGCGACCCGAAGGTGCCGACGCCGACGAAGATGATGACAAAGCCCGTCACCAGCAACGGAATCCCGCCGACCGGATCGACGAACACGAGCATCAGATAGCCGGCCATGCCGATGAGCAACGCCACCCCGACCACGGTGCTGAGCGGGTGCCGCTTGGCGATGACCGGCGCCACCTGCGCGGCGACGATCGACGCGACGGCGGCCGGCACCATCCACAGACCCGCCTCCATCGGCGAGAAGCCCTCCACCATCTGGAGGAACCCGGTGATGAACAGGTAGCCACCACCGGTACCGAGCATCGACACCGTCAGGATCAGCAGCGCCGCGCTGAACGCGCCGACCTTGAACAGCCTCAGGTCCAGCAGCGGAACGGCGAGCCTGTTCTGCCGCGCCACGAAGACCGCGCCGACGGCCAGACCGGCGGCGATCGCGAGGAGCGGCACCGGCTCGAAGCCGTACCGGGCGAGTTCCTTCAGGCCGTAGATCACCGACAGGATCGACACCAGCGACAGCAGGGCGCTGAGCAGGTCGATCCGGCCGGCGGCGCCGTCCTTGTACTCCGGCAGCAGGAAGGGGGCGACGACCAGCAGCAGCACCATCACGGGCACGCCGAGCAGGAACACCGAGCCCCACCAGAAGTACTCCAGCATCACGCCGCCGACCACCGGGCCCAGCGCGGTGCCGCCCATGAAGCAGCTGGCCCACACCGCGACGGCACGGGCCCGCTGGTACGGGTCGTGGAACATGTTGCTGATGAGCGCGAGCGTCGACGGCATCAGCGTCGCCGCGGCGATACCGAGCAGTCCCCGAGTGACGATCAGTGCCTCCGCGCTGGTGGAGTACGCGGCCGCCACCGAGGTGAGACCGACGGCCGTCGCGCCGATCATCAGCAGCTTGCGACGGCCGATCCGGTCCCCGAGCGTGCCCATGGTGATGAGGAAGCCGGCGATCAGGAAGCCGTAGACGTCCATGATCCACAGCGTCTGGGTGCCGGTGGGCCGCAGCCCTTCGGCGAGATGGGGCAGGGCGAGATACAGCACGCTCTGGTCGAGGGAGATCAGCAGGGTGGGCAGGGCCAGCACGGCGAGGCCCACCCATTCCCGGGACCCGGCCTTGCGGACGGGGGTCTCGGGGGCGTTCGATGACATGGGTTTCCTTCCTTCTCCCCGGAGTTGGGGAGCCATGCCGTACGGTGCGCCGCGCCGCTCCCGGCGCTCTCTCGGTCCGCTCTCGGTCCGCTTTCGTTCCACACGTTCCACACGTTCCAACCGGTCCACTCGGTCCGCTCGGTCCGCTCCGGGGGAGACCGGCGCGGTCGGATAGCCTGATCACATGCGTTTCGGGGTGCTGGGTCCGCTCGGTGTGTGGACGGCCGACGGGGCACCGGTCCGGATCCCCGAGCCGAAGGTCCGTGCCCTGCTGGCGTGTCTGCTGACGCACCGGGGCCGCCCCGTCTCCGCCGACCGCCTCGTCGACGACCTGTGGGGCTCCAAACCCCCGAACAACCCGCCGGGCGTGCTCCAGACGAAGGTGTGGCAGCTACGGCGCGCGCTGGAGAGCGCCGAGCCGGGCGGGCGGTCGCTCCTCGTCTCGCGCCCGCCGGGGTACGAGCTGCTGGCCGCCCCCGGCACCGTCGACGCCGACCGCTTCCAGGAACTCCTCGCCCGCGCGCGGGCGATCGCCGGACCCCGGCCCCGCGCCGCACTGCTGGGCGAGGCGCTGGCCGTCTGGCGCGGTCCCGCGTACGCCGACTTCGCCGACGAGGAGTTCGCGCGCGCCGCCGCCGACCGGCTGGCGGAACAGCGACTGACCGCCGTGGAGGAACAGGCCGACGCGCGCCTGGAACTCGGCGAACACGCCCTGGTAGCCGATGAGTTGACCGGCCTGGTGGCACTGCACCCGCTACGGGAGCGGCTGCGCGCCGCGCACCTGCGGGCCCTGTATCTCGCCGGCCGCCAGGACGCGGCACTGCGCGGCTACACGGAGCTGCGCACCCGGCTGGCCGAGGAACTGGGGGTGGATCCCGGCCCCGCGCTGACGGCCCTGCACCGCGCGATCCTCGCCCAGGACCCGGCACTCACCGCCGCGCCCCCGCCCACCACATCGGCGGCCCGCCCGCCGGGCAACGTACCGGCGCCGCTCACCGAGCTGATCGGCCGAGGCGAAGCCGTCGACGACGTACGCCAACTGCTGGGCGCCCACCGGCTGGTGACCCTCACCGGCCCCGGCGGCGTCGGCAAGACACAGCTCGCGCTGGCGACCGCGGCCCGGCTCTGCGCGGAGTTCCCCGGCGGTGTCCATCTGGTGGAACTCGCGGCGCTCGACCCGGCGCCGGCCACCGTCCTGGCCCCGGCCGACCGATGGGCCGAGGTGCACGAGACGGTCGGCGCGGTGATCGGGGTCCGGGACGACACGACCCGCCCCACGGGCGCGCCCCTGTCCCCGGCCGCGCGCCTCGCGCACGCGCTGAGCGACCGGCCGACGCTGCTGATCCTCGACAACTGCGAACATCTCGCCGCACCTGTGGCGGAGTTGGCCGAACACCTGCTGAAGGCGGCACCCGCGCTCCGTGTCCTCGCCACCAGCCAGGTGCCGCTCGGTATCACCGGCGAGCGGCTGGTGGAGGTGCCGCCGCTGCGCTGGCCCGAGCCGGCCGAGGGGCTGAGTACGGCGGACGTGGGCCGGTTCGGCGCGGTCGAGCTGTTCGTGGCACGCGCCACGGCCTCGGCGCCGCGTTTCGTCCTCGACGCGACCACTCTCGACGCGGTCGTGTCGATCTGCCGACGACTGGACGGCATTCCAGGGGCGCTGGAGATGGCCGCGACACGGGTACGGGCCCTGGGCGTGGCCGAGTTGGCGGCCAGGCTCGACGACCGCTTCCGGCTGCTCGCGGTGGGCTCGCGCGGTGCCCCGGCCCGGCAGCGCACGCTCCGGGCGGTGATCGACTGGGGCTGGGAGCTGCTGGGCGACCAGGAGCGGGCGGTGCTGCGGCGCCTGGCCGTGCACGCCGACGGCTGCACACTCGCGGCCGCGGAGGAGTGCTGCGCGGGGGAAGCCGGTGACGCCGACGCGGGCCCGGCCGGTGCGGACGTTCTCGACCTCCTCGCCCGGCTGGTGGACAGCTCGCTGCTGGTCATGACCGAGGGCGCGGCCGGCACCGACGGCCCCCGCTACCGGATGCTGGAGTCGGTCGCCGCGTACGCCGCCGAACGGCTCACCGAGTCGGGCGAGTCGGACGCGTTGCGGCGCAGGCACCGCGCGTACTACACGGAGCTGGCCGAGCGCGCCGAGCCGCATCTGCGCGGTCACGGACAACGCCGCTGGCTGCGCCGTCTCGACGCGGAGAACGCGAACATGCGCGCCGCGCTGGACAGCGCCGTACGGGCCGGGGACGCCGAGTGCGCGCTGCGCCTGGTGAACGCGCTCGCCTGGTACTGGCATCTGCGCGGGCGCAACAACGAGGCCCGGCGCTCGCTCACCCTGGCCCTGTCGACCGCCTCCGAGGCCGCCGACGCGCCCGCCGCTCAGATCGCGAAGGCCACCGGCTGGCTGGGCGGTGTCAGCCTGCTGCTCGGTGGCAGCGCGGACCCCGGCACGGAGTACCGGGCCGCGCTCAGACCGTACGAGACGGTCGACGACCCGCTCGGCCAGGCGCGGGCGCGCTGGTTCGTGGCCTCCAACCTCTACGGCATCGGCGATCCGGCCCCCAGCCGCGAACTGATCGAGTCGGCGCTCGCGACGTTCCGCTCGCTCGACGACCGGTGGGGCACCGCCGCGGCGCTCGCCGCCCTGGCGTTCCACGCCAAGCTGGAGGGTGAGTTCGGCACACTGCGGCGTCACGGCGAGCAGAGCCTGGAGCTGTTTCGCGAACTGGGCGACGAGTGGGGCCAGTTGAAGGCCATGGTGCCGCTCCAGAAGCTGGCCGAGGTGCGGGGCGACTACGAGCGCGCCGCACGGCTGCACCGCGAGGGACTGCGGATGGCCGAAGACCTCGGGCTGTGGCCCGAGGTGTCCTTCCAGTTGTCGGGCCTGGGCCGGATCGCGATGCTGACCGGTGACTATCCGCGGGCCCGGGAGTTCCACGAGCGGGCCGGACGGCTGGCGGTCGAGCAGTCGGACAGGTTCGGGGAGCAGTACGCGGAGATCGGGCTCGGGATGGGGGCGCGCCGCGCCGGCGACCTGGACGCCGCCGAGGCCCATCTGCGCACGGTGCTCGACATCCACCGGGAGATGGGCTACCAGCCGGGACTGCCCGCGCTGGTCCTCGCCGAGCTGGGATTCGTCGCCGAGCTGCGGGGTGACGCGACGGCCGCCCTTCGGCTCCAGCACGAGGGCCTGTCCGCCGCCCGCGCCGCCGGCGACGCCCGCTCACTGGCGCTGGCCCTGGAGGGCCTGGCCGGCGCTCGGGCCCTGGCGGGCCAGGCCGATCACGCCGCGCGCCTGCTGGGCGCCGCGTCGGCGGCCCGGGACTCGGTCGGCACACCCTTGCCGGCGGGCGAACAGGACGACGTCGCCCGCGTCACGGCGCGGGCGACGAAGGCCCTGGGCGGCCGGGCGGCGTTCGACGACGAGTTCGCCAGGGGCGCGGCCGGAGGGACCGGGGAAGAAGAAGACGCGGGAAAGCGCTCACCTGGCATGGCTACGAGCACAGGAGCGCACGAGGACAACGGGCCGGACCCCGGTACGTCGCGGAGAGGGGACCGAAACCGATGAGCCTTCGTCAGTACGAGTACGCCCTGGCCGTCGCCGAGGCGGGCTCGGTGACGGCAGCCGCCGAGCTGCTGCGTGTCGCCCAGCCGTCGATGTCCCAGCAGATCCGCGGCCTGGAGCGGGAACTGGGCGTGCAGTTGTTCACTCGTACCCCCACCGGACTGGTGCCGACCGTCGTCGGCCGCGCGTTCCTGCGCGAGGCGGAGGTCGCGGTCAGCGCGTCGCGCCGGGCGAGGGCGACCGCGCGGGCCGGTGCCGACGAACTGGTCGGCGAGCTGGTGGTCGCGGTCCAGATGGGCTTCGGTACGCGGCAACTGCCGGGCGCGCTCGGCTCGTTGCGTCGCCGCTTCCCCCGGCTGGAGGTCACCGTCTTCGAGGAGCCCAGCTCCGCCGAGCTGGAACGGCTCTGCCGCCGGGGCGTGCTGAACCTCGCCCTGATGGCGGCCTGCGAGCGCAGCCCCGCCGACGCCCACCACGTCGGCGACGAGGAGTTCGTGGTGGTGCTGGGCGCCGGGCACCCGCGGCTCGCCTCGGACCGGGTCGAGCTGCGCGAACTGGCGGGGGAGCCGTGGGTGCGGTTCGACCGCGACAGCGCGCTCGACGCCGTGCTCCAGAACGTGCTGCGGAACAACGAGCTGGCCCCGGCCACGGCCGCCCGCGTCTCCCAGACGGCGACGGCCGTGCGCTGGGGCCAGCT
>NZ_MDCR01000033.1 GCF_001723055.1 Streptomyces niveus
CAACGCAGGGGGCACCTCCCGTGCCCGAAGGGTTACGGGGGAGAGCGTGCGTGCCAGGCGTCGTGAGCCAGACGGGACTTCGCGGACACGCCCTAGCCCCGGTGGGCCGTCGCCGCCGTCGACGCGTGGCGGTCCAGGAACCCGCCCACCTCCGCCGTACGCCGCCTCGGCAGCAGCACCCGCACCATGGCCGCGAGCATGCCCTGGATCCGGGACGACTGGACCTCGTCCATCAGGTCGAGCACCTGGTGACCCGCCGCCGCGGCCTCGTCCGCGAAGCCCGCGCGTGCCAGGTCCGTGGCCAACTCCGCCCGGTACAGCGCGAGATTGCGGGTGAAGTGCGGGTCCTGGAGGACCGTGGCGCGGTACGCGTGCCTGGCCGCCGTCGACCAGTCGCCCAGCGCCGCGCGGCACTGCGCCTCCAGCGCCTCCAGCTCGGGCTCGCCGAAGAAGGACATCCACTCGGGGTCGTTGTCCGACGTACCGCGCTCGAAGAACGTGTGCGCCTGGCCGAGGGACTGCTCGCAGCCCCTACGGTCCCCGAGCCCGGCCCAGCCGCCCGCCTCGCGCAGCGCGAGGAGCGACAGCAGCCGCGGTGACGCGAGGTCGTGTGCCGCGCGCCGGCCGGCCTGCGCCGCGCGTACCGCCTCGCGGTGCCTGCCCGCGTCCCGCGCCAGGAACGAGGTGTTGCAGAACGCGTGCGCCTCAAGTCCCGCGTCACCGGCCACCCGTGCGGTCGCCAGCGCCTCCGCGTAATGCGACCGCGCGTCGTCGAAGCGGCCCGAGTCGTGCGCCAGCCAGCCCACCGAGATGGCCAGTTCGCCCGCGCTCGCGTGCAGCCGGTCGGCGGTCGCGCCGTGGGACGCGGTGCCCGCGTCGAGGAGCGCGTACGCGGTCCGCAGCGGCTGCGCCGCCCGCCGGTACAGGCCGTCCGCGCCGTGCCGGTCGTCCAGCAGCCGGATACGGCGTACCGCCTCCTCCAGGGCGGCCACCTCGGCCTCGCCCACCCGCCGGGGTCCCGGCACGGCGGCGGCGGGCGCGGCGCCGATGCCGAGGCCGAGTGTGGCCGCCGCCATCGAGGCCGTGCCGTTCGTCATGAATGCGCGACGCCGCACGTCGCTCTCCTTGCTGATGTCACCGGTTTCGCTGCACATCGGGGTCGGGTTCGTGACAGGGGCCGGCGCCGGCGGGGGACCGGCGTCGGCCGGGGCTCTGGACGCCCTGCCGCGTACGCTCTCGCGGGTCGAGAAGCCCAGGTCGGCCAGGGTGAGGCCGGGGAACATATGGAGGAAGACACGCTCGTAGGCGTAGTTGGGACAGCGGATCTCGCCGGCCTCCACCCGTCCGATATAACGTGCGTCGCACGCGACTTGTTCACCGATCTCCCGCGCGGACCTGCGGACGGCCGCCGCGAACTCGCCCGGTGAGCGACGGCCGCGCAGCCGGCGGAAGGTGAGATTGGGAACTGCCCGGGTCGACACCATGGCCGAGACCTCTCTGGGAACACCGTGTTCGTGCGTGCCGGTTCACCTGGTGAGCGGGGTCCGGCGCGTGGGCTCCGGCGTCCAAGAAGGTACCTGTTGTGACGAGTTGGCTACACAGGGTTTGGCTACAAACCGGATATCTCACCCACGATCCGCCATGAAATGCCATCCTTTGCGGCGGACTCCCGCCGTAGCCGTTGACGCCGCCGCGCGTTGAACCATGCGGAGACGCGCCACGTGTCTCCACTCGGCGAGCAGGGGCTCCCTTCTTGGAGTTGGAGGTCGGTATGAAGACCAGCGACGGCTCATGGACGACTGCGCGGCACAAGCCCACGGCCGAGGCGGGCCAGCCGCCGCCCGCCGACGCCTTCGAAGGGGCCCACGCCGTGCCCTGCGACCTGGTGACCGTGCCGGCCCGCCAGGGGCTGGAGGCCGTCGACATCCTGCGCCGTGGTGCGGGCGAGGCTCCGCCGGTGGGGCCCGTACTCCTCGACGACAACTGCGCCAACCTCGGGTTCCTGGTGCCGCCCGGCACGGCGGCTGCCTGGGACCTGCCCGGCAGCGCGTGTACGGAGACGGCCGGGCGGGGGCTCCGTGTCCCGGCCGAGCCGCCCGTCCCCGGTGGCGGCTGGCTGCTGCCGCCGGACTCCGGCACCGGCGAGGTCACCGACCTCACGGACCCGGCGGTGCTGCGGGAGGCCCTGGGTGAGGCGGCCCGGCTGATCGAGGCGGCGGACGGCCACCGGTAGGGCAGGTCATCCCCGCCGGGCCCGCACGCGCGCCGGTGCACGCCGCCGGGCGATAATGGACCGGTGGCGAAGAATCCGGCGGCGAAGAGCAGGCGACGTGGCCGGGGCGCCGCCGGGCCCGAGACCGTCACCCAGCCCGTCGACGGTGGCCTCGCCGAGTTGGTGCCCGACCGCGAGCACTCCCGCGCCTGGACGCTGCTGATCGACGGCGCCCCGCAGTCCCATGTCGACCTCGCGGCCCCGGACCGGCTGGCCTTCTCCTACCAGCGCAGACTCGGCCACTTCGCCGACCTCGTCGCGCCCGGGGGCCGCCCGCTGCACGTGGTGCACCTCGGCGGCGGCGCCTTCACCCTCGCCCGTTACGTCGCGGCGACCCGCCCCCGGTCCACCCAGCAGATCGTGGAGCTGGACGCACAGCTGGTCCAACTCGTCCGCAGGGAACTGCCGCTGGATCCGGGCGCCCGGATCCGGGTCCGCTCCACCGACGCGCGGGCCGGACTCGCCAAGGTGCCGGACGACTGGGCGGACCTGGTGATCACGGACGTGTTCGACGGGGCGCGCACCCCGGCGCATCTCACCAGCGCCGAATTCCTCGCCGACGTACGGCGCGTGCTCAAGGCGGGCGGCGGTTACGCGGCCAACCTGGCAGACGGGCCGCCACTCGCGCATCTGCGGTCCCAGATCGCCACGGCCGCCACCGTCTTCCCGGAGCTGGCGCTCGCCGCCGACCCCGCCGTACTGCGCGGCCGGCGCTTCGGCAACGCCGTACTCCTCGCCTCCGACCGTGAGCTGCCGGTCGCCGAGCTGACGCGCCGGGTCGCGAGCGATCCGCATCCGGGGCGGGTCGAACACGGGCGCTCCCTCACGGACTTCACGGGCGGCGCGGCGCCCGTCACCGACGCGGACGCCAAGCCCTCTCCCGTACCTCCGGCCGGTTCCTTCGACTGAACTCCCCTGCCGGGGAGGGGACTCACCGCTCGTCGACCTGCACCCGGGGCGCCGAGTCGTGCCAGGTGCAGAAGACCGAGATCTCCCGGTCGTCCCGTGTGAACGTCACCCGGATCCAGAAGTCCTGCTTCCACACCTGCATCTGCCAGCCGGCCTCCGGCGTCGCCGAGACCAACTCGGCCGACCGGCTGCCCAGATCGAGGACGACCCGTCCGCCGTCGACCGGATAGCTGCGCACATCGCCGTCCCCGGCGGGGGCCTTGCCCGCGTCCGCCGGCGGTGGGTCCTTCTCGGGCGGCTTCGCCGACGGGGTCCGGGGCGGTGTGCCGGCCGGGGACGTGGACGGCTCCGGGGGCGCGGTGGCCGACGCAGACGGAGACGGCGAGGGCGACGGCGGCGGGCGGTTCGTGGAGGAGGACTGCGGGCGGGCGCGCTGCGTCGTCGCGTTCTCCCCGGTGATCGGCAGCGCGCGCGGCCGGTCGTACACCGTGCCCACCACCACCGTGTGGACGCCCCACCAGGTCAGCGTGACCGCCGCCCCGGTCGCCAGCGTCCACGCCATGGCATGTACGAGTCCTCTGCGCATCGGGGCCATACTGCACCACCCGCCCCGCGCGTGTCCCCCGATGGCGTACGGTGCCGCCCATGCCAAGTGTGCTCGTGGTCGAGGACGACCAGTTCGTACGCTCCGCCCTCATCAGGCACTTGACCGACGCGTCCCACACCGTACGCAGCGTCGGCACCGCGCTGGAGGCGCTGCGCGAGGTCGCCCATTTCCGGTTCGACGTGGTCATCCTCGATCTCGGACTGCCCGATCTCGACGGATCGGAGGCGCTGAAGATGCTGCGCGGGATCACCGACGTGCCGGTCATCATCGCCACCGCGCGCGACGACGAGGCGGAGATCGTACGGCTGTTGAACGACGGCGCCGACGACTACCTCACCAAACCGTTCTCGGTGGAACACCTCTCCGCCCGGATGGCCGCCGTGCTCCGCCGCTCGCGCGCCACCGCCGACGACCCGCCCTCGCGCGTGATGCGGGTCGGCGGCCTCGCCATCGACGCGCTGCGCAGGCAGGCCGAACTCGACGGTGTGCGGCTCGATCTGACGCGACGTGAGTTCGATCTGCTCGCCTTTCTCGCCGGGCGGCCCGGAGTTGTCGTCGGACGCAAGGAGCTGCTCGCCGAGGTGTGGCAGCAGTCGTACGGCGACGACCAGACCATCGACGTCCATCTGTCGTGGTTGCGACGGAAGTTGGGCGAGACGGCGGCCCGGCCCCGCTATCTGCACACCCTGCGCGGCGTCGGCGTGAAACTGGAGCCGCCGGCGCCACTGACCCCCGCGCCCGGCCCCGGCGTCCACGAGCCCTTGTCATGAGATGGGCGCTCGTCAGGGTCTCGCTGGCGGTGACCGCGATGGTCGTGCTCGCCTTCGCCGTACCGCTCGGGCTCGTCGTCAAGGAGATGGCCAAGGACCGGGCGTTCTCCAACGCCGAACGGCAGGCGGCGACCCTCGGTCCCGTGCTCTCCATCGCCCAGGGCCGCGAACAGCTGGAGTGGGCCGTCGAGTCCAGCCCCATCGGCGACACGGGACACCTGGCCGTCCATGTACCGGCCTCCGGCGAGCCGGGCAGCGTCCCCATGGAGATCGGCACCCGCCGGGCCGCACAGCGGGACCTGCTGGCCACCGAGCGGCTGGGCAGGGCGTCCATCGCCGAGGTCAGCGGCGGCTCCGCGCTCCTCCAGCCGATAGCGATCTCCACCGGGAAGATCGCCATCATCGAGGTGTTCGTCCCCGAGGACGAGGTGCTGGGCGGCGTCACCACCGCCTGGCTGGTCCTGGCGGGCGTCGGTGTCGCGCTGATCGTGGGCTCGGTCGCCGTGGCCGACCGCCTCGGCGTACGGATGGTCCGCCCCGCCCAGCGGCTCGCGGGCGCCGCCCACGACCTCGGCGAGGGCCGGCTCGGCGCCCGGGTCCCGGAGAAGGGCCCCACCGAGCTGCGGTCGGCGGCCATCGCCTTCAACTCTATGGCCGACCAGGTCGTCCAACTCCTCGCCAACGAACGGGAACTGGCCGCCGACCTCTCCCACCGGCTGCGCACCCCGCTCACCGTGCTGCGCCTCAACGCCGCCTCGCTGGGCGAGAGTCCGGCCGCCGACCAGACCCGCGCGGCCGTCGCCCAGCTGGAGCGCGAGGTCGACACCATCATCCGTACGGCCCGCAAGGCCAAGCCGCAGACCCGTGCGACGGCCCCCGGCGTGGGCTGCGACGTCTCCGAGGTCATCCGCGCCCGCATGGGCTTCTGGTCGGCGCTGGCCGAGGACGAGGGCCGCGAGGTACGACTGGCCGGGGTCGGCCGCCCGGTGCGCATACCGGTCGCCAGGCCCGAACTGGCCGCCGCTCTCGACGCGTTGCTCGGCAACGTCTTCCGGCACACCCCGGAGGGCACCGCATTCGCCGTCGACGTCCACCACGCCGAGGACGCCGTGATCGTCCTGGTCTCGGACGCGGGCCCCGGCATCGCGGACCCCGAGGCGGCCCTCGTACGCGGCAACAGCGGCGCCGGCGACGGCTCGACTGGGCTCGGGCTCGACATCGTGCGCCGGGTCGCCGAGTCGACGGGCGGAGACGTACGCATCGGGCGCTCCGTGCTCGGCGGCACGGAGGTACGGATCTGGATCGGGCTCGACGGCCGGCGCGCCACCCGGCCCGCCGGGGAACGCCGGGGCCACCGGCTGCGGCGCCGGCGCTCCGAGCATTGAGGAGCTCCGAGCATTAATCCGCGCCCAATGGTTCCTTAAGGGGGCCTCAAGAACATCAACACCCGCCCGCTATCGGCGACTTGTCCGGATCGGGGCGGCTAGCGTACGTACGGCTGAGCGCATCGACCGCACGGCTGCCGTCCCCCACCGGCCGCCACCCCGCCCGCGTCCCGGCCGGGTGGGGG
>NZ_MDCR01000330.1 GCF_001723055.1 Streptomyces niveus
GGCCGCAACGGCGCGGGCAAGTCCACCCTGCTCGCCACCCTCGTCGGCCTGGTCGAGCCGTCGTCCGGCTCCGTCACCGTCGGCGGGCGCACCCCGCACCGCACGCATCCGCGCGAGCTGATCCGCCAGGTCGGGCTCGTCCCGCAGGAGCCGCGCGACCTGCTGTACGCGGACACCGTCGCCGCCGAGTGCGCGGCGGCGGACACCGACGCGGGTGCCCCGCCCGGCAGTTGCCGCGCGCTGGTCGACGAACTGCTGCCACGCGTGCCCGACGCGACGCACCCGCGCGATCTGTCGGAGGGGCAGCGCCTCGCCCTCGCGCTGGCGATCGTACTGACGGGCCGGCCCCCGCTGCTGCTCCTGGACGAACCGACGCGCGGACTCGACTACGCGGCGAAGGCCCGCCTCGTGGACGTCCTGCGCGTGCTCGCCGCCGAGGGACACGCCATCGTGCTGGCCACCCACGACGTGGAACTGGCCGCCGAACTCGCCCGCCGGGTGGTGATCCTGGCCGACGGTGAGATCGTCGCCGACGGACCGACCCCTCAAGTCGTGGTCTCCTCACCGGCGTTCGCGCCCCAGGTCGCGAAGATCCTGGCCCCGCAGGAGTGGCTGACGGTGTCCCAGGTAGCCCGGGCGATGGCGGCGGAGGACCCGGCGTGAAAACCACACCTGATCCCCAGGCCCGCCCCGTACGCCTCGGCCCCCGCTCCGTCGCCGCGCTCGTCCTCGTCAGCGCGATCGGCGTCATCGCCTTCGGGTGGCCGCTGCTCGCCGACTCCGCCTCCGGGCTCGCCCACTCCCAGGACGCGCCCTGGCTCTTCGCCGCGTTGCTCCCGCTCCTGGTGGCCGTGGTCGTCGCGACGATCGCCGACTCCGGACTGGACGCCAAGGCGGTCGCGATGCTCGGCGTGCTGGCCGCCGTCGGCGCCGCGCTGCGTCCGCTCGGCGCGGGGACGGCCGGGCTGGAACCGATGTTCTTCCTGATGGTGCTGAGCGGCCGGGTCCTCGGTCCCGGTTTCGGTTTCGTCCTCGGCTCGGTGACGATGTTCGCCTCCGCGCTGCTGACGGGCGGCGTCGGGCCGTGGATGCCGTTCCAGATGCTGTCGATGGGCTGGTTCACGATGGGCGCGGGCCTGCTGCCGGGCCCGGACCGGCTGCGCGGGCGCGGGGAGTCGCTGATGCTCGCGGCGTACGGGGCGCTGGCCGCCTTCGCGTACGGCACGATCATGAATCTTCAGGGCTGGACCTATATCGGCGGGCTCTCGTCCGGCATCTCGTTCCAGCCCGGTGACCCGGTCCACGAGAATCTGGTGCGCTTCCTCGCGTACTGCGCGGCGACGTCCTTCGGCTGGGACCTGGGGCGGGCGGCGCTCACCGTCGTACTGACCCTGACGATCGGCGCCACGGTCCTCAAGGCGCTGCGCCGGGCGACGCGCCGCGCCGCGTTCGACGCGGACGTCACCTTCCAGGACCCGGCGGGGGCTCCCGTCAGCGCAGCCGGAGGCCATCCGGGCCCCGGAGGCCGGCCCCCGCCGTAGGGTCCCCACGGCGCACCGCCACCGCCACCACTCCTCGTCCGTCCCCCTGTTCCCACCCGCACGCGATGGGCCGCGGGACTGGTCGATCCCGCTCCTGAGGGGACGTCAGGGGGCCGGTTCCGGTTCCGGTCCCACCTCCAGCTCGCCGACCGTCTCGCCCCCGCTGGTCTCCCCCGTCAGCCGGAATCCGAGCCCCAGGTAGAAGCGTTCGGGCCCGTCCTCCGCGGGCTCCCAGGTGGCGGTCAGCCGGGTGCCGCCGCGGCGGCGGATCTCGGCGGCGACGGACTCGACCGCGAAGCGGCCGTAGCCACGCCCCTGTTCACCGGCGGCGATGTTGAGGCGCCACAGCCCGGAACGGATGTCCTTGCCCGTGCCGTCCCCGGCGAAGTCGATGTCGAGGAAGGCCATCAGGAAGCCGACGACCCGGTCGCCGTCGAGGATGAGCCGGGGCCAGGCGGTGTCCTGGTGCACATACGCCTCGGCGAGGGACTTCACGACCGGGGCGACCAGATGCTCCTGGTCGGGGCGGACCTTCACCCCGGTCGCGACCTCGAAGTTCTCGGGGGTGATCTTCTCCAGACGGAGCGTGGTCGTCGTCATACGGAGAAGGTATAAGGCCCGATCAAGTGATTTATCGCGCCGCCGACTTCGGGCCGGGATCCCGCAGCCCCGGCGCGGTCATGTCGCCCGACCCCTTCCTGTCCGCGTCCGCGCCACCCGGGCCCTCGTCACCCGTGCCGGATCCGCCCGACCTCTTCCGCCACACCGGCGGCGCCGCCGCCGGCGTCACCCCTTCCAGCCGGCGCGGCCCCGCCAGGACGTACGTGAGGGTGAAGCCGACGCCCACGACGAGCGCTCCGCCGACCGCGTCCAGCACCCAGTGGTTGGCGGTGGCGACGATCGCGCAGACCGTGAACAGCGGGTGCAGCAGCCCCAGCAGCTTCATCCACAGCTTGGGCGCGAGCAGCACGATCACGATCCCGCACCACAGCGACCAGCCGAAGTGCAGCGACGGCATCGCCGCGTACTGGTTGGTGATGGTGGTCATCGGGCCGTAGTCGGGGTTGGCGAGGTCCTGCGGGCCGTGCACGGTGTCGATGTAGTCCAGGCCCGGCATCAGGCGCGGCGGCGCCAGCGGGTAGAGCCAGAAGCCGAGCAGCGCGAGCAGGGTGGCGAAGGCGAGCGAGGCGCGGGCCCAGCGGTAGTCGGCGGGCCGTCGTACGTACAGGACGGCGAGGATGGCGAGCGGCACCACGAAGTGGAACGAGGTGTAGTAGAAGTCGAAGAATCCTTCCGCCCACTTCGCCTTCACCACCGCGTGGTTGACCCAGCGCTCGATGTCGATGCCGAGCGCTTCCTCGATGGCGATGACCTGGTGCGCGTGCGACTCGGCGGCCTCGCGTCCGCCGGTGGCGGCGGCGCGGATGTGCGAGTAGACGGAGTAGCCGACGCGGATGGCGAGCAGTTCGAGCAGCAGGTTCGGCCGGCTGACGAGCCGCCGCCAGAAGGGCGCGAGCGGCACCCGTCTCCAGCGCGCGGCGACGGGCTTCGCGTACGTGGTCGGGATGGGCCGCTCGAAGAACGGCGAGGTACGGGTGAGGAACGGTACGGCGCAGGCGGCGGCCAGGGCCGTGATCAGCAGCACGTTGTCCCGCACGGGGTGCAGGACCGTCATGTTGGGCAGCATCATCCTGCCCGGCAGCGTCATCACTATCACCACGACCACCGGCCACACGGGCCGGTCGGCGGCCCGTGTGCCGACCCGGCCGACGAGCGCGAGCAGCACCCACACGAGCTGGTGCTGCCAGGCGGTGGGCGAGACCGCGACGGCCACACAGCCGGTGATCGCGACGGCCAGCAGCAGCTGCCCGTCCAGGGCGTAGCGCGCGGCGCGGCGCAGCCCGACGAAGCAGACGGCGGCGGCCAGTACGACGAACAGGGCGATCTCCAGGGGCCCTTCGAGGCCGAACCGCAGGAGCGCGCCGTGCAGGGACTGGTTGGCGAGGCTGTCGGGGCTCTCGCCGAGGCCCGCGCCCGCGAGATGGCGGGTGACGTACGTCCACGAGTCGCTCGGCAGCGCGACCCAGGCGAGCGCGGTGCAGGCCGCGAAAGTCCCGACGGTGGTGAGGGCCTGGCGTCGGCGGCCGGTCAGCCACAGCAGCGGGGCGAACAGCAGTACGGCGGGCTGGAGGGCGGCGCCGAGACCGATGAGGATGCCGGGGCCCGGTTCGCCCCGGTCGCCGCGCGCGACGAAGAAGGCGAGGAGGACCAGGAGCACCGGGATTATGCTCGTCTGCCCCAGATGGAAGCTGTTGCGGACCGGCAGGGACAGCATGAGCAGGCTGATCGCGACCGGCGCGGCGAGCAGTCGCGTACGGCGTGACACCGTGCCCGGCAGGGCGCGCGCCGCGACGAGGCCGAGGGCCACGACGAGCAGCAGTGTGCCGAGCGTCCAGGCGACACCGAGGGCGTGTTCGGCGGCCCGCCCCAGTGGTTTGAGCACCAGGCCGGCGAAGGGCGTGCCGGTGAACTTGCCGCTCTCGTACAGCGAGCCGGACACGTGCAGGACGCCGTTCTCGCCGATCCAGGTCTCCAGGTCGAGCAGCCGCTCACCGGGGGGCAGCCGCAGCACCGCCACCGTCTGGCGTACGGCGAGACCGGCCGCCAGCGCCCACAGCACCGCGCGCGCGACGCCGTGCCCGTTCCCCGCGACCCCGAATCCGCTCCCTGCCGCCGTACTGCCCCGCACACCCTGCTCCGCATTCACCACGCCGCGCCGACCCTCCGTTTCCAACCCTCGACCCTGGGTCATGAGCCTCGCATTCCCCCACTGTGGAGACTCAGGCAACCCCCTCTTCGCCTGAGTGTCATCCGTCTTTTGTCCGGATGCAGATGAAAGCACCGATGACACCACAGTCCGCACGCGGAACCGGAACGGCGTGCTCGCCCGTCTGAGGCGTTGGGTTGACGCGAAACGGGGGCACGGGGGATGCGGAAGGCTCAACGGGTGTTTCTGGTGGTCTGCGCGCTGCTTCTGACGCAGCTCGGATCACTGGTCGCGCCGGCGTACGCGTGCGGCTGCGGCGCGATGGTGCCCGGGCGGCAGGCCACGATGGGGGTCGACAGGGAGACGTCGGTGGTCCGTTGGGACGGCGCCACGGAGCAGATCGTGATGCGTTTCACGGTGAACGGGGACGCGCGGGAGGCCGCGTGGATCATGCCGGTGCCGGGCCGCGCCGATGTGGAACTGGGCGATCCGGCTCTCTTCTCGGAGCTGGACGACCTCACGGCGCCGGAGTTCCGCACCCGGTACTACTTCTGGCCGCGCGGCGGCGACTGGCCGTTCGCCCCGGACGGCGACGGCCTGTCGGCCGGCGCGCCGCTGCCGGGCTCCACGGCGCCCCCGGTCGGAGTCGTCGGCCGCGAACGCCTCGGCGACTTCGACGTGGCCCGCCTGACGGCGACGGACCCGGACGCGCTCGGGGACTGGCTGGACATCAACGGCTTCGACCTGCCGGCCGACCTCGCCACGGGGCTCCGGCCGTACGTGGAGCGTGAGTGGGAGTACGTGGCGGTGCGCCTGGCCCCGGAGGAGGACGGCGCGACCCTGAGCGGCACGCTGGACCCGCTCCGGATCAGCTTCGGGAGCGACCGCCTGATCTACCCGATGCGCCTGTCCCGGCTGGCGGACCAGCCGCAGTCACTGGGTCTGTACGTGCTGGCCGACCACCGGATGGAACCGCGCGACGCGATCGGCGGCGACGCGCCGAAGGTTCGGTTCGCGGGGCGCGTCCCGGCGGCCGGGTCACCGGCCGTGGGCGAACTGACGGGCGGCGGACGGCCGTTCCTCACGGCGATCGACCAGTACTTCCCCCAGCCCGAACGCATCGACGCGGACCACGAGTTGCGCGCGACGGCGTCGGACACGCCGTACCGGCAGATCCACTACGACGAGAAGCTGCGCGAGTTCGCGGGCGTCCCGGCGTGGCTGGTCACGGTGGGCGGGGTGTTCGCGGTGCTGATCCTGCTGGTGGTCGCGACGGCGGTGCTACGGGTACGCCGCCGGCCGTCCGTCACCCCGGCTGCCTGATGCTCTCGATGATCCGGGCGAAGCCCTCCTCGCCGTGACCCGCGTCGATCTGGCGGTGGATGAGCCGCTGGACCATGGCGACGGCCTCCGTACCGATGCCCTGGTCGGAACTGGCGGCCAGGATGTCGTCGAGGCTGGAGAACGTGAGGCTCTGCTGTCCGTCGACGGTGTAGTCCCCGCCGTCGACGACCTCGGCGAGCCCGTCGAAGGTGCTGGTCATGGCGGCCAGCCACGGCGCGGCCCTCGCGGCGAACTCGCCCGCCGTGACGCCGGCCGGGGCGACCATGGCGGCCCCGTGCATGAATCCGGCGAACATCACGTACATGCCGGCGAGCAGGGCGAGGTCGTACAGGGACGCCAGCCCCGCGTCCTCGCCGAAGTAGGCACTGGTCCCCCACACGTCGAGCAGCGGCCTGCACTCGTGGAAGACATCGGCCGAACCGCTGTAGAGAATCGAGGACCCGGGCCGGCCGATCATCGACGGCGTGGCCATGACGCCGCCGTCCAGATACGCGACCCCGGCGCGCTCGGCCCAGGCGGCCAACTCCCTCGAATGCGCGGGTGATGTCGTGGTCACGTTGATCACCGTCCGCCCGGCCAGCTCCCCGGCGAGCGGATCGAGCACCTCATGGACCGACTCGTGATCGAGCAGACACACGACCACCACCCGGCTCGACCGAACGGCACCGCCGGCCGTACCGGCGGCCACCGCACCCCGCGCGACGAGCCCGTCCGCCTTCCCCGCGGACCGGTTCCACACGGTCGTCGCGTATCCGGACTCCACCAGGGCACCGGCGAGGGCGGTGCCCATCGCCCCCAGCCCGAGAACACTCACCTGAACGCTGTCGTCAGTTGTCATGGGGTCGATCCTCGCCGTGGCCGATAGAGTTGACCAGTACGGACTATTTGGTCGGGTACCCACTCTCAGGTAAGTACGTCTTGGGGAGCGCATGGCGAAGTCGGCACGACGTGGCCCTTACTTCTGCGGCATCGACGCGGCGATGGACGTGGTCGCCGGCAAGTGGAAGCCGCTGATCCTCTGGGAACTGAACAACTACGGCACCCGCCGCTTCGCCGAGCTGCGACGCGGTCTGCCGGGCGTCAGCGAGAAGATGCTGATCCAGCATCTGCGCGAGATGGAGGAGGACGGCCTGGTGCACCGCGAGGTGTACCGCCAGGTGCCGCCGAAGGTCGAGTACTCCCTGACGGAACAGGGCGTCTCGCTCAACACCGCGCTGTCCTCGCTGGGGAAATGGGGCACGGAACGGATGCGCCGGATGGGCGCCGAGAAGGTCCCGGCCGCGGTCGACGAGCCGGTCGGATGACCCCATGAGCCGAGACCTGGTGCCGTTCCTCCACGCACGGCTGGACGAGGAGGCCAAGCGGCGCGTGCTGGCCCGCCATGTGCCGTGGGACAACCGGGACGACTGCCGGTACGACGGCGAGACCTGGCCGTGCGACGACCTGCTCGACCTCGCCTCGCCCTACGCCGGTCACCCCGACTACTCCCGCGACACCCCTGAGCCCGTACGACGCGCCGCACGACCGCGCGCCCGCCGTCGGGCGAAGCGGTGACGACGGGCCGTGGGCCGGTATAGGTGCGGCCGGGTGGGCTAGCCTGCGGCCACCGGTCCCCGGGGCGTGGTCGACTGCCAGGCCGCGAACAGGGGGGCCTCGCCTGTGCCGTCCAGGATCGTCACGCCGAACGGGCGGTCGAAGGCGATCCGTACCACGCGCGTCGGCGGGGCCGACCCCGCGCGCATCAAGATCGCCGTCACCGCCGCCGCCTCGACGCCGAGCTCGGCGACCTTCACCACCGCCTCCTGCACGACCTGGTCGATCGCGAGCCGTTCCGGCGAGAGACCCGAGAAGTCGGCGGCGCCGCTCGTCGCGAACCTCACGCCGAGCGCCGCCAGTTGGGGCGTGATGTCGGTCGTCGTACGGAGTTCGAGCCGCGGCAGCGCGAGGCTGATCACCTCGGTGTCGATCACGGTACGGCGCGACGCGGGCGCCCACGCGGCGGGCAGGACGTCCGCCGCCCTCGCCCCCTCCTCGCCCAGTACGAACCGCACCCGCACGGCGGACCTGCCGCCCTCGCAGCGCAGTTCGACCACCTGTGTGCCGTCGACCGTCCACGCGGCGCCCGCACGGAGCTGCTTGCGCATGGTCGGTACGTCACGTACCGACCCGGCCGCGTCCGTGAAGGGCAGGTCGGCGGTGGCCATCGGCTCGAAGGGGTCTTCCCAACGCGCCTTCAGAGCAAGGACGTTGACGAGCGCGAGCAGCGTGCCCGCGTCGATGTCCACCGGCAGCTTCTCGATCAGCCCGCCGGTCGCCTCCCGTACCCAGGTGTCGATCCCGGCGGGATCCATGTCACCGAAGGCGATGTCGGGAAGGGCTTCCCGGTACGCGCGGTAGACCGGGACGCGGCTCCACACCCGGGTGGCCACGGCCAGTTGCTCCGTCCGGGCCAGCGCACGGGCGCTGTCGGTCACGGCCTCGGCGACGTCGCCGTCGAGCCCCAGCAGGCCGGCCAGTTCATCGGCCGTCTCGCCCCGGGCCCCGGCGGTCACCGCGCCGAGCGCCAGCCACAGCCCGGCGGGCGAACAGACGAAGTCGCCGTCCACGCCCGCCCGTTCACCCTCGCCGCGTACGCGCAGCCATCGCTCGGCGAGCGTCTGCATCGCCCCGGCGTATGTCGTCAGTCCTGTCACCTGTCCCATCCGGTGAGCGTACGACGAGCGGCCCGCGCACCCCGCCGGGACGTGGGACGAGGACGGCCGCGGTCCCAACGCGGCCGTCCTCGGGTTCTTGGATTCTCCCGGCGCCTGGCGCCTCAGATCCGCAGCAGCCGCTCCGTGACCTCGCGGTAGCTCCGCAGCACGAGCCGCAGATCCTCCGTGTCGGCCGCCGGCCCGTCACTGCCGGCGCCGTGCGCGTCCCAGCTGTCGCGCAGGGCGCGGGGCCGTTCGGCGAGGGCCGCAGTGAGGCGCTTGGCCGCGTCCTCCAGTACGTCCGCCGCTTCCTCGACCGAGCGCCTGGGCCCGTCGATGAAGGTGGACAACGCTTCCTGGAGGCGCAGGTTCAGCTTGTCGCACTCGTCCTGGGGGATCAGCCGGGGCGCCTGCTCCGGCGTGGCCTCCGGCGTCCGGCCGGGCGCGGTCCCACGCGCCGGCGCGGTCCCTGTGGCAGACGCCGTCGGAGGAGGCGTGGGGGGCGGCGCCGTCGGCCTCGCGGGCCGGGTTCCCGCGTCCCCGCCGGCGCCGGCACCGGCGCTCTCCGTCTCTGACAGCGGCACGACCGGCGTCACGGGCTTGCTGCCGCGCTCACTCCTGATCGCGCGCCCACCCTCGTCGTGTTCCTTCGCGTCGTACGTCATCACACACCACTCCCTTTAGGCCTCAGTGCGGGGCTCCGGCCGGGGATTCCGGGACGGTGCCGGGGGCTGTCCTCCTTGGCGTCCAGCACGAGCCGCTCGAAGAGCCGGCGCGCCGCGACCATCGCCTCGCGCAGTTCCTCGGTGCTCGCGTCGTGGCCCGCCTCCGAGGCCGCCTGGTGCACCCTGCGGTAGCCGTCCACCTCGTGCGCGTGGTGCACGGAGAGCGCGTCGAGGTGGTCGGCGTGCTGCTCGGCGTCCGGGAAGCCCCGGTCGGCAGCCAGCCGGGAGATCAGCTTGTCGGCCTCCACGACGGCCTGTCGCGGGGAGTCGACGAAACGCTCCTGGACACCGGCCCAGTGGGCGACGTACTGGTCACGCGCCTCGGCGGGCAGCGGGCGCGGGCGCAGTTCGCCATGGCGCCTGACCCGCTCGGCCAGCTCGTTCTCGGCGGCCTTGACATCTCCGTGGTGCCGGTTGACGGCACGCTCGTACTCGGGGCCGAACCGCCGCTTCAGCCCGCCGCGTCCGCCACCTTTGCCGGTCCCGTACAGGGCGGCGGCGACAACGCCGGCGACCACCACGATCAGCGCGACGACGATCAGGACAGTGGACATGGTTGCCTTCCTGGATTCCTGGATTCGACTCGTGTTCCGGTGAAGGGGCGCCTCAGGAAGTCGGGTTGCCCGGAATCGGCTCGCCAAACAGCGCCGGCCCGGGATAGGGAGATCCCATGAACTGGATCGTCCGTCCCGAGTCCTTCGCCGCCCCCGAGGCCACCCGGCTGCGCCGCGACTACTACGCCGAGGTCGCGAGCCGCTACTGGCGGCGCCCGGCGACGGAAGCGGAGATCGACGAGGGCCTGGCCGACGACCCGCCCGACGAACTCACCCCGCCCACCGGTGAGTTCGTCGTGGGGCGGTACGGCGGCGTGCCCCAGTCGTGCGGCGGCGTACTGCTGCTCCCCGGGCCCGGGTCACGTACGGCCGAGCTGACGCGGGTGTACGTCCGTCCCGCCGTACGCGGCACGGGGGGCGGTCGCGCGCTCCTCGCGGCGCTGGAGGAGGCGGCCCGCGGGCTCGGCGCGACGCGGATCGTGCTCGACACGCGGCTGGACCTGGTGGAGGCGCGGGGCCTGTACGCCGCGTGCGGTTACGACGAGATCCCGGCGTACAACGAAGGCCCCTACCGGGAGATCTGGTTCGGCAAGGACCTCAAGGGCCCTCGATAGCCTCTTCCCCACTCACACCGAGTGGTCGCCACGCGGCTCCCTCCCCGGCCGCTCCGCGTCCGACCCGCCCAGCTCGTCGCTCAGCTCCTCCACCAGCCGCACCAGATCCGTCGGCCGGTCCGGCCCCCACCAGTCCCCCAGCAGCTCGGCCAGCGACTCCTCCCGCGACCGCGCCAGCACCCTCGCCACGTCCAGACCGTGCTCGGTGAGGACCAGCCCCACCCCGTCCCGGCGGGCCAGGCCGCGCTCCTCGATCTGCCGGGACGCGTCGTTGATGACCGACAGCGGTACGGGGGTGGTGTCGGCGAGCCGGGCGGGCTCGACCACCCCGTGGCGCCGGATGCGCAGCAGCAGCCAACTGGCCGCCGGGAGCAGGTCGTACCCGGATCTCTCGGTGATCTTCTCGTAGATCCGCCGGCGCCCCTCGCGGGTGCCGAGCACGGACAGCACGCGGGCGCACTCGTCGCGGGAGGAGCGTTCGACCGGGTTGCTGGCCAGGGTCTCGGTGGCCTCGGGGGCGGTCACCGAGCCGCGCAGCTTGTCCTCCTTGAGGAACCAGGAGACGACGAACGCCACGAGGACGACGGGCACGGCGAACAGGAAGACGTCGGTGATGGACGTCGCGTACGAGTGGAGCACCCCGGACCGTACGGCGGCCGGCAGACTTCCCACGGAGCGCGGGTCGGAGGCGAGTTCTCCCGGGCTCACGCCGGGCGGCAGCGGCTTCCCGGCGAGGGAGTCGGTGAGCTTGTTCCGCAGCAGATTGGTGAAGATCGTGCCGAAGATGGCGACACCGAACGAGGCGCCGATGGAGCGGAAGAAGGTCGCGCCGGAGGTGGCGACGCCCAGGTCCTCGTAACGTACCGAGTTCTGCGCGACCAGCACGAGCACCTGCATGACGAGGCCGAGTCCCGCGCCGAAGATGAAGAAGTAGACGCTCATCTCCCAGGTGCTGCTGTCGACCTTGAGCTGGTGGAGCAGCAGCAGTCCGATCGCGATGATGCCGGTGCCGGCGATCGGGAAGACCTTCCAGCGGCCGGTACGGCTGACGATCTGGCCGGACACGGTGGAGGTGAGAAGCAGCCCGAAGACCATCGGCAGCATGTGCACACCGGACAGGGTGGGAGACACGCCCTGCACGATCTGGAGGAACGTCGGCAGATAGGTCATGGCGCCGAACATGGCGAAGCCGACGATGAAGCTGATGACGCAGACGAGCGCGAAGGTCCGGATCCGGAAGAGCCCGAGGGGCAGTACGGGCTCCGCGGCCCGCCGCTCCACCCGGACGAAGAGGACGAGCAGGATCACGGCGAGGACGGCGAGGCCGATGATCTGGCCCGAGCCCCAGGGCCAGGTGGTGCCGCCGAGCGAGGCGACGAGGACGAGGCAGGTGGCGACGGCGGCGATGAGGAAGGTGCCGAGGTAGTCGATGGTGTGCTTGGTGGAGCGCACCGGGATGTGCAGGACGGCGGCGATGACGGCGAGGGCGACGACGCCGATGGGAAGGTTGATGTAGAAGACCCAGCGCCAGCTCAGATGCTGGGTGAACAGCCCGCCGAGCAGGGGTCCCAGGACGCTGGTGGCGCCGAAGACGGCACCGAACAGGCCCTGGTACTTGCCGCGTTCGCGCGGCGAGACGATGTCGCCGACGATCGCCATCGACAGCACGATGAGGCCGCCGCCGCCGAGGCCCTGCAGGGCGCGGAAGATGATGAGTTCGGCCATGCTCTGGGAGATGCCGCAGAGGGCCGAGCCGACGAGGAAGATCACGATCGCGGTCTGGAAGAGCTTCTTGCGGCCGTACTGGTCGCCGAGTTTCCCCCACAGGGGGGTGGCGGCGGTCGAGGCGAGCAGATACGCGGTGACGACCCAGGAGAGATGGTCGAGGCCGCCGAGGTCGCTGGCGATGGTGGGCAGCGCGGTGGAGACGATGGTCTGGTCGAGCGCGGCGAGCAGCAGGCCGAGCAGCAGGGCGCCGATGGAGACGAAGATGGTCCGCCGGCTGAGGCCCTCGCCGGGTACCGGGCTCGGGGGCGGGGTGCTCACTTCCTGAGCCATCGGCGTCTCCTCGGGTCTGCGTCTGCCCCCATCCTGATTGTTCTGCCGGTTTATGGCCTGTTATGTCCTGCCGAACGCGGTGGGCGGCACGGCCCACCTCCGGCGGCGCGGGGGCGGGCTGCATAATCGCTGACAGTTCATGGGAGGGGACCCACATTGACCGGACAGCTCTGTCCCGAATGCGGTACGCCGCGGGACGTGTACGGCAGACCGGGGGCCGGCTGCGACTGCTCGGAGCGGGCGGCGATCGCGGCGGCCGAGGACTTCCACCCGCTGCGAATACGGCCGTACGTGGCGCTGAAGGAACCGGACGGGGCCACGCCGTCCACGCCGCCGCCCTCGCTGCTGCCGCCGTACGACGAGGGCGAGGGCGAGGCTGAGGGCGACCGGTCGGAGGGCGCCGACCCGGCCGAGACGATGCGGCTGTCGCTGCCGGGGCTGCGGACGGCGCCGCCGGGCGCGGCGGCGGCCGATCCGGAACGGACGGGTGGGCGCAGGAGGTTCGCGCGGGTGGCGCTGACAGCGGCGGCGGTGGTGGCGGTGATCGGCGCGGCGTCGTTCGCCGGGGGGCTGTTCACCGGGGACGGCGGGGATGACGAGGCGACGTCCGACCTGAACTCGGGGCTGCCGACGGCGAGCGCGCGGCCGGACCCGTCGGCGTCGTCGACCACGTCCGCGTCCGCGCCGGGGCCCGCGTCCCCGTCGACGACCGTTTCGGGTTCGGCCAAGGGCACGGGTACGGGCACGGCGAGCGCGTCCGCCTCGGAACCGGCCGAGGACGGAGCGTCCTCACCGGGCACGGACCCCGACACCCCCTCGGCACCGGCATCGGCGTCGGACGGCACGCGGACGACGCAGGGGCCGGAGGCGGGTTCCGGGGCGACTCTGCGGCGGGGGGACAGCGGGGCGGAGGTCGAGGAGCTTCAGCGCAGGCTGTCGGAGATCTGGCTCTACGACGACGACTACGACGGCCGCTTCGGCGAACGCGTGGAGGCGGCGGTCCGCGTCTACCAGTCGTACAAGAGCATCGAGGGCGACCCGGGCGGCGTGTACGGCCCGGACACCCGGCGGGCACTGGAGGCGGAGACCAGCGGCAACGGCCGGGACCGGGGCCGCGGTGGCGGCGGCGGACACGGCCGGGGGGACGAGTAGGCCGTGTCTTCGAGGCGGTCCGGAACAGGGCCGGGGTGGCGTGATCCCGTGGCCACTTTGTATAGTCATTGAACAAAGCGGTTCCCGTCCGTGTCCCTGACCGGCGGGCGGGAGCCGCTCTTGCCTGCGCTCATCCCCCGCTTGGAGTCCGCCGATGCCGGCCAACGCCCCGACCACGACGACCACCGTCCTGACCGTCCGCGCGCTACTGCTCGACATGGACGGGACCCTGGTCAACTCCGACGCCGTCGTGGAACGCTGCTGGCGCCGGTGGGCGGTCGAGCACGGCCTGGACCCGGAGGAGGCCCTGAAGGTCGTCCACGGCCGCCAGGGCTATCTCACGATGGCGGTCCTGCTGCCGGACCGGCCGATGGAGCTGAACCTCGCCGACAACCGGGTCATGCTGGCCGAGGAGACGGCGGACCTGGACGGCGTCGTCCCCGTCACCGGCGCACCCGCCTTCATGGCGGCGATCGCCGGGCTGCCGCACGCGTTGGTGACCTCGGCGGACGAAGCCCTCGCGACGGCGCGCCTGACCGCGTCCGGCCTCCCGATCCCGGCGACCCGCGTCACCGCGGAGCACGTCTCGGCGAGCAAGCCGGACCCGGAGGGCTTCCTGAAGGGCGCCGCCGAACTGGGCGTCGACCCGGCGGACTGCCTGGCGCTGGAGGACTCCGACGCGGGCATCACGGCCGCGCGCGCTGCGGGCATGCGGGTGCTGGGGGTGGGCCCGCGGGCGGTTTCACTGTCCCCGACGGCTCACACGTACGACCTCACGGACGTACGGGTGACGGCCCCCCTGCCGGACGGCACGTTCGAGGTCCACGTGGGCGCCTGACCCACGGCGCCCACGGTCTCTCCGCTACCCGTGCCCCCGGTGCTCCACCTCTGAATCAGGGCCCGGCACCAGGATCGACTCATGACCGCGCTCGTCACGCACCCGGAAGGGCGGCGTGTGGGGCGGTCCCAGTACCTCGACGACCTCCACCACCCGGTCCTGCTCGCCGACGATCCGGCCGTGCACGACCAGCCGGTCTCCCTTGTTCGCATCCATGGATCCGCCTCCTCTCCTTCCAGTGTCCGCCCGTCGCGGGCGGTGGGCGACCCGCCGGGACGCGGCACGGGCCACGGTCCGGTCACGCCTCCCGGTGCACCCGCCCCCGCGCCACCAGCTCAAGCACCACACTCACCGCCACCGCCTGCACCGCCATCAGCGCCACCAGGACGAACAGCTGCACCGCGCCCGCGAACAGCGGCGACGCGCCGCCCAGCAGCATCCCGACGAAGGCGCCCGGCAGCGTCACCAGCCCCACCGTCCGCGTCTGGTCCAGCCCCGGCAGCAGCGCGTCGGCCGCCGCCGGGCGCGCCACCTCCAGCCGGGCGTCCCGGTCGGGCAGACCGATCGCGAACCCGGCCTCCACCTCGCCCCGGCGCGCGCCGAGTTCGTCCAGCGCGCGCCGCCCGCCGAGCACCGTCGCCGTGAGCGCGCCGCCGATGAGGATGCCGGTGATGGGGATCAGGGCGATGCCCTTGACGGGTACGAGCCCGGTGAGCAGCAGCACCGCGACCACCGGCGCGACCCCCGCCCCGATCGGCACCGCGGCCCACCACCAGGTCCCGTTGGCGGTGATGCGGCGCCCCGCGGTGCGTACGGCCACCGCGTACATGAGCACGATGAAGGCCAGCAGCGCCGGCACGGACCCGACGACCCACCCGATCACCAGGGAGACCGCGCCGAGTTGAACCGCCGCCCGCACCCCGGCGGTCGCGATCTCGCGCGCCCGCCCGAGGTGCGCGAGCGCGGCGGTCCCGGTGGCGGCGACCAGCAGGACCGCCAGGACGACTCCGAACGTCACATCAACCTTCAGCAACATGCGCCCCACCCAACCTCAATCCTTGGCGGACATTTTGCCCGTACGTCAGATAGCGCCCGCAAGCGCGGTGTTGACGCCCCTCGTACTCACGACCGACACCCCAAAACTCTTGATGTGACGTGCCCATGTCGTCACCCTGTTACCTGGTGCCCACCTCACAGCAATGCGGCACCGCGACGATGAGCGCGTTCGGGTCCGGCCCCACACGGTTTCCGATCGGTCAGCTTCCAGCCCCCACGACAAGGGAGTTCTCATGTCAGGTATCTACGCGCGTCATGGCCGTCCCGCCGGTCGAATAGCCGTTATCGCCGCGTCCGCCGCGCTGGTCTCGGCCACCGCGCTGCTCGTCGCCCCGACCCCCGCCCAGGCTTCCCCGCCCACCCCGATCGCCGCCTCCACCGCGCGCACCTACCTCGGTCAGCTGACCGTCCGCGCCGAGGGCTCCACCAGCGGTTACAGTCGCGACCTGTTCCCGCACTGGATCACCCAGTCGGGCTCCTGCGACACCCGCGAGACGGTGCTCAAGCGCGACGGCTCGAACGTCGTGACGAACTCCAGCTGTGCGGCGACCAGCGGCAGTTGGTACTCCGAGTACGACGGCGCGACCTGGAGCGCCGCCAGTGACGTGGACATCGACCACATGGTTCCGCTCGCCGAGGCGTGGACCTCCGGCGCCAGCAGCTGGTCGACCGCCCAGCGCCAGGCCTTCGCCAACGACATGGGCAACCCGCAGCTGATCGCGGTCACCGACAACGTCAACCAGTCCAAGAGCGACCGCGACCCGGCGGAGTGGATGCCGCCGCGCGCCGCGTACCACTGCATGTACGCCCGCATGTGGGTGGACGTGAAGCACGCCTACAACCTGAGCGTCGACTCGGCCGAGAAGACCAAGCTGCAGAGCGTCCTCAACGGCTGCTGACAACAGCCTCAGACCAGCGGATATCCACCGGTGACAGGTGGCCGTGCCGCCTGTCACCGCCCGGAACCTGGTCGGCCCCCTCCGTCGTTCCGTACCGTACGGGGCGACGGAGGAGGCACCATCATGACCGGGCTGCGCCTGGGACCACTGCTGCGCTATGTCGACGGGGAATCCGCCGGCACGGCCACGATCTGGGTCGAGACGGACCGGCCGTGCACGGCCGAGGTCCGCTGCGAGGGCGGCGCGCACGGCTCGTCGCGCACGTTCCTGATCGCCGGGCACCACTACGCCCTGATCCCGGTGACCGGGCTGACCCCCGGTACGACGGTCGCGTACGAGGTGCTGCTGGACGAGGTACGCGTCTGGCCGCCCGAGGACTCCCCGTTCCCGCCGAGCGTGATCCGTACGCCGGGCGCCGCGACCCCGAGCACCGGCGCCCCGGGCACCGGCACCCCCGAGCTGCATGTCTCCTTCGGTTCCTGCCGCTGGGCCTCCGCGCCGGTCGGTGAGCCCGACCCGGTCGGGCCCGACGCCCTCCACACGCTCGCCGCGGCGCTCGCGGCCGACCCCGGAGCCGTACGCCCGGACGTCCTGATCCTCCTCGGCGACCAGGTGTACGCCGACGAGACGTCGAAGGCCACGCGCCGGCGGCTGGCCGGGCGCCGCGATCTGGCCGAGCCGCCGGGCGCGGAGGTCGCCGACTTCGAGGAGTACACCTACCTCTACGACGAGTCGTGGAGCGACCCCCAGGTCCGCTGGCTGCTCTCCACCGTGCCGAGCTGCATGATCTTCGACGATCACGATGTGATCGACGACTGGAACACGAGCGCGTCCTGGCTGGCCGAGATGCGGACGAAGCCGTGGTGGCGGGAGCGCATCCTGAGCGGCCTGATGTCGTACTGGGTGTATCAGCACCTCGGCAACCTCTCCCCCGCCGAACTGGCCGCCGACAAGCTGTACGCCGCCGTACGGGCGGAGTCGGACGGCACGCCGCGGCTGCGGGAGTTCGCCGTCGAGGCCGACGCCGATCCGGCCTGTGTGCGCTGGAGTTACCGCCGCGACTTCGGCCGGACACGACTGCTGATGGTCGACTCACGGGCGGCCCGCGTCCTGGCGGAGGGGGACCGGGAAATACTGGACCCGGACGAGGCGCGGTGGGTGCGTGACCAGGCGCTGACCGATCCGGGCGACCGCGACCACCTCCTGATCGGCACCTCCTTGCCCTGGCTGCTGCCGCCGCTGGTCCACGACGCGGAGAGCTGGAACGCCGCGCTGGCCGGGGGCGAGCGCGGGCCGCGCTGGGCGCGTTTCGGCGAGAAGCTGCGCAGGGCGGCGGACCTGGAGCACTGGGCGGCGTTCCCGACGTCGTTCGAGAAGCTGGCGGACCTGATCGCCGAGGTGGGGAGCGGGCCCGACGCTCCGGCGACGGTCTGTGTGCTGTCGGGCGACGTGCACCACGCGTACGTCGCCGAGCCGCTCTGGCGCACGGATCAGCCGCGCTCGCGGGTCGTCCAGCTCACCTGCTCCCCCGTGCACAACTCCATCCCGCTCTCGATCCGCCTCGGTTTCCGTTTCGGCTGGAGCAGGGTCGGCCGGCGGCTGGGGCGTGCGTTCGCCCGGCACGGCCGGGTGGCCTCCCAGTCGGTCACGTGGGGGAAGACCGGCGGTCCCTGGTTCGGTAATCAGCTGATGACGCTGACGTTGCGGGGACGGGCCGCGCGGCTGAGCCTGGCACAGGTGCGGGAGGGGGAAGGGGAGTCCGGCGCGGCGGCGCGGCTGGTGACCGTCGACGAACGGGAGTTGGCGCCGTAGTGGCACCGGGGTGACTTCGGAGCCGTACGTACACCCCCTTACGGACCTCTTCATCCGCATGTGCGGCGCCATGCCCGGTTCCTCCGTACCGGGCATTGGTCTGCCCATGTCATACGGAACGGGATCTCCGTCGCAGTTGCGACAAGTTCTTCGGAAGAGGCAGGTCAGAGGCCATGAACTCATCTTCGCACCGGAGAACGGACGTTCGGCCGAGAAGTACCCGTTGGCGGGATGTTGAACTTGCAAGCATTCCTTGGGGCTGCCTACCGTGAGGCATCTCGTCGGTTACGTCCCGAACCGAAGGAGCCTCACCCCCCATGTCAACACGTCTCAACCACGCGCAGCCGTACGCCCTCGGACTCTTCCGCATGGTGATCGGACTGCTCTTCGCCTGCCACGGCGCCGCGACCCTCTTCGGCGTCCTCGGCAAGGACACGGTCGAAGCCGGCACCTGGCCCGGCTGGTACGCCGCAGTCATCCAGCTCGTCGGAGGCAGCCTGGTCCTCCTCGGCCTGGGTACCCGGATCGCCGCGTTCGTGGCCTCGGGTTCCATGGCGTACGCCTACTTCAACGTCCACCAGCCCGACGGGCTGTTCCCCTTGCAGAACGGTGGCGAGGCCTCGGCGATATTCTGCTGGGCCTTTCTGCTGATCGTCTTCGTCGGCCCCGGCGCGCTCTCGCTGGACCGGCTCATCGGCACGCGCGGCACACGCGAGCCGGAGCGCCGCGACCAGCCCACGGCGGTCGCGGCCTGACGGACGGTCAGCTCACCTGCTCCGCCGCCTGATCGGCGTCGGAGAACTCGAACAGCGGCACAGGCGCCCGGATCCCGTTTCGACGGGGTCCGGGCGCCTTCCTGTCCGGCAGACTCTGCCGGGCGCCCACATTCGGCCATTCCCCGATCTCAGCCATCCGACAAACAGGAGGTGGACAACACCCGCCCCGTGGGAAGGTGGTCCACCACACAGGCGTACGCTGTATGGCTGACAGCCACCCTCTCTTCACCTCGCGCGAAGGGGCCGGCGGTCAGGGGGATACGAGGCCGGGGGATTTCGGCTTCGTTACGGAAACGGGGAATGCGAAAGTGCTGGAGAGTCTGGGCGCGCTGACCGGCAGCCCATGGATCTACGCCGTGGTCGCGCTCTCCGTGCTCCTGGACGTGTTCCTGCCCGTGCTGCCCAGCGGTGTGCTCGTGATCACGGCCGCCACGGCGGCGGCGGCGGGCACCTCGGCGGTCGCCGACGCGGCGGGCAAGGTGTCGCACGTGGCCCATGTGCCGCAGGAGGTGCCCTCGTTGCTGGTGCTGATGGTGTGCGCGGCCGTCGCCTCCGTGATCGGTGACTTCGTCGCGTACCGCCTCGCCTGGCGCGGCGGGGACCGGCTGGCCCGCGCCATCGCGCGCTCCCGGCGGCTGACCACCGCGCAGGAACGCCTCGGCGCGTCCCTCACCGGCGGCGGGATCCTCGTGGTGATCGCGCGCTTCGTCCCGGCGGGCCGCTCGGTGGTCTCGCTGAGCGCGGGCGCGGCGCACCGCAGAGTGAAGGAGTTCCTGCCCTGGTCGGCGCTGGCGGCCGTGGCGTGGACGGGTTACAGCGTAGGGCTGGGCTACTTCGGCGGGCAGTGGCTCGGGGCGAGCTGGTTCGGCGCGGCGGTGTCCCTGCTGGCGCTGTTCGCGGCGGGGGCCGTGGCCGCGTACATCGTGCGCCGCCCGGCGCGGCGCCGTGACGGCGCACGCGGGCAGGTCCCGGCCCCGGTCGTCTGAGCCGTCCGGGCGGCCTCAGGTGTGCGACCTCAGGCGCGCGGCCTCAGGCGTGCGGCGTCAGGTGTGGGTCCGGGCAGCCGCGCCCCGTACCTCGATGCCGTCGAGCAGCCGCATCGTGGAGGCGGCGATCTCCTCGACGGCCCGGTCGAACACCTCGCGGTTGTGCGCCGCGGGCGCGCGGAAGCCGGAGACCTTGCGTACGTACTGAAGGGCGGCGGCCCTGATCTCCTCCTCGGTGGCCTCTTCGGGGATGACGGGCGGACGGAGAGTCTTGATGCTGCGGCACATACCTCCAGTGTGACCGATCACCGGCCCTGGTGGGTTCAGAAACAGAACTGATAACTTCTGGCGCATGACGACTGCCGATCTCACCGCGATGACCGGACTCGAACTGCTGCGCTGGGCGGCGAAGCAGCCCACGGACCGGCCCTCGATCGGACGGCTGCTCGGCATGACCTTCGACGAGCTGGAGGAGGGCCGCGTGGTGCTGTCGCTCAGCACGAAGCCCGACTTCGCGAACCCGCTGGGGACGGTGCACGGCGGTATCGCGGCGACACTGCTCGACTCGGCCCTCGGCTGCGCGGTGCACACGACGCTTCCGTCGGGTGTGGGGTTCACGACGCTGGAGCTGAAGGTGAACTACATCCGCGGCGTCGCCGTGGACGCGGGGCGGCTCACGGCGGTGGGCACGACGATCCACGTGGGCCGGCGGACGGCGACGGCGGAGGGCCGGGTCACGGACGAACGCGGCAAGCTGATCGCCCACGCGACGACGACGTGCATGATCCTGCGCCCCGAAGAGGGCCGCGGTCTCTGACACACGGCGCCGGACACGGCGCGGGAGTTGGAGCTGCTCAGGAGGTGCTCTCGGCCCGCAGCACCGGCCGTACGTCGCGTGGGTCGATCGGCTCGCCGCAGTCGGGGCAGGCCAGTCGGGGCGTCGTCGTGTGCCCGCACGTCTCGTGGCGCAGCCGTACGGGCGGGCCGTCGTCGCCCGCCATCCACCGGTCGCCCCAGGTGAGGAGGGACACGATCACGGGGTACAGACCGACGCCCTTCTCGGTGAGCCGGTACTCGTACCGCTCGGGCCGCCCCTGGTAGCGCACCCGCCGCAGCACCCCGTGCTCCACGAGCGTGGTCAGCCGCTCGGTCAGCAGGGGGCGTGAGGCGCCGGTGTTCGCCCGGAAGTCCTCGAAGCGCCGTACGCCGAGGAACGCGTCGCGCAGCACGAGCAGCGTCCAGCGGTCCCCCACCACCGACAGGGCTCGCGCGACCGAACAGTCGACGTCACCGATCTCGTTCCACCGCATGCGCCGAGTGTAGGAGCCGGGCGTTCCGCCGGGCGCCCTGCCGGGACCCGGCAACCGCCGCCCGTACAGGCTGCCCGGACCGGGGCTGCCGGGACGGGGCCAGCGCCGCTCATGCTGGGCGCCATGGTCCACCTCCAGCACACGGTGATTGTCGAGCCGGTGCCGCGCCGCTGGTTCGAGCAGGCGGTCCTCACGCTCTACGACCTGGTGGCGCGGACCCGCGCCGACGGCGGGCGGCTGTTCCTCGCGGACGGCCGCCGGGTGCCGGATGTCCGCCTGGCCGAGGGCGGTCATCTGCGCGTGGGCGCGGTGTACGAGGTGGACGACGACGCGGCGCGGATACGGGTGCGGGTCCTGGAGTGGGACCGGCGTTCGGCGGTGCGCGCGGCCCAGACGATCTCCGACGGCGCGGTGACGGCGGAGATCGAGGGGGTGCTGCGGGACGTCGAACACCCGCGGACCGCGGGGCTGCGCGGTTCGATACGTTCGTCCGGGACCCGGTGGGCGTCGCTGACACGGGCCACAGGGACGTCCCAGCTGCGGCTGGACGACTGGTGGACGGCGGCGGCCGGGACGGGCCCGGGCACCGCGTCAGCGCCGCTCGAAGCACGGCTGGACCACCGCCTGGGCGTTGCGACCGTACGGGCGTCACCGCACCGGCTCCCGGACGGCCGGTGGGCGATCCGCGTGTCGCTGACGGCGCGGGGCCGCTCGCTGCCGCGCCCGCTGACGGCGGTGGCCCTGCGCCTGGCGGCCCGCTCCCTGCACCGCTCCTTCACGGGCGCGCTGGAGTCCGCGGCGGCCCACTGGAACGAGACGGTCCCCGGCCTGGTGGCGCGGGACATGCCCCGGCTGCGCGAGCGGGCGCTGGACGCCCTGGCGGATCGGCCGGACAGGACCTAGGGCCTGTCTTCAAAGTAGCGCCGTCCGCCCGCAGGGCGGGGCCGGCGCCCGCCGCGGAGCGGCTGATGTCACGTTGGTGCGGTGCATCGCAAGGCGGAGGATCGGCCTCGTACTGGACGTACTCGGCCGACTCCGACAACGCAGGGGGCACCTCCCGTGCCCGAAGGGCTACGGGGGAGAGGTGCC
>NZ_MDCR01000331.1 GCF_001723055.1 Streptomyces niveus
GCGGGCGGCGGCACGGGCGGCGAAACAGGCGGGGACACGGCTGGGGATACGGGCGGGGACAAGGGTGCGGCGGCGGCCGACCGTGCTCCCGCGCCCGCGTTCACCGGCGTTTCCGTTCTTCCGGATCCAGGAACTCACGCAGGCTTATGCCCCGGTCGACCAGCAGCCCCGCCACGAAGCCCACCGCACCCAGCGCGGCCACCAGCAGGAACGCCCCGAATCCGCCGAACCAGCCCGCGAAGCCCAAGGCCATGCCGACAATCAGCCCCACCAGGGACACGTTCATCGGATTCTCCTGTTTCATCGGTCCGTTCACTCGACCCGTGCGTCGGCGCCGCTGTGCGGCTCGTCCTCGTCGTCGGGCAGATGCACGTCGTTGACCGTGACATTCACCTCGACGACCTCAAGACCGGTGATCCGCTCCACCGCCGCGATCACGTTCTCCCTCACATCGCGGGCGACATCCGTGATCGGAACGCCGTACTCCACCACCAGGTCCAGATCGATGGCGGTCTGGCGCTCGCCGACCTCGACCTTCACTCCCCGGCCTACATTGGGACGCCCGCCCGGGACACGGTCGCGCACGGCACCGAGCGTCCGGGACAGACCGCCGCCCATGTCGTACACCCCCGGAATCTCGCGCGCCGCCATCCCGGCGATCTTCACGACGACGGCGTCCGCGATGGAGGTCCGGCCCCGGGTGGCGGCGGGCTCGGAGGCCCCCGCGACGCCACTGCCGAGGGTGGTGGAACCTCCCGCGCCGGGACTCGTCGCACTGACGCCCTGGCCGCTCGCCACGCGGGCGGAGACGGGGGACACTTCCTGGGTCTGGGTCGCTGCCATGGGACAGCCTCCTCGTGTGTGTCGAGATGTTGTGTGTTGCTTGTCGTACGGCTTCTGTCGTGGGGGAGTTGGCCGGCTCTCCCGGACTCTCAACTCGTTGGACACCCGAGCCCCGGATTCGTCACGCGGAAATCTCCACGAGTTCTCGCGTGACGTTCTGCCGTGGCCCGTGTCATAGGGGTGTACGAGACAGAAAGAGCGGCGAGAGGAGTCGGCGAGTGCCCGGCGACAACCTGCTGGCCGTACGGGCGGGCGAGGGGGACGAGGAAGCGTTCGAGCAACTCGTTCGCGCCCACGGGCCGGTCATGCTCCAACTGGCCACCCGGCTTCTCGGCAGCCGGACCGAGGCCGAGGACGCCGTGCAGGACGCGTTCGTGAGCGCCTGGCGCAAGCTGCCCGAGTTCCGGCGCGACGCGGAGTTCAAGACCTGGATATACCGGATCGTCACCAACCGGTGCCTCAATCAATTGCGCGCCCGCCGTCCGGCGACGGACCTCGACTCCGTACCGGAACCGGCCGCGCCCGAGCACGAGTCCTCACCGGCGCGCGCCGCCGAGTCGCACGCCGCCGTGCGCGCGCTCGCGGTGGCCATGGCGGGGCTCTCGCCCGAACAGCGCGCCTGCTGGGTGCTGCGGGAGTGGCACGGGATGAGTTACGAGAACATCGCGGAGACGGTCGGGATCAGCCTGGTGGCGGTCCGGGGCCGGGTCTTCCGCGCACGCCGCTACCTGACGGAGGCGATGAGCGCATGGCGCTGAACGCGCATCCCGACCGCCCCGGCCCCGGAAACGGCGTGGGCGGCGAAGGAGAATCCGACGAGACCGGCATCGAGACCGGCGCCGGCACCGGGACCGGGACGGACATCGAGACCGACAGCGAACTACTGCCGTGCGGGCGGGAGTTGAGCGTCGTCTGGGAAGCCTGGGACGCGCTCGAAAGCCCGCCCGGGGCCGGGGCCCTCCAGGTCACCGCCCCGGATGTCGCGGGCTGGCATGTCAGCGACCCGCATCTGGTGGAGTGCCCGTACTGCTCCGCCGCGCTGGCCGACCTCGCCTCCCTCAGCGCGGCCGTGGAGCGGACACGGGCGGTTGAGCCGCCCGGCCCGGCCGAGGTCTCCGACCTCACGGCCCGTGTCATGGACATCGTTCGGCTGGAGCTGCGGCCCGGCCGCCCGCTGCCGCTCGGCGAGCCCGACGACGACCTGTGGATCGTCGAAGCGGCGGCGGCGCGCGCCTTCCGGGCGGCGGCCGAGTCCCTGCCGGGCGTACGGGCGGGGAGCTGCCGCGTCAGCCCGCGCGAGCGTGGGCCCGTGCACGTACGGCTCGAAGTGGCGGCCGGAGTCCACCTCAATCTGCCCGAGCTGGCGGAGGAGATCCGGGCGCGGGTCGCGGAGTCGGCGCGGGACGCCATCGGTATCGAGGTGGAGAGCATCGACGTGCTCGTGGTCGATCTCTTCGACGGAGAGGAAGGAGACGGCTGATGACACTGAACGAGACCGCAGGCGCGAGCGGTCCGGCCCGCGCGCAGAAGGACGTCCTCGCGCGGGCCGCCGCCGACGCCGTGGAGCGGGTGCCCGGCGTGGCCTTCCTGCGGCCCGGACTCGCCGACCTGGTCCGGGCGTCGTACGCGTCGCGGGACCGGCGGAAGTCCGGCATACGGGTACGGCCGGGCGCGGTCCCCGGCTCCTGGCGGATCGAGGTCCAGTTCGTCGCCCGGCGGACGCACCGCACGCTGGATGTGACGCGTGCGGTGCGGGAGGCGGTGCTGGGGGTGGCGGAGGCCGGTGACTCCGGACCTGTCACGGTGACCGTGACGGTCACCGGCCTCGTCTGACATACCCCGGCCGACCGGCCCCGGCCCTGTCGGCGCCGGAGCCGGCAGGGACCTGGTGACT
>NZ_MDCR01000332.1 GCF_001723055.1 Streptomyces niveus
GCCGCTTCTTGCGCTCGCGCAGCGACGACGGAGCCGGGGCGGATGCGGACGCGGTGCTCATGGAGCCACCGTACCCGAGAAGCGAATGCCGCTTGTGCGCGTATGCCACTCAGTGGCACATTGGGTTTCGCTGGACTTTTCGTTGAACTTTCGTTGGACCTTCATCGGCCGTTTGGCCAAGCCCCTCAGGAAGGCGTCCTCCCGTGCGCGCTCTGCTCGTTGACCACTCCACGCCCACCGGTCTGCGCCTCGGCGAGGCCCCCGACCCCGACCCCGCGCCGAACCAGGCCCTGGTCCGCGTAGCCGCGACCTCCCTCAACCACGGCGAGGTCCGATTCGTCCTCCGGGAAGCCGCCGACGGGGCCGTACTCGGCTGGGACGCGGCCGGAGTCGTCGAACGCGCGGCGGCCGACGGCTCCGGACCACCCGTCGGTACGCCCGTGGTCACGCTCGGACCGGACGGGGCCTGGGCCGAACTCCGCGCCGTCGACACCGACTTGATGGGTACGGTCCCGGCCGGCGCCGATCTCGGAGCCATCAGCACCGTCCCCGTGGCGGGCGCCAGTGCCCTGCGCGCGCTGCGCCGGATCGGTTCGATCGTCGGCAGGCGGATCCTGGTCACCGGCGCGACGGGCGGCACGGGGCGGTACGCCGTACAGCTCGCCAGGCTCGGCGGCGCCCACGTCATCGCCTCCACCGGCGACCCGGACGCCCACGGGGAGAGCCTGCGGGCGCTCGGCGCGCACGAGGTGGTCGCGGGCCCCGCCGGTCTCGACGCACCCGTCGACGGGGTCGTCGATCTGGTCGGCGGCGCCCAGCTCGTGGACGCCTTCACGCGACTGACGCGGGGCGGGACGCTGGTCTCGGTCGGCCATGTCGCGATCGACGAGGGGGAGCACTTCCCGTACGGCGCGCTGTTCGGCAACGACGGACGCCACGACCGCTCGCTCGTCACCTTCTATCTGCTCGACTGCCCGGACCTCGGGCCGGACCTCGCCCTGCTCGCGGCCAAGGTCGCCGCCGCCGAACTCGACGCCCATGTCTCCTGGCGCGGCGGCTGGGACAAGGCGCCGGAGGCGGTCGAGGCCCTTCTCGAACGCCGGCTCCACGGCAAGGCCGTCATCGACCTGCGGTGATCCGGACACGGATACGGATACGGATACGGATACGGCGTCGGCCCCCGGGTGGAGGTCCCGGGGGCCGACAGTCGAGCTGACCGCAACTACTTCACAGCACAGGTCAGTTGGAGTTGACCAGGTCGTGCGCCGGCACCTTCACCGTACGCGCGCCCGGCTTGCCGCCCAGGACGACCTTGCGCAGCGCGCTGTTGTTGTTGAGGTTCGTCTCCTTGAGACGGTTCTCCGGGTTGGCGAGCACCTGGATGTAGTAGGTGCCGTTCGCCAGGTTGGTGATGTCGAAGGACTGGCCCGGCAGGTCCTGCGTGTACGTGTCGCCGGAGCCGACGTCCAGCACCTCACGGACGGAGATCGAGTTCTCCTGGCCGCACGCGGTGGACAGGTCGGTGTTGCCGGGGTGCCAGTTGGCGTTCTTCACCGTGTAGTCGACGGCGTCGGTGTTGGCGAGGCAGAACGCCTCCTTGCCGCTGCGCACCGTCTCCTTCTGGTCCGCCTTCAGCAGCCGGTAGCTGGCGAAGTCGGTGAAGTGCCAGTGCTCGTGGCCCGGACGCGGGTCCCACTCCATCGTGCCGGTGGGGGTGTAGCCGACCTGCTTGCCGTCCGCGTCGTAGAAGTACTGGTAGGCGTCCATCAGCTCCTTGCCGGGCTTACGGAAGCCGTCCACGACGAGCTGCGCGGGGCCCGCGTTCCAGACGTTGGCGCTGAAGGCGAGGTAGTCCTTGCCCTTGACGTCCTGGCCGCCGTCGCTGATCTCGATGCCGTAGGCCGGCAGCGAACGCAGGTCGGGCTTCGGCACGTCCGGGACGGACGCCTTGCCGGTCGGGCGCTTGGCGTTGGGCTCGGCGCCCGGCGCCTGGCGGGAGCCGTCCGTACGGCCGGGGCCGTCACCGACGGGCGCCACCGCGCTCCGGAGCGAGGACTTCTTCAGCGCCCACGGCAGGGCCGGCGGGGCGGGGATCAGCGGTCCGTGGCCCACGTTGTACGAGGGGACGGCGCCGCTCGTCGGGGCCGCGGGGGCCTTGGGGCGCATCGAGCCGTGGCCCTCCATGCCCTTCATGGCCGACATGTCGTGGCCGCTGTGGTCCGCGCCCTTGGCACGCATGCCGACGCCGCCGCCGTTCTCGTCCTCCCAGCTGCGCTCGCGGACCGTCAGCTTGATGATCTGCGGCTTGCTGGAGATGCCGAAGAGGTCGCGGTACTTCTTGTTCACCGTCACCTTGGCGGTGTACTTGCCGGCGGCGAGCTTGACCGGCTCGGAGTCGAAACCGGCGTACGTGTTGGACGCCCAGCCCTTCTCCACGCCCCACACCGAACCGAGCGTGAACGCGTTCGGCGGGCAGCTCTCCGGGTACTTCGACTTCGCGGGGCCGTCCGGGTCGATCCGGCCGGCGGCGTTGTTCGGGCAGTACTTCTCGCTCTTCTTGACCACGACCTTGCGGTTCGTGTCGGTGATGCTGATCTGGGCGAAGTCCGGCAGCCCGGAGAAGTCCTTCACCAGTCCCGCGGGCAGGGTCTTGCTGGTGGTCTTGTCGCCGTCCTGGATGAGCTGCTTGACGACGATCGGGTCCTTGTACGACTTGCGGGTCACCCTGAGTTCGAAGGGCCCGCCCTCGGCCGTGAGGTAGGTGCCGAGGTCGAGGTAGACGCCCGGGTCCTCCTTCCACGAGTCGAGAGTCAGCGAGTTGGTCGCGGCGATCAGGCTCAGCTTCGGCGCGGCCTGCGCGGACGCGCTGTCGGGCGCGGCGGCCACGACGCCGGCGGTCACGGCGAGCGCCGCGGTGGCGGCCATCGCCGACCGCCGGTACCTGGCCTGGTGCGTTCTGGTCATCGTTCCTCGTTTTCCGAGTTGTCCGAGTGCCTGCGTGGACGGTGTGGACGAACAGCCGGCGCGAAGCGAAGTACGGACTCTGATCGCGGAACTGTCTCCCTGCCAGTGAGAGGCGGGAGAGGGTGCTGTGGGTTGTCTGTGAACGCGGGAGATCTGCATCGTTGGCCGAAAGTCGACTCAGACTGGCAGATCCGGCCGTCTTCCCGGTGTTTACGACCGGCGCGCGTTCCGGTCGTGGTACCGCTACCGCTACCGCTACCGCTACCGCAGCCGGGCCGTCAGGCTGTGGCCGTGGGCCTGGTGGGTGTCGACGTCGATACGTGTGCCCCCGAGGACCCTGCGGACCCGCACCCCGTCGTCGGTCGCCACCACGCGCAGCCAACGGCCGCGCAGGGTGAGCGAGACCGTCCCGCGCTCCGTCGTCGGGTCGGACACCGCGAGCGAGACCGTGCCGTCACGTGACGTCCGTACGAGCACCGACGCCGCGCCGTCGATCGTCAGACGGCCGGCGTGGTGGGTGCCGGGTGTGAAGGTGTTGGCGGCGAGGATGGACAGGCCACGGTGCTCGACGGCTTGGACGCGGGTGGTGTTGGCGACCACCGTCAGGGGGCCGCGCCCGTACCTCCCGTACCTCTCGTACGCCGCCAACTGCCGCTCCGTGGCGTTCGGTACGAGCGCGTGGGCCGTCGACAGGCGCCGCGCACCGGCCGGTTGGTCGACGGAGAGCGAGAACACCCGCTTGGTCACCGGGGTGTCGGGGTTGGAGGTACGTACGACGCGCCGGCTCCTGGTGACCGTGTCGAGCGCGACGGTCGGACGGGGAACACCGCCCCGCTCCCCGCCCCCGTCCAGGAAGACGTACCCGACCGACACCCCCTGCCCCGCGTCCGCGTACCGCAGCCAGTCCACCGGGCCCGGAGCCGTACCGCCTCCTCCGTCGGCCCCCGGCCAGTCGGAGCCGTCCCGCAGCCGCCCCGTGACGGTGACGGTGTCCGACGCGGCGGCGATCCTGCTGTCGAGCGTCGTCGTCACCGCCCGGCCCGCCGGGTCACCGACCCCGGCCGCCAGGACGACGATCTCGTCGTCGAACATGAACCACGACTTGGTGGCGGCGGCGTTGCGGTAGGCGACGAAGTCGTCGGGCAGCTCGCCGGCCTGCTTCGCGGCGTACGCGGCGTCGTCGCCGAGCACGAGCCCCACCGCGCCGTACGTGCCCAGACGGGCGCCCCCGGACAGGGTGTTGGTGCCGCGCGGGAAGTAGACGTAGGTGTTCTGCGACTCGGATGACGAGGTGAAGCCGCGCTCCGGGTTGTCGTACCAGGCAGTGCCGTACAGCTCCGGGATCGTCCGCCGCGTCTCCACGGGCGCGGTGACGCCGGGCAGCCGGTACGGCGACACGGTCGTGTAGTAGTCGACGCCGAAGGCGAGCGTCTGGTCCTGGCCCGTGAGGTACAGATGGTGCGCGCCGTCGCCCTGGAACCACGGCATCAGGTTCTCGCCGCTCATGTACTCGTACTTGCTGATCCGGTTCGAGCTGCGCGCCAGCGCGAACGCGTAACCGGGCCGCCGGTGCACGGTCCTGTCCATCGCGTTGAACGCGGTGTGGCTCGCGGCGTCCCCGAGGTCGGCCGCCGGCACGGAGGTGTCCGCGAGTATGTCGGCGTAGCGCGCGACGCTGACCGGCGACACGAAGACGACCGGGTCCAGCGCGGCCTTCGAGGTCTGGCGTACGAACTTCGCATAGCCCTTGAGCGCGGTGGCGTCGGGACCGGTCGTATGACCCGAGAGGTCGACCACGGCCTCCACGACGACCGCGACGTCCGTGTATCCCGTCGCCGTTCGCGACACCCCGCGCCCCTTGACGATCTCCATCATCCAGCCCTCGAAGACGAGCGGCGCGAAGCCGTCGGCGACCCAGCCGCGTACGACGGCCACCAGATCGGCCGTGTTGATGTAGTCGGTGCCGTCGAGGATCTTGACGGTCTGTACGGCGCGGGTGAGCAGGACCTTGCCGTACGAGCCGGTGTAGGCGACCGAGTCGTGCTGGATGAAGGAGCCGTCGGCGTAGAAACCGTCCGTCACGCCGTGCCGGGGGTTGTACGGATCGACGGTCGCGTACACGGTCAGCTGGTCGGCGACGGCCTTGACGACGCGCGCGTCGTCGCCGGTGACGGCGCCCTGGAGGATGCGGTTGGTGGTGATGTCGGCGAGATTGGCGCCGGTGTGGAAGCGCGAGTCGAGGTCGACGTCGCCGTCCTTGCCGTTGCGCAGATAGGCGTCCATCGACGCGAGGTACGTGGCGGTCAGGCCGGGCCGATAGGCGGCGAGTTCCTCTTTGAGGAGGACGAGTGTCTTGCTGACGCTCGCGGAGATGCCGATCTCCCAGTTGAACCAGTTGCCGTAGTAGCCCTTCGACTGGTCTCCGTAGTAGGTGTCGTGGAGCCGCGCCAGGGCGTCGATGACACGGCGCCGCACGTCCGCGTTGTCGCGGAGGTCGGACGGGGCGGGGCCGGGGGCGCGGGTGGCGAGGGCGATCTCGTACAGGTACTGGTACGAGGTGTTGAGGTTCGCGTCGCTCGTGCCGAGGGGCAGGCCCTTGAACAGCTCGCCCGGTCCGGCGCCGTCCAGGGCGGCGAGGCGGGCGCGGGCCGTCGAGGTGAGGGCGGCGAGCTTGGCGGCGGTCTCCGGGCGGGCGTTGGACTCGGCGGTGCCGGCGAAGATCGCGACGGTGTTGGCGAGCAGTGCGGCGTGGTTGGCACCGGGATCCGAGCCGGGGTTCGCGCCGGGGTCCGCGGTGCCGGTCGTGGTCGGCCGGGTGGCGGCCCGGGCCCGCAGGGGCGCGGCCAGGGCGAGCAGGGCGGACGCGGGCAGCGTCGTCAACAGGGTGCGGCGCGAGAGCGGCAACGGACTGCTCCAGACTCGGCAAAGTGAGGCGAACTCAGGCGAACTCAGGCCAGAAAGCGCTTGCGGCATCCAAACAACCGGTGTTGTACCTGTCAATCGATCCGCACCGCGAGCTGAGCAGCGAGCCGAGCGGCGACCTGAGCCGCCGCCCAGGTCCGCGGCCTCCGCCACCCCGCTATACACGGCATGTATACGCCGTGTGTAGAGTGTTCGCCATGTCAATCGGTCACACCCTCCTCGGCCTCCTCGAATCAGGCCCGCAGCACGGCTACAACCTGAAACGCGCCTTCGACGACTCCTTCGGCCACGATCGCCCCCTCCACTACGGGCAGGTCTACTCGACCATGTCCCGGCTGCTGAAGAACGGGCTGGTCGAGGTCGACGGCGTGGAGGCCGGGGGTGGACCCGAGCGGAAGCGGTACGCGATCACCGAGGCCGGCATCACCGATGTCGAGCGCTGGCTCGCGCACCCCGAGAAGCCGGAGCCGTATCTCCAGTCGACCCTCTATACGAAGGTCGTCATCTCGCTGCTCACCGGCCGCAGCGCCGCCGACCTGCTCGACACGCAGCGCGCCGAGCATCTGCGCCTGATGCGCGTCCTGACCGACCGCAAGCGGCACGGGGACCTCTCCGACCAGCTCATCTGCGACCACGCGCTGTTCCATCTGGAAGCCGATCTGCGCTGGCTGGAACTGACGGCCGCCCGCCTGGACAAGCTCGCCGAGGTGGTACGCCGATGAACGCCCCGACCACCACCCCCGCGGCCCCCGAAGGCTCGCTGCTCACCGCGTACGACCTGCACAAGACGTACGGCACCACCCCCGCCCTCGACGGCGCCTCGTTCTCGATCCACGCCGGCGAGGTCGTCGCCGTCATGGGCCCGTCGGGCTCCGGCAAGTCGACGCTGCTGCACTGCCTCGCCGGCATCGTGTCCGCCGACTCGGGGACCATCACCTACCAGGGCCGCGATCTCACCGGGCTGTCCGACGGCGCGCGCAGCACACTGCGCCGTACGGACTTCGGCTTCGTCTTCCAGTTCGGCCAGCTCGTGCCCGAGCTGACCTGCCTGGAGAACGTGGCGCTGCCGCTGCGCCTGAGCGGCATCCGCCGTAAGGAGGCCGAGCGGATCGCCCTGGAGTGGATGGAGCGGCTGGAGGTCACCGACGCACGGGCCAAGCGCCCCGGTGAGGTCTCCGGCGGGCAGGGGCAGCGCGTCGCCGTCGCCCGCTCGCTCGTCACCACGCCGCGCGTGCTCTTCGCCGACGAGCCGACCGG
>NZ_MDCR01000333.1 GCF_001723055.1 Streptomyces niveus
TGGACCCGGTCGACCCGGTCGACCCGGCCGAGCCCCTGGACCGGGCCGACCAGCCGGAGCCCCCGACAGGCTGGTACCAGAACGTCCGCCTGCTGACGGGCCCACCCCAGGAGGGAGAGCCGCCGGGCCCGACACCCACGACGCCCACGACGGCCCCCGAGGTCTCGGACATCGTGGAGTGGGCATCGGCGGAGAAGGAACGCGAACGGGGGCGTGAGCCCGAGCCGGAGGCCGCCGAGGCGGGGATCTCGGCTCGGGCCGGGCACGCGGGCTCGGGGAGCCGCCCCGAGCCGGACGCGGAGAGCGCGGCTTCGGCCGAGTACGGGTCGGGGACGCGCTCGGAGTACGAGGCGGACGCTCCCGCCTCCGCGGCGTACGCGCCGGTCGCCGACGTGGAGCCGGACGCGAGAGTCTCGATTCGTGCCGCGTATGCCGAGCCGCAAGCCGTCCCCGAGTGTGACGGCTCCGCCGCGTACGCCGCGGTCGCCGACGTGGAGCCGGATACGAGGCTTTCGGCTCGGGCCGTGCACGTCGAGTCGAAGGTTGCCCCGGCGTGGGACGGGGGCGCTGTCGCCTCAGCCGCGCACGTGGATGCGGCTGCCCGTCCGCAGTGGCTGGCGAAGGATTCGGCTCGGGCCGCGTATGTCGAGCCGCAGGACCCCTCGGCGAGGGATTGGGACGACTCCGGCTCCGTGAGCCGTTCCGAGCGCGGCACGGAAGGTTCGACCCCGGCCGCCTCGGTCGAGCCGGACGGGCGCTGGGAGTGGGAGGCGGATGCCTCCGCCGCGCACACCCCCGTCGCCCACGTGGGGGCGGAGGTTGACGCGGAGCCGGACGCGCCGCGGGTCCGCCCGGCGGGGGATTGGGGCGACTCCGGTTCGGAGAGCCGTTCCGGGAGCGGCATGGAGGGTTCGGCCCCGGCCGAGCCGGCCGACTCCACCGGATACACCGGTTCGGAGAGCCGGTCCCGGCACGGCGCGGAAAGTTCGGCCCTGGCCGACTCCGTTGAGGCGGATGCCTCCGCAACGCACACCCCTGCCGCCCACGTGGGGGCGGAGGTTGGCGCGGAGCCGGACGCGCCGCAGCGGGACAACTCCGGCTCGGAGAGCCAGGGTTCGGCCCCCGCCGACTCCGTCGAGCCGCAGGACCACCCGGTCGGTCACGGCGGGCACCCGCACAGTGGGATTCCCGCTCCCGTGTGGGACGTGTCCGTGCCGGCCGGGGTCGGCGGGGTCGTGCCCACGCGGGCGTCCGTCACCTTTGACAGTCATCGGTGGAGCCCCCTCATCGTCGGCGAGGCCACCCACGAGATCCCTGTCCATCTCCTCTTCCGGGACGACGAGGCGACCGGCCCCGTCGCCGGGCGGCCCCGGGCGCGCCGTGCGCCCGTCGTGCCCGCGCCGGTCCTGGCGCCCGCCGCGTCGTCGCGGCCCGCGACGCCCGTGGACACCAAGCTCGTCGAGCGGCCCGGTCCCACGCTGCCCGGCTGGACGGCCGCGTTGGCCGGGGTCGCCGCGCTGTTCGGCTGCGTCGTGGTGCTCTGGTGGGTCGGGGCCGTGCCCGACGCGCTGACCGAGATGTTCGGGCTGGGTTCGAACCCGTACAACGGCATCGGCATCGGGATGTGGGCGCTGCTCACCGTCGCCGTGTCGATCACGCTCTTCGCCTTCGGCGGGCTCGGCCGCGGCCGGGTCGGGCACGCCTGGGTGCTGACGCTCTTCGGCGAGTACCGGGGGAGCGTGCGCCGTACGGGACTTCTGTGGGTCAGCCCGCTGCTGCTGCGCCGGCGCGTGGACGTACGGCTCCGGCACTGGCGCAGCGAGCCGATGCCCGCCGTCGACGCGAACGGTACGGCGCTGCGCGTCGTGGTCCTGGTGGTCTGGCGGGTCAGGGACACCGTCCGGGCGGCGCTCGGGGTGCGCGACCACGAGGAGTATCTGCGCGAGCAGGTCGAGGCGGCGATGGCGCGCGTGCTGTCGCAACTGCCCGCCGACGCCTTCCACGAGGCCGCGCCGACCCTGCGTAACGCCGAGGCCGTCGGCGAGGCGCTGACCCGGATGCTGTCGGCCGAGTGCCGGCCCGTCGGTCTCGACGTCTTCTCGGCGCAGCCGACGCGGATCGAGTACGCGCCGGAGATCTCGGCCGCGATGCAGCGCAGCCGGATCGCGGCGATCGACGCCAGGCACCGGGACACCGTGCTGACGTCGGTGGTCGACGCGGTGGACGACACCGTGCACCGGCTGACGTCGCGGGGTCTCGTGGAGCTCGACGACTACGAGCGCAAGGTCCTCGTGAAGGACCTGACCGTGGCGTTCTACACCGGCAGGCACGGGCTGAACGAGGGGAACTGACCGTTCCACTCACGGTGATTGGTCTGGACCTTTCTTGGTCGTTGTTATGGACACGGCCAACATCGGTCAATACTCTGGGCCTTGGTCTAGACCTGATTGCGCAGTCAGGAGTCACCGCACCACCCGCACCACCCGTACCGCCAGCACCATCGCACGCGTGCAGCACGGCTCACCGAACTCCCCACGGTCCCAGGAGCGAGAGCATGCGAAAGAAGAGAATCAGCGCCGCCGTACTCGGTCTCGCGGTGGCAGGCGTGTCCCTGCTCGCGACCGGCAGCGCGAACAGCCACGGCTACACCGACTCACCGATCAGCCGTCAGAAGCTGTGCCAGAACGGCACCGTCACCGGGTGCGGAAGCATCCAGTGGGAGCCGCAGAGCGTCGAGGGGCCCAAGGGCTTCCCGGGCGCGGGTCCCGCCGACGGCAAGATCTGCGCGGGCGGCAACGGCGGGTTCGCGCAGCTCGACGACCCGCGTGGCGGCAACTGGCCCGCCACCAACGTCACCGCCGGACAGTCCTACAGCTTCCGCTGGCAGTTCACCGCCCGGCACTCCACGTCCGACTTCCGCTACTACATCACCAAGAACGGATGGGACTCGACCAAGCCGCTCACCCGCGCGGCCCTCGACCCGCAGCCGTTCATGACCGTGCCGTACGGCAACCAGCAGCCGCCGGCCACGCTCGTCCACCAGGGCTCGATGCCCGCGGGGAAGACGGGCAAGCACATCGTCCTGGCCGTCTGGAACGTCGCGGACACCACCAACGCGTTCTACGCCTGCTCGGACGTCAAGTTCTGATCAGTCCCGATCAGTTCCGCACGACGCGGTACCGCACGACGCAGTTCCATCAGCATGTGACCGGCGAGGGTCTGCTTCATCGCTGACGGACTCGGCCGTCGTACCCGGGGTGTGTGCCGCACCCCGCGTACGACGGCCGGTCTCGGTCAGATGGCCAGCGAGAGCACCATCGGCGCCGCGCCCCGGTTGAGGGTGTCCGCCGCCGAGCGCAGCCGGTGCGCGTGCTCGATCGGCATCGACAGCGCCAGACAGCCGACCGCCGAACCCGCCGTCAGCGGCACCGCCGCGCAGACCGTGCCCACCGCGTACTCCTGGAGGTCCAGGATCGGCACCGTCGCCGGCTGACTGTCCAGCTTCGAGAACAGCACCCGCTCGTTGGTGATGGTCCGTGAGGTCAGCCGCGCGATCTTGTGGCGGGAGAGATGGTCCCGGCGGCTGTTCTGGTCGAGCTGGGTCAGCAGGCACTTCCCGACCGCGCTGGCGTGCGCCGCCGAGCGGAAGTCCACCCACTCGTTGACCGCCGGCGCGTCCGGGCCGTCGGCGACCTGGGTGATCTTGACCTCGCCGTCGATGTACCGGCTGATGTAGACCGCCGCGCCCACCGAGTCGCGCAACTCGCCCAGCGTGTCCTGGAGTTTGGCCTCCAGTGCCTCCTCGCGCGTGGTGCCCGAACCGAGCAGGACCAGCGAGTCGCCCATGACATACGCGCCGTCCGTGACCTGCTCCACGTAACCCTCGCGCCGCAACATCGCCAGCAGCGGGGTGAGATGGCCTGTCGGCAACCCCGTCTCACGGGCGATCTGGAGATCCAGTACGCCCCCTGCGTGCTTCGAAACCGTTTCGAGGACACGCAGGACGTATTGCACCGAGTGGAACGGCGCGGTCGGCTCTGGCTTCAGCGCCACGGTTTCCCCCTAGCAGGTTGTGACCGCAAGCTTCCCTACCACGATAGCCGTCAAGGGCCGTTTCCGGGGCGGCTGTTGACCAGATGGACGGTCCCTCCGGCGGCCTCAACTGGGGCGTATCGCTCTGGCATATGCCAGCGGCACAACCCTTCCGACGACCGACCCCGGAAACGGGGGAACCCGGTCCGCTCGACGAGGACCGGGTTCCCCCGAATTCGGCGACGCCGTCGCCTGCGTGAATGCGCCGGGCGTACGCCTGTTGGCGGACGCCGCGGATCCCTACAGCACCGCGCTCAGGAACTCCCGCGTGCGCTCGTGCTCGGGGTCGCTGAACATCTTCTCCGGCGGCCCCGACTCGATGACCCGCCCGGCATCGAACATCAGTACGTCGTCGGATATGTCGCGCGCGAAGTTCATCTCGTGCGTCACGCACAGCATCGTGATGTCCGTCGTCGTCGCGATGTCCCGCAGTACGTCCAGGACGCCCGCGACCAGCTCCGGGTCGAGCGCCGACGTGACCTCGTCGAGGAGCAGGACCTGCGGTCGCATCGCGAGGGCCCGCGCTATCGCCACCCGCTGCTGCTGCCCGCCCGAGAGCTGGCTCGGATACGCGTCGCAGCGGTCCCCGAGCCCCACCAGGTCGAGCAGCTCGCGCGCCCGCTCGTCGGCCTCGTCCGTGGACAGACCGAGCACATGCACCGGTGCCTCGGTGACGTTCCGCAGCACCTTCATGTTCGGGAAGAGGTTGAACTGCTGGAACACCATGCCGATGTTCTTGCGCACCTCACGGATGTGGCGCTCGCCGGCGGGGACGAGCCTGCCGTCCTTCTCCTCGTGCGTGAGGTAGTCGCCGGCCACCTTGATGGTGCCCTCCTCCGGCCTGATCAGCGTCATCAGGAGTCTGAGGATCGTCGTCTTGCCCGATCCGGAGGCGCCGATCAGCGTCACGTGTTTGCCGGAGTTGACCGTGAAGTCCAGTGAGTCCAGGACCGTGTTGGCCCCGAAGCGCTTGGTGACCTTGTCGAAGCGGATCAGCTCGCTGCCGTCGGCGGCGGGATTGGCCGTTTCCTTCGAGGTGTTGGCGGGAGTGCTGTCAGCGGACAAGGCGACGCTCCAATGCTCGCATGAGAAGGGATGCCGGATAGGAGATGACGATGAAGGCCACACCGACGAGGGTGAAGACCTCGACCGTCAGGAAGGTCTGCGAGGCGAACTGCCGTGCCTCGCCGAGCATTTCCAGCACTCCGATGACGAACAGCATCGGAGTGTCCTTCAGCATCGCGATGACGTAGTTGCCCAGCGCGGGCACGACGCGGCGGATCGCCTGCGGGAGGATCACCGCACCCCAGGTGCGGGACCTCGGCAGGTTGAGCGCCTTGGCGGCCTCCCACTGGCCGGCCGGCACGCCGTCGATTCCGGCGCGGTAGACCTCGGCGGTGTACGTCGAGTAGTGCAGGCCCAGGCCGACCACACCGGTGACCATGGCGCTGAGCGTGATGCCCCACTCGGGGAGCACGTAGTAGAGGAAGAACAGCTGCACGAGCAGCGGGGTGTTGCGGACGAACTCGGTGAGGACGTTCACCGGCCAGCGCACCACCGCCAGGCCGGACCGCTGGGCCATCGCCCAGACGAGACCGAGCGCGAAGGCGAGCAGCGCGCCCAGGACCAGTGCCTGGATCGTGACGAGCAGGCCGTCCCAGAACATCGGCATGAAGTCGCCGACCGCGGACCAGTTCCACTGCATCAGCGCTCACCTCCCGCGGTCGCCGTGACGGCGTCCCGCCGCTGCTGTTGGGGGACTTCGGCCTTGCGCCCGCCCCACCACGACTTCTTCTCGGGGCGCTGACCGAGTCCGGCCTTCGCCTGCCGTTCCAGGACGCGCATACCGCGCGTGAGCACGAAGGCGAGGACGAAGTACATCAGCAGGATGACCGTGTAGACGGGCGCGCTCTGCCCGGTCGCGTTACGCACCAGCGACGCACCGAAGGCGATGTCGGCCACGCCCATGATGGAGACCAGTGCCGTGCCCTTGAGCAGCTCGATCAGCAGGTTGTTGAACGGCGGGATCATCTCCGGCCAGGCCTGCGGCAGGATGATCTTCCGCAGCTGCTGCGCGGGCGTGAAGCTCAGCGCGATCCCCGCCTCGCGCTGCGCGGGAGACACGGCCTGCACCGCGCCCCGGACGACCTCGGAGCCGTACGCCCCGTAGGTGAGCCCGAGCGCCAGCGTCGCCGCCCACAGCGGGACGAGCTGCCAGCCGAAGCCCAGCGGGAGCACGAAGAAGATCCAGAACATCAGGATCAGCGCGGACGTGCCGCGGAATATCTCGAAGTAGGCGCCGGATATGAAGCGCACGATCCACAGCCGGTGGGAGCGGGCGAGCCCGACGACCAGCGCGACCACGGCGGCCAGCGCGGCGCTGAAGACGGTCAGCTGGACGGTGATCCACACGCCCTTGAGGAGTATTTCCCACAGACCCCAGGTGATTTCGCTCATGGCGCGCACTTCTCCTTGGCCGTGATGGTCGTCATCTGGTCCTTCGTGAAGCCGAAGGGCCGCATGATCTCCAGGAGTTCGCCGCTCTTCTTGAGCTTGTGCAGCTCGCGGTTGAAGGAGTCGCGGAGGTTGGTCTCCGGTGAGCGGAAGGCGAAGCCGCCGACGTCGATGACGGGCTTGCCGTCCACGATCGGCGTGACCTCCTTGGTGGCCTCGGCCTTCGTGCTCTCCGTCTCCTTGATGACGTTGAACACCGTCACCGCCGTGCCGGCGAAGACATCGACACGGCCCTGCTCGACGGCGAGCAGTCCGGCCAGCTGGTCGGGCAGGGTCGTGATGTTCTTGACCCCGGCCTCCTCCGCGTAGCCGATCTCCGCGTACCCGACACCGGTCGCCATCCTGGCGCCCGCCTCGGCGATGTCCTTGTAGGAGTTCAGATTCTTCGGATTCCCCTTCGGCACGATGAACGCGTCGAGCATCTGGTATTCGGGGTCCGCGAAGATGACCTGCTCGCAGCGCTCGGGGTTGATGTACATCCCGGCGGCGACCACGTCGAACTGGAGCGAGTTCAGTCCGGTGATCAGCGAGCCGAACTCGGTGGCGAAGGGCTGGACGCTCTCCACCCCCAGCTCCTTGAAGATACGGCTGGCGATGGCCGGGGCCGAGCCCGTCATCTCACCGTCCTTGCCGATGTAGCTGTACGGCTGCTCGCCCGCCAGCCCGAGGCGCACCGTCCCCTTGGCGCGCAACTGGTCCAGGAGGGTCCCCCCGTCCCCGGCGTCGGCCGTGGCCACGCGGCTGCATCCGCTGGTGGCTCCGACCGCGCCCGCGACGCCGAGCGCCGCGGCACCCGCCAGCAGCGAACGGCGCCGGAGCCCGTTTCCTGTGCTTCGTGTGTTGTTCCCCTTTAGTGGAGCCATAGGCGCGCGGCTACCCGAATCGTCCGAGGGTATGCGGATCATTTTCGGACCGATATGCCTATCGTTACCCGCGGTGGGGCGGGCCCGTCCGGCCCGGCATTCGTCCGGCCGGGGTGGGTATTCATGGCCGGACACAGGCTGTATTCGAACCGACGGGAAGGGCGCGAAGAACCATGAGCGACCGCTTCATCGAAGTGTCCCTGGACAAGCGCGGGGTGCGCTGCACCGCCAAGCTCCTCGACGAACTGGCCCCGATCACCTGCGCCGCGGTGTGGGACGCGCTGCCGCTGGGCGGGGACGTCTATCACGCCAAGTACGCGCGGAACGAGATCTACGCGCTGATGCCCGGATTCGCGGCCGAGGAGCCGCCTCTGGAGAACCCCACGGTCACCCCCATTCCGGGTGATCTGTGCTACTTCACCTTCTCGGACACGGTGCTCGGCACCACGTCGTACGGGTACGAGGAGCAGGCCGCCCACCGGGGCCGCCGTACCGTCGTCGACCTCGCGCTGTTCTACGAGCGCAACAACCTGCTGATCAACGGCGATACGGGGTGGATCCCCGGCATCGTGTGGGGCTCGGTCGTGGAGGGGCTCGACGAGATGGCCGAGGCGTGCCAGGACCTGTGGCGCGCGGGCGCGATCGGCGAGACCCTCAACTTCCGGCGACTCTGAGACCGCGCCTTGTGAGGGCGGGGCCGCCCGGCGGGGGCTACGCGCCGGTGGGCGCCGGGAGTGACGTCGCTCCCGACTCGTACAGCGCGTGTGCCGCCCGCATCACCAGCGCGTCCGCGTGACGGGCACCGATCAGCTGGAGGCCGATCGGCAGCCCGTCCGCGTCCACCCCGCACGGCACGGTCGCCGCGGGCTGCTGCGTCAGGTTGAAGGGGTACGTGAACGGGGTCCAGCCGGTCCAGCGACGGTGCCCCGAGTCCTTCGGCGCCTCCACGCCCGCCTCGAAGGCGGTGAGCGGCAGGGTGGGCGTGACCAGCAGGTCGTACGTCTCGTGGAACCGGCCGAGCCGCCGGCCCAGCTCCATCCGCGCGTCCACCGCCGCCAGATAGTCCAGCGCGCTCGCCTCCGACCCGGCCGCCACGACCTCCGTCAGCCCCGGGTCGAGCAGCGCGCGCTGCTCCTCGCCGAGCGGCTGCGTCACCCGCGCCGCGCCCGTGAACCACAGCGTGTGGAACGCCTCGACCGGGTCCGAGATGTCCGGGTCGGCCTCCTCGATGAACGCGCCCAGCTCCGCGAGCCGCCCCACCCCGCGCCGTACGGCCGCCGCGACGTCGGGGCGCACCGCGACCTGGCCGCCGAACGACGGCGAGAACCCGATCCGCAGCCCCGCCACGCCCTCCCCGAGCCCGGCGCGCAGCGCCTGGGCCGGGGCGAGCTGCGACCAGTCGCGCCAGTCCGGGCCGCTGATCACGTCGAGCAGCAGCGCCGCGTCGGCGGCGTCCCGTGTCATCGGGCCGGCGTGCGCCAGCGTGCCGAACGGGCTGGACGGATAGAGCGGGATGCGCCCGTAGGTGGGCTTGAGCGCGAAGATCCCGCAGAAGGACGCGGGGATCCGGACCGAGCCGCCGCCGTCCGTGCCGATCGACAGCGGGCCCGCGCCGAGCGCCACCGCCGCCGCGCTGCCGCCGCTCGACCCGCCGGCCGTCCGGGACAGGTCGTACGGATTGCGGGTCACCCCGCTCAGCGGGGAGTCCGTCACGCCCTTCCAGCCGAACTCCGGGGTCGTCGTCTTGCCGATCAGGACCGCGCCGTTCTCGCGCAGCCGGGCCACGGCGGGCGCGTCCTCGGTCCAGGGGCCGGCCGGGTCGACGGTCCGCGAACCGCGCAGGGTCGGCCCGCCGCGCTGGAGGAAGATGTCCTTCACCGAGACGGGGACGCCGTCGAGGAGCCCCTGCGGCTTCCTGGCGCGCCATCGGGTGGTGGACGCCTCGGCGGCGGCCAGCGCCTCGTCGGCGTCGACCCGGACGAAGGCGTTGACGAGCGGTTCGACCGCCTCGATCCGTTCCAGGGTGGCCCGCGCCACGTCGACCGGTGAGAAGTCGCCCTTCTCGTAGCCGGCCAGCAGCTGTCGTGCGGTGAGATCGGTGAGGAACATGGACTCAGTCATGCATGGGGACGTACCCACGTTTCTTGTCCACCACGTTAGGCAACGGCTCTCCGGACGCCCAAATGTCGTAAAGACCCACGAACTGCTCGCCCAGCCGGTCCCGCCAGCCGACGGTGTCACCGCTCATGTGCGGCGACACGATCAGACCGGGCACGTCCCACAGGCGGCTCTGCGGATCCAGCGGCTCCGACTCGAAGACATCGAGCGCGGCGCCCGCGATCCACCGCTTGGACACGGCCTCCACGAGCGCGTTCTCATCGACGAGCTGGCCGCGCCCCACATTGATGAAGCGCGCGGACGGCTGCATCAGGCCGAAGAGGCGGGCGTCGAACATGCCGCGGGTGCTCTCCGTGAGCGGCGCCGCGCAGATCACCCAGTCGGAGCGGGTCAGCAGCCGGTCCAGCTGGTCGGCGCCGTGGATTCCCGGGCGCGCCGTGCGGCCGGTGACCGCCACCGTCACACCGAGCGCTTTCAGCGTCTCGGCGATCGCGCGGCCGATCGGACCGGCGCCGACGACGGTCGCGCGACTCTCCGCGACGCGCAGTCCCTCACGGTGACGCCAGCGCCGTTGCCGCTGGAGTTCGAGAGTTCCCGGCAGGTCCTTGGCCATGGCAAGTACAAGACTTGCCACATATTCGGCAATGGGCTCTTCGAAGATGCCGCGGGCGTTGGTCACCAATGTTTCGGAGTTGATCAACTCGGGACACAGCAGCCGGTCCACGCCGGCGCTGGCCGTGTGCACCCAGACCGGCCGCGGGCCGTCGCCCGGCCAGGCGAGGCGGATCGCGTCGGAAGTGAAGTCCCACGCCAACAGGACGTCGGCCAGGGGGAGTTGAGCGGCAAGAGTGGACTCGTCCGCGTACCGGATCGTGGCCCGGCCGGCCAGCCGGCCGAGGCGGGGCGGCGGGTCGGCACCCAGGACGAGAAGCGTCGGTTCAGCCATCGGGAGTGCCCTTCTGAGCTGGGCGGGGATTTCCCCGAGGAAAATTCGCTGCAACGTATTTCCTGTGGACATTGACCACGCTCGCATTCAGCTCCTACCGTCGTCAACAACAGCCAAAGGGGGCCGTGACATGGATGTCTCCTTTCTGGGTGGACCACAGCCGCAGCGTGGCGTCGGTGTGGTCGCCCCATTCGATTTTGCTCTCGACCGCGAACTCTGGCGATGGATGCCCGACGAGATCTCGCTGCGCCTGACGAGGACCCCTTACGTCCCCGTCGAGGTGTCGCTGGACCTTGCCCGGCTCGTGAGTGAGCACGAGACGCTCGGAGAGGCGGTGATGGCGCTTGGGGCGTCCGAACCCGAGGTGATCGCGTACGCCTGCACGTCGGGCAGCTTCGTCGGCGGTGTCGTCGGCGAGCGGGCCATGTGCGAGGCGATGAACACGGCGGGCGCGGTGCCCTCGCTCACCACGTCCGGCGCGCTGCTCGAAGCGCTCGAAGAGCTGGGCGCCAAACGGATCGCGCTGGTCACGCCGTATACGGAGTCGGTCACCGAGTCGCTGGAGGAGTACCTGGCGGAAGCCGGGGTAACCGTCACGGGTCGCGCTTTTCTGGGGCTGACCAGGCATATCTGGAAGGTGCCGTACCGGTCGGTCGTGGACATGGCGCGGCAGGCCGTCGTCGGTGCGGCCGACGCGCTGTTCATCAGCTGTACGAATCTGCCGACGTACGACGCGATCCCGCAGTTGGAGGCTGAGCTGAGGATGCCGGTGCTGTCGGCGAACCAGGTCACGATGTGGGCGGCCCTGCGCAGGATCGGCGCGCACGCGGTCGGCCCGTACCAGGGCCTGCTGCTCGACCCGCCACCGGTGCGCCACGTGCCTACGCTGGAAGGGACAAGGGAATTTCCCGCGATCCACGAGATCCCGATCTCCGACATCTCGAAGATCAACGAGATCTCCGAGATCGGCGACATCCCCGGTGTCCCGGAGATGGAGCGGATGGAATCGGCCCAGCAGACGCAGGACGTCCAGACGGTCCAGCCCGGTGAGTGGGCGCAGCCTTCCCAGCCGGACACTCCGACCGAGGAACAGGAAGGGTGGACATGACGACCGTCGGACTTCTCTACCCCGGCCACTCCGCCGAGGACGACTACCCCCGTCTGGAGATGCTCTTCGACAGTGACATCAGACTGCCTCTCGTCCACACCGACATCGGCGAGGACGCCCACCGCGTCGACGCGCTGCTGGAAATGGGCTCGGCGCGGCGGCTGGCGGACGGCGTCGAGGAACTGCGGATGGCCGGCGCCGAGTCTGTGGTCTGGGCGTGCACGAGCGGCAGCTTCGTGTACGGCTGGGAGGGCGCGCACGAGCAGGCCCGCAAGCTGGCGCTGGAGGCGGGACTGCCGGCTTCGAGCACGTCCTTCGCCTTCGCGCACGCCGTGCAGGCGCTGGGTGCGCGGCGGGTCGCGGTCGCCGCGACCTATCCGGAGGACGTCGCGGGCTACTTCGCCGCCTTCCTGAAGTCGGCGGGCATCGAGGTGGTCTCCACCCGCGGCAGCGGCATCATCACGGCGGCCGAGGTCGGCACCTGGGGCCGGGACGAGGTGTTCGCCCTGGCCCGTGCGGGCGACCACCCGGACGCGGAGGTGGTCCTCCTCCCCGATACGGCCCTGCACACGGTCGCCTACCTCCCGGAGCTGGAGGAGGCCCTGGGCAAACCGGTCCTCACCGCGAACCAGGTGACGGTCTGGGAGGGCCTGCGGCTGGTGGAGCGCCACGCGTGGGCCCCGAAGCTGGGGACGCTCTTCTCCAGCCGGGACTAGGCGATGTGCCGACCCCGGGAATAAAGCGGAGTCAACCTCCTGTTGAGCCGGGCTGTACTCCCCTCCGCTCAGAAGGAAGGCCGCACCGGTGGTTGACGCAATTCGAGGTACGGCGCTGGGCAGCGCGCCCGTGCCGCTGTCCGTGCTGGATCTGGTCACCGTCGGCAGCGGCAGCACCGCGCGCGAGTCCCTGCGGACCAGCGTCGAGATCGCCAAGCTCGGCGAGCGCCGGGGCTACCACCGGCACTGGGTCGCCGAGCACCACTCGATGCCCGGCGTCGCCTCCTCGTCGCCCGCCGTGATCCTGGCCCATCTCGCCGCCCACACCGAGCGCATCCGGCTCGGTTCGGGCGGCGTGATGCTGCCCAACCACGCGCCGCTCGTCATCGCCGAGCAGTTCGGCACGCTGGAGGCCATGGCCCCCGGCCGGGTCGACCTCGGGCTCGGCCGCGCGCCCGGCACCGACGGGGCCACGGCCGCCGCCCTGCGTCGCACCGACCGGCTCAACGAGGGCGCCGACGACTTCCCGCAGCAGCTCGCCGAACTCACCCGCTTCCTGGACGACGACTTCCCCAACGGGCACCCGTACTCCCGGATCCACGCCGTCCCCGGACCCGTCCAGGGCCCCGCCGCCCGGCCGCCGCTCTGGCTGCTCGGCTCCTCCGGGTTCAGCGCCAGGCTCGCCGCCACGCTCGGGCTGCCGTTCGCCTTCGCGCACCACTTCTCGGCGCAGAACACCATCCCCGCGCTGGAGCTCTACCGCGAGTCCTTCCGGCCGTCCGTCGTGCTCGACGCCCCGTACGCGGTGATCGGCGTCGCCGCCCTGGCCGCCGACGACGAGAACGAGGCCCGCCGCCAGGTCCTGACCGGCGCGCTGTCGATGCTGCGGCTGCGCACCGGGCGCCCCGGGCTCGTACCGACGCCCGAGGAGGCGGAGGCGTACAGCTTCAGCCCGCAGGAGCGCGACTTCGTCGACGGCTGGCTGACGAACATCGTCCACGGCACCCCGGACGCCGTCCGCGCCGGACTCGACGACCTGCAGAAGCGCACCGGCGCCGACGAGCTGATGATCACCGCCAACGCCCACGGCGGCGAGGCCCGGTTGCGCAGCTACGGTCTGATCGCCGACGCGTACGGGCTGCCCGCCTGACCGCCGGGCCGGCCGGGGTCAGACCTTCAGCGGGCTGACCCCGATCATCTCCGCGATCCGCTCCGGCGCGACCGCCCGCGAGTACAGCCAGCCCTGCCCGGTGTCACACCCGATCCGGCGCAGCCGTGCCGCCTGGCCCGCCGTCTCCACGCACTCCGCCGTGACCGTCAGGCCCAGCCGGTGGGCGAGATGGACCAGCGTCTCCACGATCGTCTCGTCCGCCGGATTGGGGTGCACGCCCTCGTCGTAGCGGAAGCCCCGTACGAAGGACCCGTCCAGCTTCAGTACGGAGACGGGCAGCCGGCTCAGATACGCGAGGTTCGAGTAGCCCGTCCCGAAGTCGTCGATGGCGATCCGCACGCCCATGTCGCTCAGCGCCTGGAGCGCCTGGAGCGGCCGGCCCGCCGAGCCCATCACCGCGGACTCGGTCAGCTCCAGTTGCAGCAGATGCGGCGCCAGCCCCGTCTCGGCGAGGATCGAGGCCACGTCCGCCACCAGGTCGGAGTCCCACACCTGCCGTACGGCGACGTTGACGCTCACGAACAGCGGCCGGTCCGCCGGGTGGTCCCGGTGCCACTGGCGGGCCTGCAGGCAGGCCGTGCGCAGCACCCAGCGCCCGAGCTGGACGATCGAGCCGTCCTCCTCGGCGATCCCGATGAAGCGGTTGGGCGCGAGGATGCCGAACTGCGGGTGGTTCCAGCGGACCAGCGCCTCCACACCCTGGACGACCCCGTCGGCCATCCCCACCAGGGGCTGGTACTGGAGCACGAACTCCTCGCGCTCGACCGCCGGGCGCAGCGTGGACGACAGCGCCTGGCGGGTCATCCGGTGCGCGTTGCGCTCCGGGTCGAAGAGGGTCCAGCGCGCCTTGCCGTCCGCCTTCGCCCAGTAGAGCGTGGTGTCGGCGACCTGCATCAGCCCGGTGGGGGTGGTGCCGTCGGCGGTCCGTTCCACGACGCCGATGGACGCCGACACCGACAGCCGCTGCCCGGCGAGGTCGAAGGGGCGCTGGAGCGCGGCGAGTACGGCGCGGGCGAGATCGGCGAGCTGTTCCGTACCGGCCGAGTCCTCGACCAGGATCGCGAACTCGTCGCCGCCGAGGCGCGCGACGAGATGGCTGCCGCCGTGGCGGTGCGGGTCGTCGTCGGCGCACTCGGTGAGCCGGCCGGCGACGGCGGCGAGCAGCCGGTCGCCCACGCGGTGCCCGAGGGTGTCGTTGACGGCCTTGAACCCGTCGAGATCCAGATAGCAGAGTCCGATCCGCCCTGTTCTGCCATGGTCGTACGACGATTCCAGCGCCGTCGACAGCCGCTCGAAGAACAGCGTGCGGTTGGGCAGCCGGGTCACCGGGTCGTGCATCTGGAGATGGCGGAGCCGGGCCTGGAGCTCGCGCCGCTCGCTGATGTCCGTGAGGGACAGCAGGACGGTGCCGCCGTCGGGCAGCGGCGCGACGGTGACCTCGGCCCAGAGCGCGCGGCCGTCGGGGTGCTTGAGGCGGCGGGTGCAGCGGAAACGGGTGCGCCGGCCGCGCAGCACCTCCTGGTACGCGTACCAGGTCCGGTCGTCGGACGCGAGGTCGACCAGATCGGCGGCGGCGCGCTCGCGCAGGGCCGCGCTGTCGGTGCCGACCAGCTCGGCGAGGGCGTCGTTGGCGGTGACGACGGTGCCGCGGCGGTCCACGACGGCCATGGGGAACCGGGCGGCGTTGAAGGCGGCGCGGTAGTCGCGTTGCACGCTGCCCAGAGCTTCACGTTCCGTGACTGGCGGCGTGGTGGGACCGGGTGCCGCGACTGCCGCGGACCGCGGCCCTTCGGAGATTCCGCTCACGGCTCGCTCCCACGGTGCAGTGGTGTCGTACAGGGGTGTGATTCGCGAAGATCGGGCAGGAAAGTGTGCCGATCATAGAGGCTGGCCGGTCGGCCGTTCCAGCTCCCCGATGGTGAACCCGGGTGCGTGACGTCGACGCGGGGTCGGCGGACGATCGTTTCTGCGCGGCTGCGGCGCGGGATGTCGCTCGATGTCTCAGGCTTGATCGATTGTGACTTTCCGTGATCCGCCGGGGGTGTCGGCCCGCTCACCCAACTGGGCCACCGGAACAGGGCATATCACTACAAAACAGCACAAGGTGGGTGAGCTGTCCCGCATTCCTCAGCCGGAGGTCCACGTGGAGCGTCGCCCGACACCCGGGGGAGTGGGACGGCCACGCCTGCGCAGTACCGCCGCCGCCTTCACCTCCCTCGTCGCCGTCGCCACCACCTCGCTGGTGGCCGGCCCCGCCGTGGCCGCCAACTCCGCCGGGCCGTGCGCCCTGCCGCGTACCACCGCGCACCACTCGCTCGGGCTCGACACCTGGAACGCCTCCTACCCGCGCCCGGCCAGGACCCTCGACGCGGTCATGGTCTTCCTGTCCTTCCCGGACGCGACGCCGCGCACCGAGCCCGCCGACCTGGTGGCCGACCACTTCCCGGCGACCAGCAGATTCTTCGAGCGCGCCTCGTACGGGAAGTTCGTCCTGCGCCCGCACCCCCGGCTGAAGTGGATCGACATGCCGCGCGCGTCCACGGACTACGCCATAAAGCGCGACTGGGACCCAGCGATGCGCACGGCCTATCTGCGGGACGCGCTGAGGGTCGCCGATCCGGTGATCGACTTCTCGCGGTACGACGTCGTCTATCTGGTCGCCGATCCGGACGCGCCCGGCGTGGACTCCGACGCGACGAAGGTGGTCAACTTCGATCACCCCATGAGCGCGGACGGTACGGAGATCAAGCGCGTCGTGACCGTCTTCGAACGGCACCCGCCGGACCGCAACGTACTGGCCCATGAGACCGGGCACGTCTTCGACCTGCCCGACCTCTACCACCGGCCGACCGACGGCAAGGGCGACTGGGACACCCACGTCGGCGACTGGGATGTGATGGGCAGTCAATTCGGCCTGTCGCCGGACCTGTTCGGCTGGCACAAGTGGAAGCTGGGCTGGCTGGAGCGGCGGCAGGTGAGCTGTGTGAAGCCCACGGGCACCAGCATGCTCACCCTTGAGCCGCTGGACGCCGCGCCCCTGGCGGGCGCGAGCGCCGGGACCCGGCTCGCCGTCGTCAGGACGGGCGAGCACTCGGCCCTGGCGATCGAGGCGCGCGGCTCGACCGGGAACGACGCGACCACCTGTACCGAGGGGGTGCTGATCTACCGGGTGCGGGGTGAGGCGGAGTCGGGCGGCGGGCCCATCGATGTGGTGGACACGCATCCGGACAGCGAGGCGTGCTGGGACCAGTCGGTCTACCCGCCGCTGGCGGACGCGCCGCTGGGGGTGGGGGAGGCGTTCAC
>NZ_MDCR01000334.1 GCF_001723055.1 Streptomyces niveus
TGTGGGGCTGGTGTGGGGCGTCGCGGGATGAACTCTCGCCGAACGCTCCCTTTCCGGACAAGGTCTGGCCGGGAGGGGATTTTCAACAGAGTTGCGGAAAACTGTTGAGAGGAAGTGGCAGGGAGGGGCCGGCGTTCAGCCGGTCACTGGAACGCCTGGGCCACGGCGAGGCTGTCCTCGTAGATGTGGTTACGGGTGACGAGACCGTTCTCGACGGTGAGGTGCAGAGCGAACCGCGCGCGGTAGGCGCGTCCGGTGGAACGCGCCGTCTGCCGGATCTCACCCGTCACGACGGCGTCGTTCCCGTCGACCAGGATCCGCTCGATCTCCGTACCGACCGATCCGGGCACATGGTGCTCGGCGATCTCGCGGTAGTTGGCCGCCGCGTCCGCGCGGCTGGTCCGGTGCCTGATCCAGGGCGTCGCGGCCCGGCCGTGCTCGGCCTCCGGCCAGTCCAGCCCCCAGTCGACCTCTTCGGCGTACAGCTCGGCGATCCCGTCCGAGTCACCGGCGCCGATCCTGCCCAGCAGCTGCTCGACCACCTGACGCGTCCGCGTGCTCGCTTCTTCCGACATGGCTGTCCACCCCTCACCTGCCCCGCGCCCTGCCGGCGCGGCGTGTGTGCACATCCTGGCCGGGGCGGGCAGACCCTGGCGATTACCCCGGAGGTAAGGAGGAGTTGATCCTCAGCACGGCGCCGTTCCTGTTCACGCCCTTCAGCTCCACGGTGACCGTGCCCGTCGCGTCTCCGCCCCGCCCGAAGGTGCCGCGCGCGCCCTCCTCGGAGAGGTTCACTCTGACGGCGCCGCCCGAGGGGTAGGAGTGGACCACGGTGACCTTGGAGCCGTCGCGGGTCACTTCCAGCGTCAGGCCACCGACCTTGATGTCGGCCTCGGGCTTCATGACCCGGACCTCGCAGGCCCCGTCGAGACAGGCGCCGAGGGAGGCGCCGTCGGCCGCCGGGGGAAGCGGGGGTACGGGCTCGGGCGGTTCGGACGGGCCGGATTTCGCGCGTTCGGCCTGCCTCACCTTGACGCAGCCGGGAGAGTTGCCGGCAGTCTCGAACCACCGGTCCTCCTGGGTCAACTGGTCCCAGCTCGGGCTCGGTTCCTTGATCCCGGCCACCAGCGAGGTGACGCGTTCGGCACGACCGGTCTTCTCCCGCGTGGAGAGCCCCGCGAGGCCGTCGGCATCGGACAACTCCCTGACCTCGGGCCGGACGCGGTCGATCTCCCTCAGATAGCTGGACCGCAGTCTCTCGGTCTCGGGTATTCGCGTCAGTGAGTCCACCGCCGCGAACTTCCGCGAGATGTCTTCCAGGGCGGACGAGGCCGACGTCAGGTAGGCGGAGGCGACAGAGTCGGGGCTCCCCGCGAACGTGTCGGCCTTCTTCGCGCTGTCCGTTTGCAGCGCCTTCAGGGATGCCATGCTTTCGCACATCCCTTCACCCCAGTCCCGCTGGCTCGGGTTGAAGAACGGCCCCGAGGTGTCTGCGGAGAAGTCGTCGCTCTCGCCGTCGTCCGTCTCCGCCCCCGCCATGAACAGGACGCCCCCCACGGCGACCACCAGCCCGCCGGCCACGAGCCCCATCTCGCGCCGCCGCCCAACTCCCCCGCCGAACATTCGAGTTCCCCGCCCCCGACTCAATTCCGCGCCGTTCCGTGCCGTGCCGTTCGTTCAGAGATGGAGCCTAGCCTCGGGCCGGTCCGGTCTGTTCGGAATCGGGGGCCCTGCGTGTCACCACCACCGCCGCCTTCAGGTCGGCCCAGAACTCAGGGGTCACCGCGACCCCGTAGCCCAGCCGGTAGACGGTGGTCGTGGCACGCCGCCGTACACGCAGCCGTACCTCCGTGGGGCCCGGGTGGGCGGTCAGGATCTCCTTGAGCTGGCGGACCGACTCGGGCGTGACGTGCGCCTCGTGCATGTCGAGCCGTACGGGCGCGTGCGCGCCGACGTCGCTCAGGTCGGGGACGCGCATCTCCATCGCGACGAGGCGCGGGACGTCCTCGCGTTTGTCGAGGCGGCCTTTGACGAAGACGACGGTGTCCTCGACGAGTTGGGTGGCCACCAGTTGGTACGTCGCCGGGAAGAACATGCAGTCCAGGGACCCGGCCAGATCCTCGACAGTCGCGATGGCCCACGCGTTGCCCTGCTTGGTCATCTTGCGCTGGAGGCCGGAGATGATGCCGCCGATCGTGACCACCGCGCCGTCCGCGTGTTCGCCGCCGGTGAGTTGTGAGATCGACGCGTCGGAGCGCTCCGAGAGGACGTGCTCGATTCCGAGGAGCGGGTGGTCGGAGACATACAGCCCGAGCATTTCCCTTTCCTGCGCGAGCAGATACGACTTGTCCCACTCCAGGTCGGAGAATTCGACGTCGAGGCCCAAGCCCGACCCCGCGGACGCGTCGGGTTCGCCGTCCCCTCCGAAGAGGTCGAACTGGCCCTCCGCCTCCTTTCGTTTGATCTGTACGACGTTGTCGATCATCGGCTCGTGCTGCGCGGCCAGTCCCTTACGGGTGTGGCCCATCTCGTCGAAGGCGCCGGCCTTGATGAGGGATTCGACGGTGCGCTTGTTGCAGACGACCGCCTCGACCTTGTCGAGGAAGTCGGGGAACGTGGCGTACTTCCCCTTCGTCTTCCTCGACCGGACGATCGAATCGACGACGTTCGCGCCGACGTTCCGGACCGCCGTGAGTCCGAAGAGAATGACGTCGTCGCCCTGCGCGGCGAAATTCGCCACCGACTCGTTCACGTTCGGCGGGAGCACCTTGATGCCCATCCGCCGGCATTCGTTGAGATAGACGGCCGACTTGTCCTTGTCGTCCCGTACGGAGGTGAGCAGCGCGGCCATGTACTCGGCGGGGTGGTTCGCCTTGAGATACGCCGTCCAGTACGACACCAGCGCGTAGGCCGCCGCGTGCGCCTTGTTGTACGCGTATCCGGCGAACGGGACCAGCACGTCCCACACCGCCCGTACCGCCTCGTCCGAATACCCGCGCTCACGGCAGCCGTCGCGGAACGGGACGAACTCCTTGTCCAGGACTTCTTTCTTCTTCTTGCCCATGGCCCGGCGGAGCAGATCCGCCTGCCCGAGCGTGTAGCCGGCCAGTACCTGCGCGGCTTTCTGGACCTGTTCCTGATAGACGACCAGTCCGTAGGTGATCCCGAGGACGTCTTTGAGCGCGTCGGCCAACTCGGGGTGGATCGGGGTGATTTCCTGCTGCCCGTTCTTGCGCAGCGCGTAATTCGTGTGCGAGTTCATGCCCATCGGGCCGGGCCGGTAGAGCGCGGTGACGGCGGTGATGTCCTCGAAATGGTCGGGCTTCATCAGCCGCAGCAGCGAGCGCATCGCGTTCCCGTCGAACTGGAACACGCCGAGCGTGTCGCCGCGGCAGAGCAGTTCGAAGGTTCTCCGGTCGTCGAGCGGCAGGGACAGAAGCTCCAGGTCGATGCCCTTGTTCGTGCCCACCATTTTGACGGCGTCGTCCATGATGGTCAGATTTCGCAGACCCAGGAAGTCCATCTTCAGCAGGCCGAGCGATTCGCACTGCGGATAGTCCCACTGTGTGATCGTGACGCCGTCGGTGTGCCTGACCCAGACCGGCACATGGTCGGTGATCGTCTCGCTGGACATGATCACGCCGGCCGCGTGCACACCCATCTGCCGCACCAGGCCCTCGACACCCTTCGCCGTGTCGATGACCTTCCGGACGTCCGCCTCGTTCTCGTACATCCCCCGGATCTCACCCGCCTCGTCGTAACGAGGATGCGCCGGATCGGTGATGCCGGAAAGCTCGATCCCTTTTCCGCCGACGTCGGCGGGCATGGCCTTCGTGAGCCGGTCACCCATCGCGTACGGATAACCGAGCACACGCGCCGAGTCCTTGATGGCGTTCTTCGCCTTGATCTTTCCGTACGTCCCGATCATGGCGACCTTGTCGGCGCCGTACTTCTCCGTCACATAGCGGATCACCTCCACCCGTCTGCGCTCGTCGAAATCGATGTCGACATCCGGCATCGACACCCGCTCGGGGTTGAGGAACCGCTCGAAGATCAGGCCGTGTTCGATCGGGTCGAGGTCGGTGATGCCCATCGCGTACGAGACGAGTGACCCGGCGGCCGACCCCCGCCCCGGGCCGACCGCGATGCCGTTGTTCTTGGCCCACATGATGAAGTCGGCGACGACCAGGAAGTACCCCGGGAACCCCATCTCGACGATGACGCCCATCTCGTACTCGGCCTGCCGCTGGTACTGCTCGCGCACACCGCCGGGGAAACGGGTGCGGAGGCCGCGGGCGACTTCCTCGCGGAACCAGGTGACTTCGGTGAAGCCCTCGGGGATGTCGAACTTCGGCATCAGGTTCCGCTCCTGGAACCAGCCCTCCGTATCGATCTGCTGCGCCACCAGAAGCGTGTTCGCACACCCCTCCTGCCACGCGTCCGACGAATCGACCGCATACATCTCGTCCGTCGACTTCAGGTAATAACCCGTCCCGTCGAACCGGAACCGGTCCGGATCCGACAGATTCTTACCCGTCTGAATACACAGCAACGCGTCATGCGCCGTCGCCTCGTTCGCATACGTGTAATGCGAGTCGTTCGTCACCAGCGGCGGGATCCCCAGCTTCTTCCCCACCTCCAGCAACCCGTCCCGCACTCGCCGCTCGATCTCGATCCCGTGATCCATCAACTCCAGGAAATAACGGTCCTTCCCGAAAATGTCCTGGTAGTCCGAAGCCGCCTGCATCGCCTCGTCGAACTGCCCCAGCCGCAGCCGCGTCTGCAACTCACCCGACGGACACCCCGTCGAGGCGATCAGACCCTCCGACCACTTCGCGATCGTCTCCCGGTCCATCCGCGGCCACTTCGTCAGCCACCCCTCCGCATACGCGTCCGACGACAACCGGAACAGATTGTGCAGCCCCGTCTTGTCCGCCGCCCAGATCGTCTTGTGCGTATAACCACCCGAACCGGAAACGTCGTCACGCTTCTGATGCGGCTGCCCCCACTGCACCTTCCGCTTGTTACGCCGCGACTCCGGCGCCACATACGCCTCGATACCGATGATCGGCGTCACATCCGCCTTCTTCGCCTGATGGAAGAAGTCGTACGCACCATGAAGATTCCCATGGTCCGTCATCGCGATATGAGACATCCCCATCTCATTGCACGCCTTGAACATGTCCCCCAACCGCGCCGCACCGTCCAGCAGCGAGTACTGAGTGTGGACATGCAGATGCGTGAA
>NZ_MDCR01000335.1 GCF_001723055.1 Streptomyces niveus
GCGAGGACGCCGACACCGCCGCCGCGCGCGCCGTAGCCCTGCTCGCGCCCGTACGCCCGCTGGCCCGCCTCGACGCCGCCATGGCCGACACGGCGGAGACCCTGCTGCGCTGCTGGCTGCACGCCGCCGCCGTCGACGCGCGACCCTTCAAGCAGGTGCACCGCTGGGCGCAGGGCGGCGGCGCCCACGAGGCCGTACGGATCCTGCGTACGCACCCCAAGGCCGCCTCCGGGCTCGCGGGTCTGCTGGAGTCCGCGCTCACCGGGCACCCCGAACGCCGTGAGATCTCCCAGCAGTTGGCCACCCGTGCACTGGCCTCCCTGTCGTCCGTCCATATCCGTGAGGCGTGCACACCGAATCGAGCCGACTCACTCGCGTTGGATTCTTATCCCGCCGAGGGGGGCACGCTCTATGTGGTGGGTGAGCCGATCGAAGATCCGCGCACCCGTCCGGGAGCGATGCCGCTGCTCACCGCTCTCGCCTCAAGCGTGGTCGAGCACGGCCGCCGCATGGCCGCACGGTCATCCGCCGGCCGGCTCGACCCACCAATGACGCTGGTCCTCGACGATGTGGCGGCGGTCGCGCCACTGCCCGCGCTGCCGGACCTGCTGGCGGACGGGGACGAGCAGGGGATGCCCGCGCTGGTGCTGCTGCGCTCACGCGAACAGGGCCGCGACCGCTGGCCGGACCGCTGGCCCCATCAGGAACTGCCCGTCTGAGCCGGGCGTTTCCCTCAGCAGTCCCTCAGCAGCCCGCTGGCCGCGCCACCGCGAGCTCGAACTCCCGCGCGGAAGCGGCACCTTCCACGGAATCGCCCGCCACGGGCGCGGTCACCCCGGTCGCTTCGAAGCCGAGCTTGCGGTACGCGGCCCGCGCCCGCCCGTTCCGCTCGTCCACCAACAGCCGCACCCGCTCGACCCTGGGCTCCTCCAGCGACCACGCCCACGTGGTGGCCGCGTCGAACAGCTCCTTCAGCACACCGGAGCCCCGGTACTCGGGCCGTACGTACACGCCGACGAGATGCGCCTGGTCGTACGCGCTCACGCCACCCATCGCATCGACCGCGCCCCGCCGCTCCACCAGCGCCACCACCGAACCGGCCCACTCCCCACCGTCCGCCGACTCGGCCACGAACTGCCGCGCCGACACGCCCCGCGCCGATCGCTCGGTCCGCTCGCGCCAGAAGGAGTCCGGACGCCGTACGGAGTCCTCGTACGTCTCGAGGAACGCGACCGGCGCGGCAGGATCCCGCAGGGCCTCCAGCCGCAGATCCCTGGCCCTGGCCCATTCGTCGGCCCGTACGGCGCGCACAGCCCGTACGGCAGGTGTCTGACTCATTCCGCGATCCTCCGCGTCCACGGCCCCCGCGCACAAACGGGTTTCGTCGTACCGGGGTAGGACGCCGCGTACGCGGGACCCACCCGCGGTCCGACGTTCCGCGCCCGCCCGCTGCCTACCGTCGAAGCCATGATCAAGGCCAACGGACTGACCAAACGCTACGGCGGCAGGACCGACAGAACCGGCAGAGCCGGCAAGACCGTCGTCGACCGCCTCACCTTCACCGTCGAACCGGGCGCGGTCACCGGCTTCCTCGGCCCCAACGGCGCCGGCAAATCCACCACCATGCGCATGATCCTGGGCCTCGACGCCCCCACCGCCGGCCACGTCACCGTCGCCGGCCGCGCCTACGCCGGGCACCCCGCCCCGCTCCACGAGGTCGGCGCCCTGCTGGAGGCCCGCGCCGTGCACCCGGGCCGCACCGCCCACCACCACCTGATGGCACTCGCCCACACCCACGGCATCCCCCGCTCCCGCGTCGAGCACGTCCTGGACCTGGCCGGCCTCACCGACGTCGCCGGGCAGCGCGTGAAGGGCTTCTCGCTCGGCATGGGCCAGCGCCTGGGCATCGCGGCGGCCCTGCTCGGCGACCCGGCCACGGTGATCCTCGACGAACCGGTCAACGGCCTCGACCCGGAGGGCGTCCTGTGGATCCGTAACCTCCTCAAGTCCCTCGCCGCCGACGGCCATACGGTCTTCGTCTCCTCCCACCTCATGAGCGAGATGGCGCTGACCGCCGAACGGCTCATCATCATCGGCCGCGGCCGGCTGCTCGCCGAGACGACGGTCGCCGACTTCGTACGGGACTCGGGCGTCACGGCCATGAAGGTCGTCTCCCCCGACGCCCGGACGCTCTCGGGGCTGCTCGCGGGCCCCGGCGTCGAGGTCACGCCCGGCGCGGGCCCCGACGAACTGGACGTACGGGGCGCCGACGGCCCGTACATCGGCCGTATCGCCGCTGCCCACTCCGTCCCGGTGTACGAGCTGACGCCGCGCACCGCGTCGCTGGAGCAGGCCTTCATGGACCTGACGCGCGACGAGGTCGAGTACCAGGCCGGGGCCATCACCCACGAGGCACCGACAGGAGCGACGGCATGAGCACCGTGAAGACGGCGCGCGTGGGCGTCACCCCCGCCCGTGTCCTGCGCTCCGAATGGCACAAGTTCTGGACCCTGCGCTCCACCTGGATCATGCTCTCGACGGCGTCGGTCCTCATCCTCGGCACCGGTCTGGTCATGGCCATCGGCCACGAACCGGCAGGCGGCGGCCTGGGCGAGGTCGGCGACCCGGTCGTACTGACGCTGATCGGCGTCCAGTTCGGGCAGATCCTGCTGCCCGTGCTCGGTGTGCTGTTCAGCGCGGGCGAGTACTCGACCGGCATGATCCGCGCCTCGCTCTGCGCCGTCCCCCGGCGGCTCCCCGTCCTGTGGGCCAAGGCAGCGGTCTTCGCCGCCGTGACTATGGCCGTGTCCTCCGTCACCGTCCTCACGACCTTCCTGCTCGCCCAGCCCTTCCTCTCGGACACGGACATGGCCGCCTCGCTCACCGACCCGGGGATCGCCGGCGCCGTCGCGGGCACGGCGGTCGCGCTCACCCTCTTCGGGGTGCTCGGCCTCGGTCTGGGCGCGCTGATCCGGTCGGTGCCGGGGGCCATCGGGGCCTTCTTCGCGGGGGCGGTGATCCTGCCGGAGGTGCTGTCGGCGGTGCCGTCCAACGCCGTTCAGGACGCCGTCGCGTACTTCCCGGCCCGCGCCGGTGAATCCCTCGGGGCGGTCCAGCAGCACGACGGGGCGCTGTCGGACGGCCCGGCCCTGGTGGCGCTGTGCCTGTGGGCGCTGATGACGCTGTTGGCGGCGGGCCGGCTGCTGAAACGCCGAGATGTATGACGATGGACGAATGACGGCAGGGACAGGGGCACGGACAGCGGCAGGAGCACAAGCGGGCGGCGGAACGCTCACCCAGCTCGTCAACCGCGCGGCCCAACACATCGGCGCCTTCGACAAGTCGCGCCCGCTCGTCTGGGATCTGCTGCTGGCCGGCTGCCTGCTGCTGGGCGGCACGATCGACGTGGCGGCGGGCGGCTGGCGAATGGTAGCGCCCAACCCCGACGCGCCCCTGTGGCCGGCGGCCGTCTGTACCGTCGCCCTGCCCCTGACCGTGCTGCGCCGCCGTACGCACCCGCTGGGCGCGCTGCTCGCGATGCTCCCGTTCGCCGTGCTGCACGCCTGGTCGGGCGCCGGGCTCCAGATCGCCGTGTTCTGCCAGCTGATCGTCGTCTTCAACATCGCGCTGCGGCTGCCGACCCGCCAACTCGCCCTGACCTGCGGTCTGCTGACCGTCCCCCTCGTCGTCACCGCGGCCCGCTTCCCGGCGGACGGCTGGGTCATCCCCCTCCAGTCGTCACTGACCAGCTTCGCGGCGGTGGCACTGCTGGGAATCGCGGTGCGTACGAGGCAGGAGTACACGGCGTCCTTGAGAGAGCGGGCAAAGCAGTTGGAGATCGAACGCGACCAGCAGGCCCAGCTCGCGACCGCCGCCGAACGCACCAGAATCGCCCGCGAGATGCACGACATCCTCGGCCACAACCTGTCGGTCATCACGGGCCTCGCGGACGGCGGTTCGTACGCGGCCAAGAAGAACCCGCAACGCGCGACCGAGGCCCTGGACGCCATCGCCACCACCAGCCGCCAGGCCCTCACGGAACTGCGCCGCCTGCTCGGCATCCTCCAGAACGACACCCACCCCGACACCCCCGCCGAACTCACCCCTCAGCCCGGCGTCGGTGAACTGGCCCAACTGATCGACGGCGTACGGGCGGCGGGACTGCCAGTACGCGTCACGGTCACCGGCGACCTCGAAGCCGTACCGACGGGCCGCCAGCTCACGGTCTACCGAGTCGTCCAGGAAGCCCTCACGAACACCCTCAAGCACGCCGGGCCGAACGCCACGGCGACCGTCGTTCTCAGCCGCACACCCGAGTCCGTCACCGCGGAGATCACCGACACCGGCAGGCCCTCCCCAACACGTCCCGGAGGCCACGGCATCCCCGGCATGCGGGAGCGAACCGCCCTGTACGCGGGCACACTTGACGTCGGCCCGCTGCCACCGCCCGACAGCGGCTGGCGAGTCCATCTGCATCTGCCGAACGACGAGGACGACCGGCTGTGACGACCGTACTGATCGCCGACGACCAGCCCCTGCAACGCATGGGCTTCCGGATGCTGCTGGAGAGCCAGGACGACATGACCCTGGTGGGCGAGGCGGCCGGTGGCGCCGAAGCCGTACGCCTGATCGACCGACTCCACCCGGACGTCGTCCTGATGGACGTCCGCATGCCCGGCCTCGACGGCATCGAGGCAACGCGCCGTGTCATCGCGGCCGGCAGCCGTACGAGGGTACTCATCCTGACCACCTTCGACCTGGACGAGTACGCGTACGCGGGCCTCCGCGCCGGCGCCAGCGGCTTCCTCGTCAAGGACGCCCTGCCCGAGGAACTCCTGTCCGGCATCCGCGCGGTGGCGAGCGGCGACGCGGTGGTGGCCCCGACCCTCACCCGCCGCCTGCTGGACGCGTACGCCCACCATCTCCCGGCAGCCGGCGAAGAGTCGGGCAACTCGTCGGCGCAACCCGAAGCACCCCACCCGGCAATCGCGCCGCTCACCGACCGGGAACGGGAAATCCTCACCGTCATCGGCCAGGGGTGGACGAACGTGGAGATCGCCACCCGATTCCATCTCGCGGAATCGACGGTGAAGACGCATGTGGGCCGCGTACTGGCAAAGACGGGCTCACGCGACCGCGTCCAGGCGGTAATCCTGGCGTACGAGGCGAAGCTGGTCCGCCCGTCGTGAAAGGGCTCTGAACGCAGAAATGCCTCAACCCCCGGACACAGTCCGGGGGTTGAGGCA
>NZ_MDCR01000336.1 GCF_001723055.1 Streptomyces niveus
GGTGTCCTGCGGGGGCTTGTGGCTGCGGGGTGCGGGGGTGCTGCGGGCGGCCAGGAAGGTGATGAGGGTTTCCGCCTCGGGGATGTGCCCGTGGTCGTGGGTCATCTGTTCCAGGCGTTGTTGCCGCGAGAGGTCGGTGCGGGTGGTCCATGTCCGGACGGCGGCGGTGAGGTGGTGCACGGTGTTCGGGGGAAATCCTCGGCGCCGCAGGCCCATGAGGTTGATTCCGCGGATGCGCAGCGTGTCGTTTCCCTGCGCGATCGTGTACGGGGGACGTCACGGTCCACTTTGGCCGCGGCGGCGATGAAGGCGTGTGCGCCGATGTGCCGGTGCTGGGTGACGATCACGTGGGCGCTGATGTTGGCGAAGTCGCCCACGTGGCAGTGGCCCGCGACGCTGGTGCCGGTGGTGACCACGACGCTGTTGCCGATGACGCAGTCGTGGGCGATGTGCGCGCACGTCATGACCAGGCAGTCGTCACCGATCCGGGTACCGCTCGATTCGGTGCTTCCCCGGTGGATCGTCGCCGATTCCCGGATCCGGTCGCGGTCACCGATCACCAGCGGGGCCTGAACGGCGCCTTCCGGGGCGCGGGTCTGGGCGGCTCCCCCCAGACCCGCGAACGGGTACACCATGTTGTCGTCGCCGGTGACGGTGCGTTCCTCGACCCAGACGTGGCTGACCAGCCGTGTTCCCCGCCCGATCCGCGCGTGGGCGCCGATGTGGCACATCGGGCCGACAACGGCGTCGGGATGGATACGGGCATCGGGGTGAACCATCGCGGTGGGGTGAATCACAACCATGATCAATAAGCTCCTGGCGTCCTTGCCGAACTTACGGACGCCCGGACGGGGGAACACCGCGACCGCGACGAACACCAGGAGTTCGGGATTGCCGGACGAGCCGCTCAAGCCTCGTCACCCGCGGCTGCGACAGCGGCGAATGGCAGCAGAGGCAGGAAGATCGTGTCCACGATCTCTACGAGGACCCGGTCGGGTGCGGGAGCGTAGGTCGTCAGGAGCTCGTGGCGCAGCAGGTCGAAGGGCAGGGCCTTGATGCGGTCGGTGAGGCGCTCGGGGTCTGCCTCGCCGCGGGCGACGGCACGGTCGAAGATCGCGTCGACGGCCTGTTTGCGGTCGGTGTCGGCGGGCTCGAGCAGTTCGGCGGGGCTGGTCCCGGTCTCCAGGTGGTAACTGGCCAGGTAGACGCTCATCACGGTGACGAGCTGGGCCCGGGTGGCGTTGATTTCCCGCATGAGGGTCAGGACGTCTTCGCGCAGGCTGCCGGTGTCCGGGACCTTGAGAACGTTCTTCCGCAGGACGTGGACCAGGGTGGCCCGGACGAGGTCGTCGCGGTCCGACCAGCGGCGGTAGAGGACCGGGGGGCTGGTGCCGGCACGTTTGACGACGGCGTCCATGGTGAACCTGGCGTAGCCGGCGGCCATGAGTTCGTCCCAGGCCGCGTCGAGCAGCGCCTGCTCCAAGGCCGCTCCGCGGCGCCGCTCCGGCATCGCCATCCCCTCTCTTTAGAAAGACTTGCGTATCTAACAATAGCGGCTTAGGTTGGGCGTCAGAAGATAGATGCATATATCTTAAGGGAGCGCCCATGGCCGCCAGCGGCAACCCCGTCACACCCAGCCCGCCGGACGCGGTCGAACCGGCCCTGCGGCGCCTGGTGTTCACCCTCGTCGTCGGTGCGCTCGCCGTCATCTTCGACACCACGATCATGAGCGTCGCCATCGACAGCCTCGCCGGACAGCTCCACACCACACTGGCCACCGCCCAGTGGGTCACCACCGCCTACCTGCTGGCCCTGTCCGCCACCATGCCCGCCGTCGGCTGGGCCCAGGCCGCCCTCGGCGGCAAACGCCTGTGGATCCTCGCCCTGGCGCTGTTCTTCGCCGGGTCGACGCTGTGCGCCGCGGCCTGGAACGCACCGGCCCTGATCGCCTTCCGCGTCGTCCAGGGCATCGGCGGCGGCATCATGATGGTCCTGATGACCACCCTGGTGATGCAGGCCGCCGACGGCCGCGGCATCGGCAGGGTCATGGCACTGATCACCGTGCCCACCGCCCTGGGACCCGTCATAGGCCCGGTCATCGGAGGCGTCGTCCTGCACTTCGGCGACTGGCGGTGGATCTTCCTGTTCAACATCCCCTTCTGCCTCGCCGGCGGCTGGCTGGCCTGGCGCAACCTGCCCGCAGACCGGCCCAGCGCCAGAACCCGCCCCCGCCTGGACACCGTGGGCATGCTGCTCCTGGCACCCGGTATCGCCGCCGTCGTCTACGGCCTGACCCAACTCGGCGGAACCGACGCAATCACCTCCGCCAAGGCCGGGCGCCCCCTGATCGCCGGGGTCGCGCTGCTGGCCGGCTACACCGCCTGGGCGCTGCGCCGCGGAGCCGACGCCCTGCTCGACATCCGCCTGCTCCGCCACCGCTCCCTGGCCTCCTCCACAGCGCTGCTGCTGCTGGCCGGAGCCGTCTTGTACGGCGCCATGCTGCTGATGCCGCTCTACTGGCAGCAGATCCGCGGCGAAACGGCCCTGGGAGCCGCCCTGTTGCTCATCCCGCAGGGCGTGGGCACCCTGCTGTCCCGCTCGCCGGCCGGAAAGCTCATGGACCGAGTCGGCGCCCGCCCGGTCGCCGTCATCGCCTTCGCGGTCACCTTCGTCGCCACCGTGCCGTTCGGCTTCGTCACCGCCACCACCAGCAACTTCACGCTGATGGCAGTCCTGTTCGTCCGCGGCCTCGGCCTGGGCGCGGCCATGATCGCCCTGATGGGCGGCGCCTTCGTCGGCCTGACCCGTGACGAGATCCCGGCCGCCTCCAGCATCAGCCGCGTCGCCCAACAGGTCGGCGGCTCCATAGGCACCGCCGTCCTGGTCGTGATCCTCCAGCGCGCGGTCGCCGACACCCACACCCCCGCCGCTCTGGCATCCGGCTTCGGCGACGCCTTCTGGTGGGCCGCCGCGTTCACCGCCGCGGCGATCCCGCTGTGCCTGCTGCTTCCGAACCGCGCCGACACCGAACCACAGCCCCAGGACACAACCTCTGACGGAGAGCTCGCCGAAGTCTGACCGGCCCCGCACCGCGACCCGGCATTCTCGGGCCACCACGTGCGGCTTCAGGAGAGCACGCGGCGGCGGAAATTACGCAGGCCCAGCCCCAGGAACAGCACGCAGAACCCGACGAGTACGGGATAGACCACGTACAGCGACATGTGGGAGACGCTGGTGAATCCGGCCCGCATGCCCTCGGTGACGTAGATCAGGGGATTGAAGAGCACCAGCACCTGGAGCCAGTGGAATCCGCCGACCTCGACCATGGACAGCTTGGTCCACTGGTAGTAGGTACCGCCGAGGAAGACCAGGGGCAGGACCACGAAGCCGAACATGACACCGATGTTCCGCGGCTCGAAGGTGGTTCCCAGCAGGAGCCCGAGTGAGGTCATGGCGATACAGGACAGCGGGATCAGGGTGAGCACGATCAGCCAGTTGATGTCGAAGTGCGGATGGACGCCCGGCGCGTGCACGACAGCGGCGATCGGGAACACGATGACCGCCGAGATCAGCCCCTGAGCGGCGCCGGAGAGCACCCGTGCGACCGCCACCAGCCAGATCGGGCAGGGTGCCTGGACCCGGTCCTCGATCTCCCGCGTGAAGCCGAACTCCTGGGACATCTGGATGGCGACCGACTGGATGCCCTGGAACATGATCGCGATGGATACGACTCCTGGCACCAGGACCGTGGCGAACGCCGACTCACCCGCGGTGCCTCCGCCGGACCCGATGCCCTGTCCGATGCTGGGGAAGACGTAGAGGAAGACGAAGACGAGCATGAACGGCTGCATCACGGTACGGCCGACGAACTCACCGAAGTTCTTGCCCAGAACGGCCAGGTCGCGCCGGATCAGCCCGGCCAGCGCGGATCTGCTGGAGGCGGCGGCCGACCGTGCGGGAACGAGGCCGCCCGGACGGGTGGTGGCCCGAGGCCCTTCCGGCTCCAAGCCGGCGCCCGCGCCCGTACCAGCCCCAGTCGGGTCGTCGGAGGGGGATGCCCCGGGTGTGGTCATCAGTCCCTCAGCTCCTTCCCGGTGAGACTGATGAACACCGTCTCCAAAGTGCTCTCCTTGATCGACAGATCGACCAGTTCGAAGCCGCCGGACTCGGCGCTCCGTACGACCTTCGGCAGCAGCCGGTCGGCCCCCTTCACATGGAGTTCGACCCCGCCCTCGACCAGTCGCGTACGGACGACACCCGTGATGTCGTGGTGCAGCCGCTCGGCGAGCGCGTCGGGACTGCCACTGGTGGCGACCGTGACGACCGCGTCGGCGCCCAGGCCGCGCTTGAGCGCGGCCGGCGTGTCCAGCGCGAGGATCCGGCCGTGGTCGATGATCGCCACCCGGTCGCAGAGATGGTCGGCCTCGTCCATGTTGTGCGTGGTCAGCAGGATGGTCTGGCCCTCGGTGATCAGCTCGTCCAGCACCTCCCACAGATTGATCCGGCTCTGCGGATCCAGCCCCGCGGTGGGTTCGTCCAGGAAGAGCACCGCCGGCCGGTGGAAGATCGCCCGGGCCACCAGCAGCCGCTGCGCCATGCCTCCGGACAGCGCGTACACGGAGGAGTCGCGCCAACGGGTCAGCTTGAACTGCTCCAGCAGTTCGTCGGCGCGCTCCCGCGACCGGCCACGCGAGATGCCGAACAGCAGACCGTGGAAGTACAGGTTCTCCCGGACCGTCAGCGAACGGTCCAGGGTGTTCTGCTGGCTGACCACCGCGATGACCTGCTTGACCAGGGTGGGTTGGGTGACGACGTCCGTCTCGCCGATCCTGGCGGAGCCGGAGGTGGGCACCACGCGGGTGGTCAGCATGCCGACGGTGGTTGTCTTCCCGGCGCCGTTGGGACCCAGCAGCCCGAAGATCTCACCCCTGCGTACGCGCAGGTCGATTCCGTCGACCGCCGCGAAATCCGTCTTCGCGTAGACCTTCCGCAGCGCGGACGTATGAATGACGACGTCGGCGGGATCGTCCGTCGGGCCCTCATCCGTGCCGGCGGCGGTGGGCGGGTCCTTCGGTCGTTCGGGTGACGCCATGGTTCACTCCACCCGGTCCATGGTCCGCACCGCCGCCCCGGCGGCGTCCACGGGCCTGCCCGGTCGACCTTTCCTCATAGCGCACCGGCTTCCAGGATCCACCGGCCAACGTTGTTGACCGCGTCGCGAAATCAGTTAAGCGCCCACCGCCGTCCCCGGCATCTCGCGCGCCCGGCGCCGGTCGTGACCGATGCAGGCCGGCATCGTTCCCAGATGGTCCACATGGGGGACGACGGCGCCGGACGGCCGTCTTGGCGGAAGGACGGGAATGGTCACACGCAGAGGGTTCATCGACGGGGTGTCGGCGGCCGGTGCCGCGACGCTCCTCGGCGCCACCCCGTCGGCCGCCGCCACCACGCGCGCCGGCGCGGCCATCACGGACACCGAGCAGAAGGCCCGTGACGCGATCCGAGCGACGAACGTCGGTATGCGTGCCAACTATGCCGCGCTCAAGTCCGAACTGATCGGCCGGCTGAGTCCGGTGATCGTTGTCGAGAACGACGCCACGGGCGGCAAGTTCACTCTCGTCCATGACGGAAGCCCACAGGAATCCGTCCAGCCGGTGCCCGAACTGTTCGAGCTGGCGAAGTCGATCAGTCACGTACCCCAGGGCATCTTCTCGACCATCGCCGCGTATCTGAGCGACAAGGTGCCCAACCTCCCCAACGCGGACCGCATCGACCCCCACGACCTGGACATGGTCGCGTTCGAGGGACCTCGGGCGGACGGCTGGATCAGGCCGCTCCAGGATTACGCCGCCACGCTCAGCACCGCGCGCCGGCAGCTCCGGGAGGCCGATCTGCCGCGGGAGCTGGAGATCTCCTGCGCGCAGATCCTCGACGAAGCACTCACGTTCGTCCGGGACTCCGTGCGAAGCGGAACATTCGACATGGCGTCGTTCGAGGAGTTCTCGGCCAGGACGTACCCCGGTATCCGTACGAACATGACGTACGCCGCCGCGGCGCAGATCTCCGGAGTGGAAGGTCTCATGCGGAAGTGGCGGGCCACGATCGGTGAGGAGGCGTGGAAGGACCTGTACACGGTCGTGCTGTCGATCTGGACGACGTCCGAACTCAACCAGGCTTCGATCATCATCAGGCGCTGCATGAATCCGGCGAAGGTCGCCACCCACCTGATCGACCTGCCGACCGTCGAAATCCCCCGCGACCCGGTCTTCGTCGCCCTGGACAATCTCGCCCGGATCGTTCAGGACAGGGTCTCGGCCGAACTGGTCTTCCCTACCGATCCGGTGGTCGCGGACGCCTTCAAGGGCAAGGAGGACTTGCTCTCCGTCGAAATCCTGCACCAGATCGAAGACCCGACCGAAGCACCCGCGGCCCCCTCGCCGCCGGCGCCGCCGTCCGCCTGTCCGGTCCACCGGGAGCCGTAACAAGAAGCGGTCCGCGGACCGTCACGCGGATCCGCCAACACCCCTCGGACACGGGCCTGTTGGCGAACGTATCCCCTTTGCTTCTGCCGCATGTGGTCTGGAAGCCTGCGTTGGCTCACCTGTTGGACGAGTAACGGAGGACACCCACACATGCCCATCAGACGCATACGCCACGCGGGGCTCACGGTGATCGCCGTGGCCGCGCTCGCGTTCGCCGGTCTCGCGACACCCGCCGCGGCGGACATCCTTCCGCCGGACGTACCGGAGTCCTGGAAGCAGGAGCCCCGTGCGACCGAGGGCGTACCCTCGCCGCTCGGTTCCCGCGCCTGGACCGCGCCCGGAGGGGCGGCCACGCCCGGGGACTTCACTCTGTCGCCCGGTGCGATGAACGCCGAGACCACCACGAGAGTCACGCGCCTGGACTCGGTGCTGCCCAAGTCGGGCGTGCAGAACCTGCTGACCGCCGCGAACCGCACCGCCGTGTCGTCGTGCGCGCGTGACCCGTTCGGCACCGCCCCGGACCCCGACATCAGGTACTGCCTCCAGAACGACGACTCCATCTCGCGGGAATGGGTCCCCCAGGGCTTCACCGGCGTGTCCGACGCGCAGGACGACGAGTTGTGGGGCAGCGCCGGGAACATCCAGCTGTACGCCTCCTACGACGGCTGGGACCCGGGCCGCGAGAACGACCCGAACCCGGCGACCGGCGACTGCACCGCGGCCGAGCTGGAAGCCGACGACGCCTGCAACCAGAAGGGCGTGCGGATCACCTTCCTGCAGAACCGGGTCAACCCGGTCACGGGTGTCCCCGAGATCAAGTACCGGCATGTCCTGCTGGGCTGGACGTATGAGAACAGCGCCGACCACATCTCCTTCGACGGGCTGCACGCCTCCGAGTACCCGATCCAGAAGGGCGTCCACGCCGGCGGGATCGTCTGGTACGGCAACTACCTCTACGTCGCCGACACCCGCAACGGCCTGCGCGTCTTCGACATGCGCACCATCATGGACCTGGACCCGGACGGCGATCCCGGTACGCATGACGCGATGGGGTCCGACACCGACGGCGTGAAGACCACCGCCAACGTCGAGGACAAGACGAAGGTCGGCCGCCACAACAACGTCTGGTACAGCTTCGGTTACCGCTACGTCATGCCGCAGGTGGCCGCGTGGAAGTTCAGGTCGACGCAGAGCAACCCCTCCGGTTCGTACGCCTGTGTCGCGACCGGCGCCCCGAAGGCCTCGTACGTCTCCCTCGACCGCAGCACCGTCCCGGACCGCCTGCTGATGGGCGAGTACTGCCGCCCGGCGGGCGGCCACCCCTCCACCGGCCGTATCGCCTCGTATCCGGTCGCGGACCTTGAGCAACGCTCCGCCGACGTTCCCGCGGAAGGCTGGGCCAACTATCTGCCGATGACCAACGGCGGCGGCCAGGGCGCGGCGGCGTACAACGGAACGCTGTTCGTGAACGAGTCGAAGGGCACGGACGAGCCGGGCAATCTCTGGCGCTACGGGTGGAACAGCGGCGCGCTGGTCCAGAACGGCCAGGCCATCAAGACCGCCCGGGGCGCCGAGGACCTCTACCTCGACCGTGGCATGGGCCGGCTGTGGTCCATCTCGGAACACCGCCCCGGCGTGGCCGCCGACTGCACGGCGAACCCGGACCCCCTCCATCCGGCGGGCACGGACTACTGCCAACGTGTCCCGTACGCACACAAGTTGAGCTGGCTCGCCGCCCAGCCGTAGCCCGCCGGTCTGCTCGCACGAACGCCCGCCCCGCCGGCCGCGCCGCTCACGAGGGCGACGACGCCCGGCGTCTGCGCGGCCTGCGCGTCAGGGCCGGTGTGGGCACAAGTCGCAGCAGCGTGTGCAGAACGGCGTCGATGGTGTCGTGGCCCGGCTCGTCGGCGCCGTGCGTCAGCAGCCGGGCCAGGGAGCGGACCAGTACGGGGGAGGCCATGACGCGGCGGTTGAGGACCGGGCGGTAGCCGTACTGGCCCAGGACGAGGTCCGCGGCGTGGTTGCCCAGCCGGTAGTAGCGCCCCCAGAGGCGGTTGATCTCTCGCGGGTACTGCCGCAGGGCCTCCTCCCGCGCCGGGCCCTCCGGGCGGATCAGGGCCAGGGCCACCGCCTCGGCGGCGACCCCGCCGGCCTCCATGGCCTGGGCGACACCCTCGCCGCTCCACGGGCTGATCATGCCCGCGCTGTCGCCGACCAGGAGCAGCCCGCGCGCGTACTGCGGACGGCGGTTGAAGCCCATCGGCAACGCCGCGCTGCGCAGGGGCGAGTCGGCGTTCTCCTCGCGCAGTCCCCATTCCTCCGGCAGGCGCGCCAGCCACTGCTCCATGCTGGCCCGCAGATCGACGGCCCCGTGCCGACGGTGCGGCAGGGAGCCCAGGCCCACGTTGACCCGGCCGTCGCCGAGCGGGAAGATCCATCCGTATCCGGGCAGGTCACGGCCGGTGCGTGAGCAGCGCAGATCGGCCCAGAGCTCCAGGTACGGATCGTTCGTACGCGAGGCGCTGCGGTAGTAGCGGCGGGCGGCCGTGGCGATCTGACGGGTCGGATCGCGTTCCAGGCCCATCGCGAGGGCCGTTCTGGCGGAGGCGCCGTCGGCGGCGACGACCACCTGGGCGCGGTATGTCCTCGGCTGCTTGTCCGCTCCCGCGACGGCCGTCACGCCGATGATCCGCCCGGCGCGGTCCGTCAGCGGTCCGGTGGCCTTCACCTCTGTGCGCAGCCGCGCTCCGGCGGCGCAGGCGTGGCGGACGAGGATGTCGTCGAAGTCGTACCGGCTGCGCGTGAGCCCGAAGTCGGGAAGACCGCCGAGGCGGGGCCAGTCGATGTGCACCTGCCGCCCCTCGCACATCCAGCGCATTCCGCGCGTACGTCGCCAGCCCGGGGCGTCGATGTCGACGCCCATGCGCACCAGTTGGTGTACGCCGCGCGGGGTGAGGCCGTCGCCGCAGACCTTCTCCCGGGGGAAGGAGCCCTTCTCCAGCAGCAGGACGTCCACGCCCGCGCGCGCCAGGTACAGCGCGGCGCTCGCTCCCGCGGGCCCCGCGCCCACCACGATCACCCGCGCCTTTTCGTCGCCGGTGCCGGTGCCGGTGCCGGGGTCAGGTTCCGTGTCCGCGTCCGTTCGCAGGGGGTCTGTCATCGGTACGTACTACCTCCTGGAGTCGGCGCGGGTGCTGTCCGAGCTACCCGAACCGAGCTACCCAATCGGAGAACGATGCAGTCCCGACGGACGGTCAGCGGGCCCGCGGCTTGGGCGGAGAGGCGCCGCCCGCCAGCGGGGAGCGGGCCAGTTCGAGGCAGCCCGCCGTGATCAGGGCGACCGCGAGGAGTTCGGGCAGCAGCCACCAGCCGGTGCGGACGCTCTCGCCGAACAGCGTGACGCCGTAGGTGATGCTGATCAGCGCGTCACCGAGCGTCAGCATCGGCTGCGACGCGACCAGGGAGCCGGCCTGGAGGGCGTTCTGAAGGAGGAACAGCGCGCCGATCCCGGCGACGGCGGTGGCGTACAGCTGCCAGGACGCGAAGAACGCGGCGAGGCCCGCGCCGCCCTCCAGCCTGGCCACGGCGTCCTTGAGGAGCGCGGCTGTCAGGGCGTACGCGCAGGCCGCCGCGAGTCCGAGCAGCGCGGCGCGCGCGTTCTTCCGGGTCCGGCGCGCGGCGGCGATCAGCAGTGCCTCGAAGATGCCGGTGATGACCAGCGCCGGGACCCAGGACAGACCGGCCACGGTCTCGCTGCCGCCGGTGGGCGCCGCCGAACCGAGGCCCACCGCCAGACCGACGGTCACCGCCGCCACGCCGTACCAGGCGGTGCGCGGCAGCGCGGACCGGAAGACGTAGCTCGCGATCAGCAGGGTCATGGGCAGCTCGATGACGAAGATCGGCTGTACGACGGCGATCGGCCCGGTCGCCAGTGCCACCGCCTGGCAGACCGCGGCCACGATCACCAGCCCGATACCGGCGAGCCAGACGCGCTGCCGGAGCAGATGCCCGATCAGCGCCAGGCTGAGTGACTGGGAGTCGGGCGCCGTGGCCGCGGCGCGTCGCTGGAGCACGGAGGCGGAGCCGTTGCTGATGGCGGTCAGCACGGCGAACAGGACACTGATCACCGCCCCATCATGCGGGCGCCGGGCGCCGGGGCCCTTCTCATCGCGGCCGGTGCGCTCGCGCGGCGGCCGAACGGGTTATCCGTACGCGGCGGCCGGGCCGGTGGCGTACGTACGCCACCGGCCCGGCCGACCGTCAGAGCGCCTCAGCCCACCGTGAACGTGGGGGACGTCCCCGTGAACGGTGTGATCTTCCCGAGCAGGTTCTTCGAGTCGCCGTGGTGCACGATCCGGTAGGTGCCGGGAGCGGTGTCCGCGGCGATGTCCCAGGTGACGGTGGCCTTCGACGTACCGGTCAGACCGTTGATACGCGTCCAGCGGTACTTCGTGCTCCAGTCACCGTCGTCGAGCACCCGCGTCCACGCCCCGTCGACCAGCCGCTGCACCTCCAGGAAGGTGCCGCCCCGGCGGAGGTTGTTCTTGGGGTGTCCGGTGGCGAACTCGACCGTCGCGGTACGGCCCCGGGCGTACGAGGCGTCCGGCGGGGTCAGTACGCCGCCGAACGTGCTGCCGGGCGGCGGGTTGTCGTACACCACACCGGTCTGGAAGTTGAACTGCCGGCCCGACTCGTCCGGCGGCGCCGTACCCCGGTCGAGCGCGGAGCCCTCGCGCAGGGACTTCGCGACCCGCGCGTACTCCTGCTGGTAGGCGGGCAGCGTGTAGCGGCCGTAGAGCGTGGAGCCGCCCTCGTACTGCTGGGTGTCGTACTCCTCAGGTGTCGTCACGTACTGGCTGTAGGAGTTGGCGTACCCCTGGAGCAGCACCCGGTCGAGCGGGACACCGAGCTGCTCCGCCACCGTACGGCGGACACGCAGACCGGAGGTGATGGTGAACTCGCCCGGCCCCGCGACGAGATACAGCTCGCCGATCCTCATGATCTGGAGCGGCAGGATCTTCGGGGTCACCGGATGGACGTTGCTCAGCAGACCCGTGGGTACCAGGCTCGCCTTCGGGTACTGGCAGGTGGCCAGCCAGTCCGGGGTGTCGATCTGGAGCGCCTCGATGATGGAGGCGACCGGAGTGCGCATGCCCTCCTCGAAGCCGGGGATCGCCGGACCGTCCTCGACACTGCCCGCGAGCGTGGACGCGCCGACGACGGCGGGACAGGTGCGGTGTTCCTTTCCGTCCGGGGTGTACGCCCCGTTCACCGTCACGTTCTCCATGTCGACGTACGCGAGGCGGGAGTCGACGCCCCCGCCGACCGGCTTCGCGTCCCGGTAGA
>NZ_MDCR01000337.1 GCF_001723055.1 Streptomyces niveus
AACCTCCTCGGCCTCGTCGGCGCGTTCGGGGCGCTCGGGCTGGCCGACGAGCGCGACCTGCTGCGGGTGCTGCGCGCCCGGCTTGAGCGGCTGCGGGCCGCCGAGCCCGGCGCGAAGGGGCTGCTCGACCTGCTGCTCGACGCGCCCGTGCTGCGGTGCAAGGCCAACTATCTGACCTGCGTGGACGGGCTCGACGAGCTTGTCGGGGACGTCGAGTCCCAGTCCGTCTACGTCGACCTGACCAACCCCCTCGCGGAGGCCCGCCGGTGACCGAGTCCCCTACCCCTGTGTACGACCTCGTCGGTGTCGGGATCGGGCCGTTCAACCTCTCGCTCGCCGCGCTGGCGCACGGCGCGCCGGACCTGCGCACGCTGTTCCTCGACGCGAAGCCCGCCTTCTCCTGGCATCCGGGCCTGCTGATGGAGGGCACCACCCTCCAAGTCCCTTTCCTGGCCGACCTGGTGACGATGGTCGACCCGACGAGCCCGTGGTCGTACCTCAACTACCTGCGCCATCACGACCGGATGTTCCCCTTCTTCTTCTCGGAACGCTTCCACATACCGCGCCGCGAGTACGACGCGTACTGCCGCTGGGTCTCCGACGCGCTGCCGTCCTGCCGATTCGACGCGCATGTCGAACGGTTGGGCTGGGACGAGAAGCAGGACCTCTTCGCCGTCACCCACCGCGCGGCCGACGGCACACGCTCACGGGTGCTCGCCCGGCAGGTCGTCCTCGGCGTGGGCACGAACCCGGTCGTGCCGAAGGCGCTGCGCCCGCTGCTCGCGGACGGCTCGCACCAGGGCCGGGTCCTGCACAGCGCCGACTACCGCACCCACCGCGCGCGGCTCGCCGCCTGCGACGACGTGACCGTCATCGGCGCCGGCCAGTCCGGCGCGGAGGTCGCGCTGGATCTGCTGCGGCACCAGGACGGGGAGGGGGCGGGCGGACCGTACGTCCGCTGGCTGGCCCGCACGAACGCCTTCGCGCCGATGGAGTACTCCAAGATCGGCCTCGAACACTTCACGCCCGACTACATCCGCTACTTCCGCGCCCTCCCCGAGGCGCGCCGCGAACAACTCGTGGCCGAGCAGTGGCAGCTCTACAAGGGAGTCAGCGAGGAGACGCTGGCCGAACTGCACGACGAGCTGTACGAGCGGACGATCGGCGGGGCGGAGCCAAGAGCCGCGCTGCATCCGGGAGTCGCCGTCGTGGAGGCCGAAGCCAACGGCGACGGACTCACGCTGACGTGCCGTCATGCGCAACAGGACACGCTCTTCGAGATCCGTACGTCCGCGATCGTCTCGGCCACCGGCTACGCGGCGTCCCGGCCCGCGTTCCTCGACGGCCCGGACGGCCTGGGCGCGCTCGTGGACTGGGACGAGAAGGGGCGGTACCGGATAGACGGCGACTACCGCGTCACGCTCGACCCCCGGATCTCGGGCCGACTGTACGTCCAGAACGCCGAGTTGCACACGCACGGCGTCGGCGCGCCCGACCTGACGCTCGGCGCCTGGCGGGCGGCGACGATCCTGAACGCGGTGGCCGGCCGTACGGTGCTGCGGGTGCCGCAACGGACGGCGTGGACGACGTTCGGTGCCCCGCGCGCCACCGCGAAGGTGCCCACCCCTGCCCGTACAGCCGCGTCCGAGGAGACACAACGATGAACCACCCCGACCGGGCCGCCTGGGAGCAGGCCGGCAGGCGTCTGCTGCTCAAGGCGGTGGAGGAGTTCGCGTACGAGGAGCTGCTCGTCCCCGTCCCCGACGGGGCAGGCGGTGCGTACCGTCTCGACTTCGACGGCGACGTCCACTGGACGCTGCGCGCCGCCCGGGGCACCTTCGGCACCTGGCGCGTCGAGCCCGACAGCCTGCGCCGCCACCCCGGCGTCCCCGACGCCGGCCCGGAACGCCTGCTGCTCGACGCGCGCGGTGTGCTCGGGTGGGACGGCGCCACCACCGCCGAGGTCCTGCGCGAACTGACCGCCACCCGGCGGGCCGACGCGTCGGCCATCGCCCACGCGCTGCCCGCCGCAGAGCTGGCCGACCTCGGGTATCTGGAGTTGGAGGCGTACCAGGACGGGCACCCCTGCATGCTCCTCAACAAGGGCCGGCTCGGCTTCTCGGCGTCGGACGCCGCCGCCTACGCGCCCGAATCGGCCCCCGCCGTACGGCTGTTGTGGGCGGCCGTGCACCGCGACCTCGCCGCCTACTCCGGCGTCCCCGGGCTCGACACCGAACGGCTGCTCGCCGAGGAGCTGGACGCGGCCACGAGGGAACGTTTCGCCGCCGTGCTCGCCCGCGAGTGCGCCGGGTCCGGCCTGCCCGCCGACGCGTTCGTCCTGCTGCCCGTGCACCCCTTCCACTGGGACGAGGCCGTCGCCACCCTCTTCGCGCCCTACCTCGCCGACGGCCGCGTCGTGCTGCTCGGCCGGAGCGACGACCGCTACCGCCCGCTCCAGTCCATACGCACCCTCGCCAACATCGACCACCCGCACCGCCGCAACGTGAAGGTCCCGCTCCTCATCCGCAACACCCTGGTCTGGCGCGGGCTTTCGACCGGACCCACCGAGGCCGCGCCCGACGTGAGCGCCTGGCTGCACTCCGTACGGGACGCCGACCCGTACCTCCGCGACGAGCTGCGCTTCCATCCGCTCGGCGAGGTCGCGGCCGTCGCCGTCGGTCATCCGCTGTACGAGTCGGTGGCCGACGCCCCGTACCGCTACCACGAACTCCTCGGCGCCGTCTGGCGCGAGCCGGTCGCCGCACTGCTCGACAGGGACGCGGGTGAACGGGCCCGCACCATGGCCGCGTTGCTCAAGACCGGCTCCGACGGGCGGGCGCTCACCGCCGAGTTGGTGGAGCGCTCCGGGCTCACGCCCACCGCCTGGCTGGCCCGGTTCTTCGCCGCGCTGCTGCCGGGGCTGCTGCACTACCTCTACCGCTACGGCGTCGCCTTCTGCCCGCACGGCGAGAACACCGTCGTCCTCTTCGACCGCGACGAGATCCCCCTCGGCATCGCCGTCAAGGACTTCGCCGAGGACGTGAACCTGCTGCCCGGCGCGCTGCCCGAGTACGCGGGACTCACCGGGCGCGCCGACCGCGTCCTGCTGCGCTGGCCGGCGCACGAACTGGCACACTCGCTGCTCAGCGCGGTGTTCGCCGGGCACTTCCGGTTCTTCGCACCGCTGTGCGCCGACCAACTGGGCGTCGGCGAGGACGAGTTCTGGGGCCTCGTACGCGCCGAGATCGAGCGCTACCACGCCCGTTTCCCCGAACTGGCCGACCGCTTCGACGCGTACGGGCTCCTCGCCCCGTCCTTCGACCGCGTCGCGCTCAACCGCGAACAGCTGCTGGGCGGCGGCTTCCACGACCGCGCGGAGCGCGACGAGGGCTTCGACGTCGTACACGGCACGGTGCCGAACCCGCTGGCAAGGACAGAGGAGCGGATATGACCGACCCTTACGAAACACTGCGCGCCGCCTACGCGTCCGGCGCCGTCGAGGAGGTCGTCGTCGCCGTCCCCGACCTTCAGGGCCGCCTCCAGGGCAGCCGCCTGTCCGTCCCGTACTTCCTGGAGGAGACGGCCGACAGCGCCTCGGCGGGCTTCGGCGCCTGCGTGTACCTGCTCGCCTCCGACGTGGAGATGGACACCCGCCCCGGCTACGCGATCGACGCCTGGCAGACCGGCTTCGGCGACTTCCTGCTGCGCCCCGACCCCACCACCCTGCGCACGCACCTCCCCTGGGACGACGGCACGGCCCTCGTCCTCGCCGACGCGCACTGGCCGGGCGACTCCACCTCCCCGGTCGCCGTGGCCCCCCGTCACATCCTGCGCACGCAGCTCGACCGCCTCGCCGAGCGGGGACTGACGGCGCTCGCCGGTACGGAACTCGAATTCCTCGTCTTCCTCGACACCTACCGCGCCGCCCGCGAGTCCCGCTACCAGGGCCTGACGTCGGCCACCACGTACAACGTCGACTACTCGCTCCAGGGCCTCACCGACATGGAGCCCGTCGTCCGCCGCATCCGGCGCGAGATGAGCCGGGCGGGCCTCGCGATGGAGACGGCGCGCGGGGAGGTCCACGCGGGACAGTACGAGATCGTCTTCCGCTACGCGGAGGCGATGACGACCTGCGACAACCACGTCTTCTTCAAGAACGGCGCCAAGCAGATCGCCGCGCAGGAGGGGGTGGCGCTGACCTTCATGCCCAAGTTCGACGAGGGCGAGGGAAACTCCTGCCACATCCACCTGTCACTGCGCGCCACGGACGGCACCGCCGTACTGGCGTCCGGCACCGAGGCCGACGGCATGTCGGACCTGATGCGTCACTTCGTGGCCGGCCAACTCGCCTGCCTGCCGGACTTCGCCCTGCTGATGGCCCCGAACATCAACTCCTACAAACGCCTCCAGCCGGGCGCGTTCGCCCCGACGGGCATCACCTGGGGCCGCGACAACCGCACCTGCCCGATACGCGTGGTGGGCACGGGCCCGTCCCTGCGCCTCGAACACCGCGTCCCCGGCGGGGACGCCAACCCCTACCTGGCACTGGCCGCGGCCATCGCGGCGGGTCTCCACGGCATCGACCACGCCCTCGAACTCCCGCCCCCGCACCGCGAGAACGCCCTGGCGGACCCGTCGGTCCCGCGCCTGCCACGCACCCTCACGGAGGCACTGCACCGCTGGGAGACGAGCGAGACGGCCGCGAAGACCTTCGGCGAACAGACGGTCACCCACTACGCGCAGGCGGCCCGCACGGAACTGTCCGCGTTCGAGACGTCGGTGACGGACTGGGAACGGGTGCGCGGCTTCGAGCGGTTGTGACCGCCCGACGACGACCGGCTAGCTGGCGCCGCCGTAGTTCTTCTCCATCTCGTCCAGCACCTGGCCGGCGCCCGTGTAACCGATGCCCAGCATCCACAGGTTGTCGTCGACCTTGAAGGCCGTCTTCTGCTTCACCGCGGCCAGGTTCTTCCAGAGCGGGCCGCCGATGATGTCGGTCTCCTTGGCCTTCTCCGGGTCGCCGTACGTGGAGTAGAAGATGACGTCCGCGTCGGCCTGGTCGATCTTCTCGGGGCTCACGTCGAGCGAGAAGCCGTCCTTGTCCTGGTTGGCCGGGCGGCCCACGCCCAGGTCGCCGAAGATCGAGCCGACAAAGGTGTCGTTGAGGTAGAGGCGCGTGTCGGCGCCCTCCACGAAGCGGACGAAGCCGAACTTCGTCTTCCGCGCCGCCTCCGGGCCGCCGAGGGCCGTGGTCAGTGAGGTCACGCGGGTGTCGTAGTCCGCGGCGATCTTCTTCGCCTCCGCCGTCCTGCCGAGGGCGTCGGCGTGCAGTTCGAAGTTCTCACGCCAGTTGGGGCCCGTGGTGTCGGAGAAGACCGTCGGTGCGATGGCCGACAGCGGCTTGTAGTTCTTCTCGTCGCGGACCTTGCTACTCAGGATCAGGTCGGGCTTGAGGGCGGCGATGGCTTCGAGGTTCGGCTCGGCGATCAGGCCGACGGGCTTGATGCCCTTCAGCTTCTCCGCGGGAAGGTAGGTCGAGAACGGCACGTCGGCGACGGCCGTCGTCGCGCCGACCGGGGTGATCCCGAGCGTGACCGCGGAGTCGAGCGCGTCCGTGTCGAGCACGACGACACGCTTGGGGTCGTCCGGGACCTTCACCTCGCCCATGGCCGTCCGCACGGCACGCGTCGCTCCCGACTCGGCTTTGTCCGAGGACCCGTCGCTGCTGTCGCCGCCGCACGCGGAGAGCGAGACGGCGAAAGCCGTGACCGCGGCGGCGACGCCGATACGGCGAGTGAGGTGTATGGACACGGTGGTCAAGCCTCCCTGACAGCCGCCCGGAGTCTGCCCGGACGTAACTAAGGTGAACCTAACTTTAGCGGGCCGGACATCACGGCCCGGTCACAGAGCCCCCACACGCCATGTCTTCCGCCCGCCGCCGGGCATCCGCGACGATGTTGCGTCGCCGTATGCCTGGTGAGAGGAGTCGCGTCATGGCCATGTTCCGCGCGGGTGAAGGCGTTCTGCGTCGTAAACCCATCCACGCCATCCAGGACTCCGAGGGCGCGGAGGGCGAGCAGCTCACCCGGACGCTCGGGCTCTGGCAGCTCACCGCGATCGGGGTCGGCGGGATCATCGGGGCGGGGATCTTCACGCTCGCGGGGACCATCGCGAACGGTACGGCCGGGCCCGCCGTCCTCATATCGTTTCTCATCGCCGGGGTCGCGAGCGCGGCGGCGGCCCTGTCGTACGCGGAGTTCGCCGGGCTCATCCCGAAGGCCGGGTCCGCGTACACGTACGGCTACGCGGTACTCGGCGAGTTGGCCGGGTGGTTCATCGGCTGGGACCTGTTGCTGGAGTACACCGCGATCGTCGCCGTCGTCGCGATCGGCATCTCCGGGTACTTCAGCTTCCTCGTCGAGTCGATGGGCGGCGATCTGCCCGCCTGGATGCTGGGCGCGCCCGGTACCGGTGAGGGGCACAAGGTCGACCTGTTCGCCGTCCTGCTCTGCCTGTTCATCGCGTATCTGCTCACCCTCGGCATGCGCAGCGCGGCCCGCTTCGAGATGGTCGTCGTCGTGCTGAAGGTGCTGGTGGTGCTGCTGGTCATCGCCGTCGGTGTCTTCCACATCGACACCAGCAACTACAACCCGTTCTTCCCGTACGGGGTCGGCGGCGCGTTCACCGGGGCCGCGACCGTCTTCTTCGCGGTCTTCGGGTACGACGCGATGAGCACCGCCGCCGAGGAATCGAAGGACTCGCAGCGCCACATGCCGAAGGCGATCATCTACTCGCTGGCGATCTCGATGGTGCTGTACGTGCTGGCCTGCCTGGTGCTGACCGGTATGCAGAACTACAAGGACGTCGACAAGGAGAGCGGCTTCTCGACCGCGTTCGCGTCCGTCGGGCTGGACGGGATCGCCGACATCATCGCGGTCGGCGCGATCATCGGCATCCTCACCGTGATGTTCACCTTCATGCTCGGGGTGACCCGGGTGTGGTTCTCCATGAGCAGGGACGGGCTGCTGCCCAAGTGGTTCGCCAAGACGCATCCGACGCGGAAGGTGCCGACCCGGGTGACCTGGATCGTCGGGTTCGCCTCGGCGGGCATCGCCGGGTTCGTGAAGATCGGCGAGGCCGCCGAACTGACCAACATCGGGATCCTGTTGGCGTTCGCGGTGGTCTGCACTGCGGTGATCGTGCTCCGCTACCGGCAGCCGGATCTGCCGCGCGCCTTCCGCTGCCCGGGGATGCCGGTGGTGCCGGCGATCGGCGTGGTGGCCTCGCTGTGGCTGATCACGTATCTCCAGTGGCAGACCTGGGTGCGGTTCGGGATCTGGTTCGCCATCGGGCTCGTCGTCTACTTCGCGTACTCCTACCGGCGCTCCGAGCTGGCGAAGAAGCAGTAAGGAGAGGAGTAAAGGGGGCCGTACGTAGCATCGGGGGCATGGGCCACCCTCGTACCGACCCCGCCTGGGGCACCCTCCTCGAACTGGGGGAGCAGGCCGCCGGCCCCCTGCACCTGCGGCTCGTCCGGGCCCTTCGGGCGGCCGTCGTGGGTGGGCGGATCGCTCCCGGCAGTGCCCTGCCGCCCAGCCGGGCGCTCGCCGCCGACCTCGGCTGCTCGCGCTGGGTGGTGACCGAGGCGTACGGGCAGCTCGTCGCCGAGGGGTACTTCGAGGCGCGCAGCGGATCGGCGACCCGGGTGCGCGCGCAGACCGCCCCGAGGACCACCGCGCACGGGCGGCCGGTTCAACAGGCTTCTTGGAAGCCGGAGTTCGACATGCTGCCCGGCATGCCGGACCTCCGCGAGTTCCCCCGGAAACGGTGGGCCGACGCCGTACGGGAAGCGGCCGGCGCGCTCACCCCCACCGAGTTCGGCTATCCCGACCCCGCCGGGCACCACGCGCTGCGGGAGCGGATCGCCGCCCATCTCGTACGCGGCCGGGGCGCCGCCCTCGACGCCGGGCAGCTCGTCGTGAGCGGCGGCACGCTGGACGGGGTGCTCCGGCTGTGCCGGGCCCTGCGGGCGGCCGGGCACACCCATGTGGCGATGGAGGACCCGGGCTGGTCGCGGCTGCGTACCGCCGTGACGGCCGCCGGGCTGACCGTCGTCGCCACCCCCGTGGACGACGACGGTCTGCGCGTCGACGTGCTGCGCCGCGCACCGCACGTACGCGCGGTGATCGTGGCGCCCGCGCACCAGTTCCCCACCGGGGTCGTCCTCAGCCCGCCCCGCCGCGCCGAACTCGTCGCCTGGGCACGGGAGACGGACGGCCTGATCATGGAGGACGACTACGACGCCGAGTTCCGCTACGACCGCCGGCCCGTCGGCAGCCTCCAGGGGATGGCCCCGGAACGGGTCGCCCTGCTGGGCTCGCTCAGCAAGACGCTGTCGCCCGCGCTGCGTATCGGCTGGGTGGTCGTTCCGCACGGGCTGCTGGAGCGGGTGTACGCGGCGGACGCCGTCGGGTCGCCGCCGCCGGTGATCGACCAGGTGGCGTTCTCCCGGTTCCTGGAGTCGGGGTCGTACGACCGGCATCTGCGCGCATCGCGGCTCCGCTACCGTCGCCGCCGGGACGGCCTCCTCGCGGAGATCGCCCAACTGCTGCCCCGGCACCGGGTGTCGGGCGCCGCCGCCGGATTCCATCTGCTGCTCCACCTGACGGGGTGCGCGGCCGGGGACGTGGTGCGCGGCGCCGCCCGGCGTGATGTGCGGCTGGCGGATGTGGCGGAGTACGAGGCGGGGGAGGGTGCCTGGAGCGGCGCCCTCGTGGTCGGGTACGGCAACCTCGCCGACTCCGCCCTCCCCGGAGCCGTACGGCGGCTCGCCGACGCGATCCGCGAGGCGGGCGGGGCGACCGGCTAGCAACGCCGGCTGATCAGGCGCGCTCCGCCGGGATCCCCGCCGCGTCCAGCCGCGCCCGTGCCTCCGCCGACAGCTCCACCTCCAACGCGCCCAGCACCTCGTCCAGTTGCGCCACCGAGCTGACCCCCACGATCGGCAGCGCCGACGGATCCGCCCCCATCAGCCACGACAGCACCACCTGGTTGGGAGTGGCGCCCAGCTCCTTCGCCACCTCGCGCAGCACCGCCAGCCGCGCCGGGGTTCCCGGGTGGTCGTACGCGGCGGGCAGCGGCTTGTCCGCGCGGGTGTACCCGCCCGAGAGCAGCGACGAGTAGGCCATGAGCGTCAGTTCGGGCTCGCTGCGCACGTAGTCCAGCAGCTCGGGCGTCACATGCACATGCCCCGACTCCGGCAGGCCGGTGTCGAAGCGCGGCTGGAGGTAGGACTGCCGCTGCTGTACGCACGTGTACGCCGCGAGGCCGTTGGCGCGCGAGAGGTCACGCGCCTGCGCGGTGCGCCACGCGGTGTGGTTGGAGCAGCCGATCAGCCCCGCCTTGCCGCCCGTCACGAGGCCGTCCAGCGTGCCGAGCGTCTCGGCCAGCGGCACGGAACGGTCCTCGATATGGGTCCAGTACAGATCGATCCGGTCCGTGCCCAGCCGCCGCAGACTGCCGTCGACGGCCTTGCCGATCGCGTCCGCCGACAGCCCTTCGGCCGTCTCCAGACCGGTGCCGGGAACGGTGGGCCGGGCCCCGGCCTTGGTCGAGATCAGCACGTCGTCCCGGCCGCCCCGGCTCGCCAGCCAGCGGCCGACCGTGGTCTCGCTCTCGTCGCCGGTGGCACCGGGGACCCAGAAGACGTAGTTGTTGGAGGTGTCGATCAGATTGCCCCCGGCCTCGACGAACCGGTCGAGGATCGCGAAGGACGTCTTCTCGTCCACTCTGCTGCCGAAGGGCAGCGCGCCCAGGCACAACGCGCTGGCCAGGGGCCCGGACGGCCCGCCTATACGGCGTCGTCGCATGTCCACTCTTCTCCTTGTGCTCGTGTTCCTCCCCTCACGCTAGGCGCTGATCGGTGTGGTGTACCGGTCCGATCGTGCGGCGGAAAACCAGACCAATGGCACGAGGGGAGCCGTTCGTGTTCCTCACGCGTCTCCGGGGGAAGACGTGCGCATACCCCCACCGTTCGAGGAGAGACGAGCGTCATGGACTTCCCCACGAATTCGCCGGACGACGGACCCGTCGACACCACACTGGGCGAGCAGTTGCTCCTCCTGTCGCTGGACGACGAGTCCGGGGCCGAGAAGGAATCGGCGAACGTCGCCTTCGCCATCGCCGCCGCTTCACTGGTCGAACTGGCCATCGCGGGCCGGGTCGAGGTGGCCGGCGACCAGGTCACCGTCCAGGACACGACGCCCCTGGGAGACCCCGTCCTGGACACGGCACTGGCCGACATCGACGGCTGGAAGAAGTCCAGGCCGCGCAAGACGAAGGACTGGATCGAGCATCTGAAGCGGGGCGCGGTCTCCGGGACGACCAAGAACCTCGTGGCGAAGGGCCTGGTCCGCGAGGAGACGAAGCGGGTGCTCGGCCTCTTCCCCGTCACCCGCTTCCCGGAGGCCGACGGCTCGGCGGAGGACGTACTGCGCCGCCGGCTCGACGCGGTGATCATGCGAGGCGAGACGGCCGACGAGCGTACGGCCAGTCTGATCGCCCTGCTGCACGGGGCGAAGCTCCACGGACTGCTCTACAAGAAGCCGGAGTTGGCGACCGCCAAGACCAACATGGAGAAGATCGCGCACGGCGAGTGGGCCGCGCCGGCGGTGCGCCAGGCGGTCAAGGCGGCCGAGGACGCGCTGATGACGATCGTCGTGGTGACGACGGTGACGACCGTCATGTGAGCCGCCGCTCCACTCACCAGCCGGTGAACACCAGGTGGTTGACCAGCAGTGCGAGCAGCACCTGCCCGGCCAGCCACCCCCGCCGCCGGCCGGGCAGCAGGGCGGTGGCGGGCAGCAGCCACAGCGTGAACGGCAGCCAGATGCGCTCCGTCTCCGCCTTGCTCATCCCGGACAGATCGGCGGCGAGGATCGCGAGCAGCACCGCCAGGACGAGAACGGCCAGTCTGAGTACGGGGGTTGAGGGCACCCGCGCGGGTCGGGTACTGCGTACGGCGCGGGGCGCGAGCGCGAACACCCGGCCCAGGCCCGCCACCGCCGCGAGACCCACGGCCAGGGTGCTGGCGGCGAGGTTGCCCCAGATCCAGTACCAGTACGGGCGCACCCCGCCCGCGCCCTGGTAGTAGCGCACCACCAACTCCTGATACGCCTCCCACCAGTTGAACCCCGCGAGCGTGAACGCCACCGGTGTCACCAGCGCCCCTGCGAGCACGAACGGCAGCGGGCGCGCGGTCCGGGCCAGGAGCAGGATCCCGAGGCCGGGGACGGCCATGAGCGTCAGGCCGTACGAGAGGTAGCAGGTGAACCCGTACAGCAGCCCGGCCCCCAGCGCCGCAGCCGCCGGGAAGCGCACGGTACGGGTCGCGGCGAGCGCCAGCAGGGCGAGCGACCAGGCGGCGACACCCGCGAAGTAGCCGTCGGCCGACGTACCCATCCAGACGGCGGCCGGGGCCAGCGCCAGGAACGGTGCCGCCCGGCGCGCCAGTCGCTCGTCGGTGAGGGCACGCAGGGTGACGAGGATGGCGACGACGGCCGAGCCGCCGACCACGATGCACCAGACCCCCGCCCAGGAACCGCCGCCGAGGCCGATCCGGTCGAGCCACACGAAGGTGAGGGTGGCGCCCGGCGGATGCCCCGCTACATGGGCGGGCCAGTTGCCGGGCGGGCCGATCACGATGTGGTCGGAGAACCCGCGCAGCGTCGTACCGATGTCGGTGAACCGGTCGATGACGCCGAGGTACTCGTGCTTGGTGGTGAGCCGCTTCGCCACGCCCGTGTGCCAGCCGTCGATGAGCGCCAGCGAGAACGTCCAGGCCAGCGCGGCGGCCCAGGTGGTGAGGAGGAACGCGCGCCACGGCAGCCGGGTGGCGAGGCCGGGACCGTACGCGATGACCAGGGCGGCGACGGTGAGCGCGGCGGGGGTGCCCGGTCCGAAGCGGGGGTCCCAAGTGCCGAGCAGGGGAGGCCAGTTGACCTGGAGGCTGCCGTCGGCCCGCTGGATCGCCCAGCCCACGAGCGAGGCCGCCGTGAGGAGCGCGACGCCGACCGAGGCGGCGACGAGGTCCCGGCGGTTCGGGCGGTGGGATCGGTCGGTGTCTTCGCGGGGAGGGGCGTCCGCCGGCAGGTGTCCGCGTTCGTCGGTCTTCACCCAGGCACGGTATGCAGCGGGTGATCCGATGAGGTGGTACGGCGGGGCCACGTCACCATTTCGTCAGAAGTCGTACCACCTCCTGGGCGGGTGCGCGGGCTTACGGTCGCCGCATGGATCACCGCCCGTCGCTCCCCACCCCCTCGAAGTCGCCTCCGTCGCCCCCGCTGCCGCCACTGCCGACCGATCCCGGCTTCTGGCGCAGTCCGGTGCGCGGCGTCCGGTTCACGGCGGTGCTCGGTCTCGTCCTGCTGGTCGGGCTCACGCTGGTGTTCGTGACGGGCCTGCTGTCGTACGCGGCGTACAACCCGGATCTCGCGGCCGTCAACGACAAGACGCCGGACCGGGGCTGGCTGGGCTTCTATCTCTTCGACTGGCCGACGGACCCGTACTGGCTCTACCGCCTCACGCAGGGATTCCACGTCACGGTGGGCATCGCGCTGATCCCGGTGGTGCTGGCGAAGCTCTGGTCGGTGATCCCCAGGTTCTTCGCGCTGCCGCCGGTCAGATCACTGGCGCACGCGCTGGAGCGGATCTCGCTGCTGCTGCTGGTGGGCGGTGTGCTGTTCGAGCTGGTCACCGGGGTGCTCAACATCCAGCTGGAGTATCTCTTCCCGGGGTCCTTCTACCCGCTGCACTTCTACGGGGCGTGGGTCTTCTTCGCGGGGTTCGTGGCGCACGCGGCGCTGAAGCTGCCGAAGGCGCTGGCGGCGATCCGCAGCGGTGAGCTGCGCTCCGCGCGGCCCGGCGGCGGCGCGGGGGCGTACCGCGCGCCCGGCGGACCCGCCGAAGACGACCTGGCGTCCCCGAGGCCCGCCGCCCCGACAATCTCGCGGCGCGGCGCCTTCGCCGTCGTCGGCGCGGGCTCGCTGTTCATGCTGCTCACGACGGCGGGCCGGAGCTTCGACGGCCCGCTGCGCCGTAGCGCGCTGCTCGCGCCGCACGGCTGGGAGGACCCGGGCGGCGGCCCGAACGGGTTCCAGATCAACAAGACCGCCGCGTCGGTCGGGGTCAGGGCGGCCGAGACGACGGACGCCTGGCGGCTGACCCTCGGCGGCCCCGCCGGGGTGATCAGGCTCTCGCGCGCCCAGCTCCTCGCCATGAGCCAGCACACCTCCGAGCTGCCGATCGCGTGCGTGGAGGGCTGGGCGACGTCGAACCAGTCCTGGCGCGGCGTACGCC
>NZ_MDCR01000338.1 GCF_001723055.1 Streptomyces niveus
GCGCCCCGTCCCCGGCCGGGCGGCCCGGCCGGGGACGGGGCGCGCAGGGGGGCCGACACGGACGCGCCGGAGGTCCCGACGGTCCTGGCGCTGCTCGTACGGCTCCGGTCGGCCGACGCGCTGTTGCCCACGCTCGACGCGACGTCGCGGCTGCGGGACGCCGCGGGCCCGGGAGCCACCGCCGGGGCGGCCACGCCGCGCCGGGGGCTGGCCGAACTCCCCGACGCCTGGCACGAGTCGGTCGCGGCGGCCCGTGCGGCGACGGTGCAGCCACGCTTCGGCCCCGTCGCCCAGTGGTCGGAGATCGGCCCGTACCGGCTGCTGACGTCCCTGTCCCCGGCGAGCGCCGTCGACCCGGCGGTGCGCCCGCTGCTGACGCCCGCGCACGCGGACCTGACGCGCACGGCGGAGGTCTATCTCGACCACGCGGGGCAGGCGGGGCGTACGGCGTCGGAGCTCGGCATCCACCGCCAGACGCTCTACTACCGGCTGTCGCGTATCGAACAGCTCACGGGCCTGGACCTGGCCGACGGTGAGGACCGGCTGCTGCTGCACATGGCGCTGAAGTCGGCGCGGCTCAGATCCTGAGCCGGGCGGCGTCGCGCTCGGTCCGGTGCTGGGCGGCGCCATGCCCAACCACTTCTGCGGGGCTCGGTCTTCTCGTTCCGGGGGCGCGGTTTCGGCTCCGGGGTCGTACTCAACGCCCTCGCCACCTTCGCGATGACGGGCTCGGCCCATTTCACCACCCAGTACCTCCGATCGGTGCTCGGCATGGGCACGTTGGAGGCCGCGCGGTGGAGTCCGGCCCCGTCCGTGGCCGTCGGTGCCGCGGCGGGGCTGCCGGACGCGGCGCTGGAATCCGTGCGCGAGACGCTGGGCGGCGTGACCGTCGTCGCCGGTCAACTCCCGCCCCGTCTTGGCGAGTCGGTGCTCGAAGCTTGGCGAGTCGGTGCTCTCAGTCGCCCGCGAGGCCTTGGTGCAGGGGAAACGGTGAGGGGCCCGGGAGATGATCCCGGGCCCCTCACCGTCGAACAGCTCAGTCGGTCAGATCCACCGAGCGCGCCGAGTTCGCGCCGATCTCGTCGGAGATCTCCGCCAGCACGGCCGGCGGCACGTTGTCATCGACGGAGAGCACGACCAGCGCCTCGCCGCCCTCCTCCGCGCGCGACACCTGCATCCCCGCGATGTTCAGCCCCGCCTCGCCGAGGATCCGGCCGACGGTGCCGACGACACCGGGACGGTCCTCGTACCGCAGGACGACCATGTGGTCGGCCAGGGACACGTCCACGTCGTACTCACCGATCGCGACGATCTTCTGGAGATGCTTCGGACCGGCCAGCGTGCCGGAGACCGACACCTCCTCGCCGCCCGAGAGCGTGCCCCGTACGGTGACGACGTTGCGGTGGTCGGGCGACTCGCTCGACGTCGTCAGCCGCACCTCGACGCCGCGCTCCTGCGCGAACAGCGGCGCGTTCACATACGACACCGTCTCGTCGACGACGTCCTCGAACACGCCCTTCAGCGCGGACAGTTCGAGCACCTTCACGTCGTGCTGCGTGATCTCGCCGTAGACCTCGACATCCAGCCGTACGGCGACCTCGCCCGCCAGCGCCGTGAAGATCCGGCCCAGCTTCTCGGCGAGCGGCAGCCCCGGCCGTACGTCCTCGGCGATGACGCCGCCCTGCACGTTGACCGCGTCCGGCACCAGCTCACCGGCGAGCGCGAGGCGCACCGACCTGGCGACCGACACGCCCGCCTTCTCCTGCGCCTCGTCCGTCGACGCGCCGAGGTGCGGGGTGCACACGACCTGGTCGAACTGGAAGAGCGGGGAGTCCGTGCAGGGCTCCTTCGCGTACACGTCCAGACCGGCGCCCGCGACGCGGCCCTCCTTGAGCGCGGAGGCCAGCGCCTCCTCGTCCACGATCCCGCCGCGCGCGGCGTTGACGATGCGCACCGTCGGCTTGACCTTGTGCAGCGCCTCGTCGCCGATCAGACCCAGGGTCTCGGGCGTCTTCGGCAGGTGCACCGTGATGAAGTCCGACACCGCGAGCAGCTCGTCCAGCGAGAGCAGCTTGACGCCCATCTGCGCGGCCCGCGCGGGCTGTACGTACGGGTCGTACGCGACGATCTTCATCCCGAACGCCGACATGCGCTGCGCGACCAGGACACCGATCCGGCCGAGGCCGACGACGCCGAGCGTCTTCTCGCTCAGCTCGACGCCGGTGTACTTGCTGCGCTTCCACTCCCCGTTCTTCAGAGCGGTGTTGGCCTGCGGGATGTTGCGCGCGGTGGCGACCAGCAGACCGCAGGCCAGCTCGGCGGCGGTGACGATGTTCGAGGTGGGCGCGTTGACGACCATCACGCCGGCCTTGGTGGCGGCGGAGACGTCGACGTTGTCGAGGCCGACGCCGGCGCGGGCGACGACCCTCAGCTTCTTCGCCGTGGCCACGGCCTCGGCGTCGACCTTGGTCGCGGAGCGGACGAGGATCGCGTCCACGTCGGCGATGGCGGGCAGCAGTTCGGCGCGGTCCGCGCCGTTGCAGTGGCGGATCTCGAAGTCCGGACCGAGCGCGTCGACGGTGGCGGGCGACAGCTCTTCGGCGATGAGTACAACCGGCTTTTGATTGGAACGCGAGCTCACGTGGGTCCTCACAAGTCCATTGCGGACGGCCGTCCCGACGGCCGCAGGCGGCGGAGGGTGCCAGGCCCTGGTCCGGGCCTGATCGCGTGGAAGACGCACGACATTGTGGGCCTGACGCGGATGTATGCAGCAGTGTAGTGGTGCGGACAGCGGCCGTTTCCCGTCCCGGCGGGCAGATCACCCGTACGTGGTCGGGCCGTGGTCGGGCCCGGCACAAGCGCTTGCTCACCGGCTGTCCGGCGACCGGTCGCACCACCGTTCCGGTGCCGGGCCCGCGCTGCGGACCCGGCACCGGGGACGTGTCAGACGTCGTCGTTGTCGACCCAGCTCATGAGCTTGCGCAGCTCACGGCCCGTGCTCTCCAGCAGCGAGTCGCTGTCGGCCTTCTTGTACTCGTTGTACTTCTTCAGACCGCCGTGGTACTCGTCCATCCAGTTCTTGGCGAACGTGCCGTCCTGGATCTCGGCGAGGACCTTCTTCATCTCGGCCTTGGTCTGGTCCGTGATGATCCGCGGGCCGGTGACGTAGTCGCCCCACTCGGCGGTCTCGGAGACCGACCAGCGCATCTTGTCCAGGCCGCCCTCGTACATCAGGTCCACGATCAGCTTCAGCTCGTGGAGGCACTCGAAGTACGCGATCTCCGGCTGGTAACCGGCCTCGACCAGCGTCTCGAAGCCGGCCTTGACCAGCGCGGACGTACCGCCGCACAGGACGACCTGCTCACCGAAGAGGTCGGTCTCGGCCTCCTCGCTGAAGGTCGTCTTGATGACACCGGCGCGGGTGCCGCCGATGCCCTTGGCGTAGCTCAGCGCCAGCTCGAAGCCCTTGCCGGTGGCGTCCTGCTCGACGGCCGCGATACACGGCACGCCGCGGCCCTCCTCGTACTGCCGGCGGACCAGGTGGCCGGGGCCCTTCGGGGCGACCATCGCGACGTCGACGCCCGCGGGCGGCTTGATGAAGCCGAAGCGGATGTTGAGGCCGTGACCGAAGAACAGCGCGTCGCCGTCCTTCAGGTTGTCCTTGATGGACTCCTCGTAGACCTGCGCCTGGATCGGGTCCGGCACCAGGATCATGATGACGTCGGCCCAGGTGGCCGCCTCGGCGGGCGTCACCACGCGCAGGCCCTGCTCCTCGGCCTTCGCCTTGGACTTGGAACCCTCGTGCAGGCCGACCCGGACGTCGACACCCGAGTCACGGAGCGACAGCGCGTGGGCGTGGCCCTGGCTGCCGTAGCCGATGACCGCGACCTTGCGGCTCTGGATGATGGACAGGTCGGCATCGTCGTCGTAGAACAGCTCGGCCACTGGGTCTTCTCCTTGGTGTGCAACTGGGGTTTCGCTGGGCCCACCGTACGGCGGGGCGGGTAAAGGGAGCCTCACGGTCTCGGCATGCGAACGGGACGCGTGTACGGCTCCGCGGACGGGGCTACGCGCTGCGGTCGAGCGCCCGCAGGCTGCGGTCCGTGATGGACCGCGCGCCACGCCCTATGGCGATCGTGCCGGACTGCACGAGCTCCTTGATGCCGAACTGCTCCAGCATCTTGAGCATCGCGTCGAGCTTGTCACTCGAACCGGTGGCCTCGATGGTGACGGCGTCGGGTGAGACGTCCACCGTCTTGGCGCGGAAGAGCTGCACGATCTCGACGATCTGGGAGCGGGTCTCGTTGTCGGCGCGGACCTTCACCAGGACGAGCTCGCGCTGGATCGCGGCGCCGGGCTCGAGTTCGACGATCTTCAGGACGTTGATCAGCTTGTTGAGCTGCTTCGTCACCTGTTCGAGCGGCAGGTCCTCGACATTGACCACGATGGTGATGCGGGAGATGTCGGGGTGCTCGGTGACACCCACCGCGAGTGAGTCGATGTTGAAGCCGCGCCGGGAGAACAGGGCGGCGATCCGGGCGAGGATGCCGGGGGTGTTCTCCACGAGGACGGAGAGGGTGTGTTTCGAGGACATTTTCGTCGTTCTTTCTCTCGCTCTCGGCATCCGGCTCAGTCGTCCAGGCCGTCGCCGAAGTCGGGGCGCACACCCCGGGCGGCGAGGACCTCGTCGTTGGAGGTGCCCGCGGCGACCATCGGCCAGACCTGGGCGTCCTCGTGGACGATGAAGTCGACCACCACGGGGCGGTCGTTGATGGAGTTGGCCTTGGCGATCACGGCGTCCAGCTCGTCCGGGGACTCGCAGCGCATCGCGACGCAGCCCATGGCCTCGGACAGCTTCACGAAGTCCGGGATACGGGTGCCGCCGTTGGGCTTGGCGTCGTCCGCGCGGCCGGATCCCTCGAAGGAGCCGCCGGCGGCGACGTCGGGGCCGCTGTGCAGGACGGTGTTGGAGTAACGCTGGTTGTAGAAGAGGGTCTGCCACTGGCGGACCATGCCCAGCGCGCCGTTGTTGATGATCGCGACCTTGATGGGGATGTTGTTGAGGGCGCAGGTGACCAGTTCCTGATTGGTCATCTGGAAGCAGCCGTCGCCGTCGATCGCCCACACGGTGCGGTTCGGCTGTCCCGCCTTGGCGCCCATCGCGGCGGGGACCGCGTAGCCCATCGTGCCCGCGCCGCCGGAGTTGAGCCAGGTGGCGGGCTGCTCGTAGTCGATGAAGTGGGCGGCCCACATCTGGTGCTGGCCGACGCCCGCCGCGTAGATCGTGTCGTCCGGGGCCAGTTGGCCGATGCGCTGGATGACCTGCTGCGGGGAGAGACTGCCGTCGGCCGGCTGGTCGAAGCCGAGCGGATACGTCTCGCGCCAGCGGCTGAGGTCGCGCCACCAGGCGCTGTAGTCACCGACGTTGCCCTCGGTGTGCTCGGCCTGGACCGCCTGGACGAGGTCGGCGAGGACCTCGCGGGCGTCGCCGACGATCGGCACGTCGGCGGCGCGGTTCTTGCCGATCTCGGCGGGGTCGACGTCGGCGTGGACGATCTTGGCGTACGGGGCGAAGCTGTCCAGCTTGCCGGTGACACGGTCGTCGAAGCGGGCTCCGAGGGCGACGATCAGGTCGGCCTTCTGCAGCGCGGTGACGGCGGTGACCGCACCGTGCATGCCCGGCATTCCCACGTGCAGCGGGTGGCTGTCGGGGAACGCGCCCAGCGCCATCAGGGTGGTGGTGACGGGGGCGTTGGTCAGTTCGGCGAGCATGCGCAGTTCGGCGGTGGCACCGGCCTTGATGACGCCGCCGCCGACGTACAGCACCGGCCGCTTGGCCTGGGTGATCAGCTTGGCGGCCTCGCGGATCTGCTTGGCGTGCGGCTTGGTCACCGGGCGGTAGCCGGGCAGTTCCTGGGTGGGCGGCCAGCTGAAGGTGGTCTTCGCCTGGAGGGCGTCCTTGGCGATGTCCACCAGGACGGGTCCCGGGCGGCCCGTGGAGGCGATGTGGAACGCCTCGGCGATGGTGCGCGGGATGTCCTCGGCCTTGGTGACGAGGAAGTTGTGCTTGGTGATCGGCATGGTGATGCCGCAGATGTCCGCCTCCTGGAAGGCGTCCGTGCCGATGGCCTTGCTGGCGACCTGGCCGGTGATCGCGACGAGCGGCACGGAGTCCATGTGCGCGTCGGCGATCGGGGTGACCAGGTTGGTGGCGCCGGGGCCCGAGGTGGCCATGCAGACGCCGACCCGGCCGGTGGCCTGCGCGTAGCCGGTGGCCGCGTGGCCCGCGCCCTGCTCGTGGCGGACCAGGATGTGCCGGACCCGGGTGGAGTCCATCATCGGGTCGTAGGCGGGGAGGATGGCGCCGCCGGGGATGCCGAATACCGTGTCGGCGCCCACTTCCTCAAGAGAGCGGATGAGGGACTGCGCGCCCGTGACGTGTTCCACGGTGGCGGACGAGGGTCCGCCGTTACGGGCGCGCGGCGTCGGGTGGGCCCCGGTGGCCTGCTCGGTCATCGTCATTCTCTTCTCGAAGCTGAGGGTTTTTGCGGGGGTTTGGGCGGTACCGGTACAACAAAAAACCCCTCGTGCCGGGAGGCAGGCGAGGGGAGCGCGTCGGGTGCGGTCAACAGGGCCGGTGGTGGGCACTGCTTCAGCCGACGCGCTGTCCAAGTACGAGAATTCGGGTGCGCATGGCATTGACCCTCCCTCTGACGCGCCACCACTGTCAAGTGGGTGGGACTGGCGTCTCAACATTTGAGCGCAGGGAGGGTCGGGTGGCGGGCCGGGGGATCATGTCGGGGGTGGCCGCGCGCGTACGGCGCACGGGCAGCGAGCCGCCGGTCAGCACCGGTAGCGGGGCGGCGCCGGGGAGCGGGTAGTCGCCGCGGATCAGGGCGCGGCGCAGCCGGTACTCGTCCAGGGGGCCGGAGAAGGCCATGCCCTGGCCGTGGGTACACCCCATGGCACGGAGCGCGAGCACCTGTTCCGGTACGTCGACGCCGTCGGCCACCGAGACCATGCCCAGGTCGCAGGCGATCCGCAGCAGCCCCGCCGTGATCTTGTGCAGTCTGGCGGACTCGACGACCCCCTCGACCAGACCGCGGTCCAGTTTCAGTACGTCGACGGGGAGCCGGCGCAGTGCGTTGATCGCCGCGTAGCCGCTGCCGAAGCCGTCGAGCGCGATCCGTACGCCGAGACGGCGCAGGGCGACCAGGCGGTGCTCCAGCTCGTCGAGGGACGTACGGGGGTCGCTGTCCGCCAGCTCGATCAGCAGGGCGCCGGAGGGGAGCCCGTGGCGGGTCAGCAGGGCTTCGATGGAGCCGAGCGGCATGGAGCGGTCGAGCAGCCTGCGGGCGGAGAGGCGGACGGTGACCGGGACCAGATGGCCCGACCGTCCGCGCTCGGCGGCCTGCGCGACGGCTTCTTCAAGAAGCCAGCGGCCTAACTCGGCGGTGCGGTCGCTGTCGTCGGCGACGCGTAAGAACTCGGCGGGTGTGAAGAGAACCCCTTGGGCGGAGCGCCAGCGGGCCTGGGCCGCGACGGCGGAGATGTGTCCGTCGGCGAGGTCCACCACGGGCTGGTGCAGCAGGGCGAACTCGCCGTCGCGCAGGGCCGTGCGGAGCTTGATCGCCAGTTCGGTCCTGCGGACCACGTCGGCCTGCATCTGGGGCGCGTACAGCTCGACGCGGTCCTTGCCGCCGGCCTTGGCGCGGTACATGGCGAGGTCGGCGTTGCGCATGAGGTCGGTGGGGGTGATGCCCGGTTCGGCGAAGGCGACTCCGATGGAGGCGGCGACCCGGACATCGTTGCCTTCGATGCGGTACGGCTGCGAGAGCCTGAGCCGCAGCCGGTCGGCGATGTCGTGGACCTGGTACTCCCGGGCGGTGTGGTCGTCGGCGCCGTCGCCGAGGATGAGGGCGGCGAACTCGTCCCCGCCGAGGCGGGCGGCGGTGTCCCCGGCCCGTACCGAGTCCTGGAGACGGTGGGCCGCGTGGATGAGCAGTTCGTCGCCGACCTGGTGGCCGAGGCGGTCGTTGACGCCCTTGAAGCCGTCGAGGTCGATGAAGAGCACCGCCGTGCCGGGGTCGCCCGCGCGGCGGCCGGAGAGCGACTGGCGGACCCGCTCGGTGAACAGCGCGCGGTTGGGCAGGTCGGTGAGCGGGTCGTGCTCGGCGTTGTGCTGCAACTGGGCCTGGAGCCGTACGCGTTCGGTGACGTCGCGGCTGTTGAGGATCAGGCCGCCCTGGTGCCGGTTGACCGTGGACTCCACGTTCAGCCAGTCGCCGGTGCCCGATTTGAAGCGGCATTCGATGCGGGTGGTGGGCTCCTCCTTGGGAGGGGCGGCGAGGAAGCGGCGCACCTCGCGTTTGACGCGGCCCCGGTCGTCCGGGTGGATGATCGATTCCAGCGGGGCGCCGACCAGGCCGTCCGCCTCGCGTCCGTAGACGCCGGCCGCCGCGGGGCTGACGTAGTCGAGGGTGCCCTCGGGCCCGGCGATCATGATGACGTCGCTCGATCCCTGGACCAGGGAGCGGAAGTGGTTCTCCTTCTGGGCCAGTTCATGGGTGAGCGCGATGTTGTCGACGAGCATGATGCCCTGCCGTACGACCAGGGCGAGGACGACGGTGCAGCCCGTGAGGACCACCACGCGGTCGACGCGGCGGCCCTCGATGACGTTGTACAGGATTCCGAGCGTGCACACGGCGGCGGCGAGATAGGGCGTGAGGGCGGCCAGGGAGCCCGCGATCGGTCTGCTGGAATGCCGGGGCTGGCGTGGGGGCAGCGGCAGCTCCGGGGCGCTCTCGGCGGCCCTGCGGACGCCCCAGGGGGCGTAGGCGAGCAGCAGGGACCCGGCGAACCAGCCCGCGTCGAGCAGCTGGCCCGAGCGGTAGGTCTCCCGGAGCAGCGGGGAGGTGAACAGGGCGTCGCACAGGACCGTGAGGGCGAGGGCGGCGATGGCGGAGTTGATCGCCGTACGGCTGCCGGTCGAGCGCCGGAAGTGCAGGGCGAGCACCATGCTGACGAGCACGATGTCCAGCAGCGGATAGGCGAGGGAGAGCGCGGCGTGGGCGACGGTCTCGCCGTCGAAGTGCGTGGTGTGCGCGAGGGCCAGGCTCCAGGAGAGCGTGAGGAGCGAGCCGCCGATCAGCCAGGCGTCGAGGCCCAGACAGACCCAGCCGGCCTTGCTGACGGGGCGCTTGGCGAGGACGAGCAGACCGACGATGGCGGGCGGCGCGAAACAGAGGAAGAACAGGTCGGCGAGGGAGGGGCTCGGTACGGGCCGGTCGAGCACGACCTCGTACCAGCCCCAGACCGCGTTCCCGCCGGCGGCCATGGCGGAGGAGAGCGAGAAGAGCAGCCAGGCGGGCCGGAAGCGGCTGTCGTCGGTGCGGGCGTAGAGGAAGCAGGAGACCGCGGCGATGAAGGCGGCGATGCTGAGGCCGAAGTCGCCCATGAACAGGGCCAGTTCGCGGGAGCCCCAGCCGAGGGCCGCGCCGGTGGCGTACCCGCCGCAGACGAGGGCGAGGAGGAGTTGGGTGAGCAGGCCGGTGGCGCCTCCGCCGTTGCCGGGGCCGCCGGCGGCTCCGCCGTCCCCGCCGCCGCCCGGACCGCTGCCGGGACCGCCGTGCGGACCACCGCCGTCCGGGGCGGCGCGGTGGCCGAGGAGCACCTCTGGGGCGCTCATGGGGTCACCTCGGGGGGTGTCTCCGTCACCGCCGACGCGCCGGGTCCGGGCGCCGACGGGATCCGCGTCGGTGAGAGGCGCGTCTCCGGGGGGCGGGCCGCCCGGGCGTGGGCCGTGGTGGTGGCGTGCCCCGTCGTGACGCGCGTCGTCGTGGCACGGGGCGGCGCCGTGGCGGGCGCCGTGACCGGCCGGCCGCACGTCGGCGGGTCCGAAGACCGCCGTGGGCGGCCCTTCCGCGTCGGATCGTTCGTCCATCGGCAGTACATCGCCCGTCGCCCCCCTCGGATTCGGATCGCTCCGCCGCGCCGTTCCTCGTTCGACGCGACCCCCAGATCGGGACGATACACCAGAGTCGTCACTCAGGGACATAGTTCTCCTACTCTCCGTGACGAGCAGGGCAGTTGTCGTTCCCCGGTGCGGATCGACGGAGGCTCAGCCGGTGGTGAGCACTTCGTTGCGCAGGGCTTCTCCCGCGGCGTAGCGGGTGAGTTGGTCGGCGAGCAGTCGCCTGGCGCGCGGCATGAAGGCCGAGGTGGATCCGCCCACGTGGGGGCTGATGAGGACACCCGGAGCATGCCAGAGAGGATGACCCGGCGGGAGTGGTTCCGGATCGGTGACGTCCAGCGCGGCCCTGATCCTTCCGCTTTCCAGTTCCGCGAGAAGCGCCTTGGTGTCGGTGACCTGGCCGCGCGCGACGTTCACGAAAAGTGCGCCGTCCTTCATGCGGGCCAGGAAATCGGCTCCCGCCAGGCCTTTCGTCTCCTCGGTGAGCGGTGTCGACACGATGACGACGTCCGCTTCGGGCAGCAGGGCCGGGAGTTCGGCGAGTGCGTGCACGGGGCCGCGCTCGGTGGCACGGGCGGAGCGCGCCACGCGCGCCACCCGCGCACACTCGAACGGCGTGAGCCGGTCCTCGATGGCGGCGCCGATCGAGCCGTAGCCGACGATCAGTACGGACTTGTCGGCCAGCGCGGGGTAGAAGCCGGAGCGCCACTCCTCGGCGTCCTGGCCCCGGACGAAGCCGGGTATGCCGCGCAGGGACGCGAGGACGAGCGCGAGGGTGAGTTCGGCGGTGCTGGCCTCGTGGACGCCCTTGGCGTTGCACAGGCGTACGCCGGAGGGCAGCGAGCCGAGCCCGGGGGCGACGTGGTCGATGCCGGCCGACAGGGTCTGTACGACGCGCAGGGACGTCATCGCGGCGAGCGGCCGGAGCGCGACGTCCATGCCCTTCATGTACGGGACGACGTAGAAGGCGCAGTCGGCCGGGTCCGCGGGGTAGTCCGCGGCCCCGTCCCAGTGCCGGTAGTCCAGGCCGTCGGGGAGACCTTCGATCTCGTCGGCGGGGATCGGCAGCCACACGTCTGAAGTCATGGTCAGGAGGCTATGCGAAGCCCTGGGGGTGTTGAAGGGCCTCCCGAGGACCGGACCGGCCGGTCGTCGGCGCATGAGGTTAGCTGGAGGGTGCCCGACGGCGGTTCGTCCGGCGTGGGCGGGCGCGCGAGGAAGCGGGAGGGGCGGGGCAGTTGGAGCGCAGGACGATCGGTGCCACGGCACTCACGGTGGGCGCCGTGGGTCTCGGCTGTATGCCGATGAGTTGGGCCTACAGCGCCTCCGAGCAGCGGGGCGACCGTTCGTCGCGCACCGTGCACGCGGCGCTCGACGCCGGTACGACGCTGCTCGACACGGCCGACATGTACGGCCCGTTCACCAACGAGCTGCTGCTGGGGCGGGTGCTCGACGGACGGCGTGAGGACGCCTTCGTGTCGACCAAGTGCGGCCTGCTGGTGGGCGACCAGCACATCGTCGCCAACGGGCGTCCCGGCTATGTGCGCCGGGCGTGCGACGCGTCGCTGCGCCGGCTGCGGACGGATGTGATCGACCTGTACCAGTTGCACCGGGCCGATCCGGAGGTGCCGGTCGAGGAGACCTGGGGCGCGATGGCGGAGCTGGTGGCGGCGGGGAAGGTGCGGGCCCTGGGGATGTGCGCGGTGGACGCCCGCGCG
>NZ_MDCR01000339.1 GCF_001723055.1 Streptomyces niveus
TGCACCAGGGCATGGGGTAGTTCGCCCAGGTCCATTCCTCATCGATCACGTCCTGGAGCCGGGGTGTGATCTCATGAGTCCTTCCAGTGAGTCAGCGGTGAGCTGACTGTCTCATGGACCGTCTGTCACGTCCCATGGACCCGGTGTTCCTGCGTGGTGAGTGAGTGCGTCACCTGGACACAGAAGAGCCCCTCCGCCTGGGCGGACACACCACCAGCGGCAGCGGCCCTTGCCACTACGCCCGCGACGTCAACCGGGCCCAGGTCACCAGATTGCCGCGAACGCGTACACCGTCTGGGGCTACACCGGCTGGACGTACATATGGACGATCGCCTTCTCCGGCGCCCGCCCGCCCGGGGAGATGTTCGGCCTCCAGAGGGGCTACTGCTCCCCGTACTGGCCCGCGTCCGAGCCTGACTCCGAAGTCCGTGAGGAAGCGGAGCCGCGGTACGAGGGACTGCGCGCGATGCGGATTCGATACCAGACGTACATGGCGGACAGGAAGCCAGTGCTCGCGGCACCCAAGTACGACTCATGGAGAACACTGGTGATCCCGCCCATCCTCCGTGAGATGCATGGGGCACAGCTGGCCTCTCACGCGAAGCCCTGGGCGTTCCTCTCAGTGACGGGCAGGCCCCTGCTGGGAACCGATTTCGACCGCGACTACTGGTACCCCATCCGGGACGGCGCGCAGGAGCGCAATTCCGGCCCGCGGTATGCCCGGTGGGCAAGGCCCGAGATGCCGGCGGTTCCGGAGATGGCAGGGGAGGACATCTACCGGCTGCGGCACTGGGCGAAGGCGAAGCTGGACGAGGCGGGGGACATCCCGAGAGTTGCCGTGGAAGCGAGGATGGGGCATGAACTGCCCGGGGTGGAGGGAACATATAGCGAAGTAACGGTCGCGATGGAAGAGCGGATCGTGGAGTACCTCCAGGGCGTCTGGGAGAAGGAGGTAGTGGGTACCGGTCTGTGGACGCCACCATTTCCCATGGCGCTTCCAGATGATCTAGCGAATGCCGCATCGCCGCTGGTCAGCGGCCTTCCTGTGCTGGAGTATGAATGATCGTCTGGGTCAACGGTGCGTTCGGAGCGGGCAAGACCAGTACGGCGCGCGAGCTGATCGACATGATCCCGAACAGCACTCTGTACGACCCCGGGCTGACCGGATCCGGGCTGCGGGAGCTGCTGCCGCAGAAGCGACTCGCCGAGGTGAGCGACTTTCAGGACCTGCCCATCTGGCGCCGGCTGGTCGTGGACACGGCCGCCGCGCTGCTCGCCGACGTGGGCGGCGTGCTCGTCGTCCCGATGACACTGCTGCGGCAGGAGTACCGGGACGAGATCTTCGGCGGTCTGGCGGCCCGTCGCATTCCTGTCCGGCATGTGCTGCTGGCGCTGGACGAAACGATTTTGCGCGGGCGAATAGCCGGGCGCGGCGGTGCGGACACGGGCGGCGACGACCCGGCCCGCACCGAGCGCGCCAGACAGTGGGCCTACGAGCACATCGAGCCCTACCGCAGCGCCCTCGGCTGGCTCACGTCGGACGCCCTGGTCGTCGAGGCCGGGGGGCTCACACCGGCGCAGAGCGCGGCGGTCGTCGCCGAGGCCGTCCACGCGGGCACGGCGGGGCTCTGCGAGATCGTGCAGACACCCGAGCCGACGGCGGAGACCGTCGCGGCGGGCGTGCTCCTCTTCGACGAGCGGGACCGGGTGCTGCTCGTCGATCCCACCTACAAGCCGGGCTGGGAGTTCCCGGGCGGGGTGGTCGAGCGCGGCGAGGCCCCGGCCCGTGCCGGGATGCGCGAGGTCACCGAGGAGATCGGCATCGAACTCGGCCAGGTGCCAAGGCTGTTGGTGGTCGACTGGGAGCCGCCGAGGCCGCCGGGCTTCGGCGGTCTGCGGCTGCTCTTCGACGGCGGGCGGCTGCCGGTCCACGACGCCGAGCGGCTGCTGCTGCCCGGCTCGGAGCTGCGCGGCTGGCGGTTCGTCACCGAGGACGAGGCGGCGTCACTGCTGCCGCCCGCCCGCTTCGAGCGGCTGTGCTGGGCGCTACGGGCCCGGGAGCGGCGGACCGTGCTCAATCTGGAGGCCGGTGTCCCGGTCGGCTGACACGCGCAGCACGGAGGCCGCGTCCGTGGTGGCGTCGGTGACGAGCGGATCACCATGGCCGAAACAGACGGTCGAGGGACCCAGCGCCGCCAGCCGGATCATGGACCGCTTGGCGCTCTCGCGGTTGACGTTGAACACACCCAGCATCACCCGGCCTTCGGCGGCGGCCACGGCGTCACCCGTGAACAGCACACCGTGGTAGGGCAGATGGACGGCGATGGAGCCGTACGTGTGCCCCGGCACGTGCACCACCCGGGCGCCGTCGCCGAAGGGCAGCTCGTCGCCGTCCTCCAGCTCACGGTCGACCCGGGTGGGCGGCGCGGGCGGCACGGTGAGCCCGTGCTCGTACAGCGGGATCTCCCAGTCGAGGAGCAGCGGGTCGGGTACGGGCCACTCGCCGCGGATGACCGGTGCGTCGAGCCGGTGCGCCATCACCTCGGCGCCGTACCGACCCGCCAGCTCCTGCGCCGCGCCCACATGGTCGCGGTGGCAGTGGGTGAGGACGATACGGCGCAGATTCCCGGGGGTGAGACCGAGATCGCGGATGGCGTACTCGATGTCCGGCCCCGCGTAGACATGACCGGAGTCGACGAGAGTCAGCTCGTTCTCGTCCTGCCACAAGTACGCCTGACCGATGGGGAAACGGAGCATATGCAGCCGTGGACTGATCGCAACGAGATCCATATGTCGAATGTATGCAGTGTGGAAGGGCCGTGCGCACCACTTCGCTGACGGCGATTTCCGCTGTCCGCAGAACGGCGGAGTGAACCTCCTCGCGCCCTCCCGCGTCAGACCCGCGCCCCGCCGGCCGGCGGGGCGCGTGACAGGCGGGGTCACCGAAAGGTGACGATCCGTCAACTCTGCTTGGAACGGGCGTAGTTGACCAGGAAGTGCGCCTCGGCGACCGACAGCCGCTCCAACTCCTGCGGCGAGACGCTCTCGTTGACCGCGTGGATCTGCGCCTCCGGCTCGCTCAGCCCGATCAGCAGGATCTCCGCCTCCGGGTACAGCGCGGCCAGCGTGTTGCACAGCGGGATGGAACCGCCCATGCCGGCGGTCTGCATCTCCTCGCCCGGATAGGCGACCCGCATCGCCTCGGCCATCGAGGTGTACGCGGGGCTCGCGGTGTCCGCGCGGAACGGCTGGCCCTGCCCGACCTGTTCGACCGCCACCCGCGCGCCCCACGGGGTGTGCGCCTCGATGTGCGCGGTGAGGAGTTTCGTCGCCTCGGCGGCGTCCTGGCCCGGCGGCACCCGCAGACTGATCTGCGCTCGTGCACTCGCCTGGAGCGACGGGGTCGCGCCGACCACGGGCGGGCAGTCGATACCGATGACGGTGACCGCGGGCCTGGCCCACACCCGGTCGGCGACGGTGTCCCGTCCGATCAGCCCGACACCGTCCAGCACCTTGGCGTCCTTACGGAAGTCGGCCTCGGGATAGGCCAGTCCGTCCCAGTCGGCGTCGGCGGCCAGGCCGTCCACCGTCGTCGAACCGTCCTCCGACCGCAGCGAGGCCAGCAGTTGGATGAGCGCGGCGAGGGCGTCCGGGGCCGCGCCGCCGAACTGCCCGGAGTGCAGGTTGCCTTCGAGGGTGTCGACCTGGACGCGCAGCATGGTCATGCCGCGCAGCGTCGCCGTGACCGTCGGCAGCCCGACCCGGAAGTTGCCCGTGTCACCGATGACGATCGTGTCGGCGGCCAGCAACTCCGGGTGCTCCTCGGCGTACCGCTCCAGACCGCCGGTGCCCTGCTCCTCCGAGCCCTCCACGATCACCTTGACGCCCACCGGCACACCGCCCGCCGCCTTCAGCGCGCGCAGCGCGAGCAGGTGCATCACGAAGCCGCCCTTGCAGTCGGCGGCGCCGCGTCCGTACCAGCGGCCGTCGCGCTCCGTCAGCTCGAACGGCGGCGAGGCCCAGGCGCTCTCGTCGAGCGGCGGCTGCACGTCGTAGTGCGCGTACAGCAGCACCGTCGGGGCCCCTTCGGGGCCGGGCAGGAAGCCGTACACGGACTGGGTGCCGTCCGGGGTGTCCAGCGCCTCGACATCCTGGAAGCCCTCGGCCCGCAGGGCGTCCGCCACCCACGCGGCGGCGGCCTCGCACTCGCTGCGGGGGAACTGCGCGGGATCCGCCACCGACCGGAAGGCCACCAGCTCCGCGAGCTCCGCCCGCGCGCGGGGCATCAGCGAAGCGACGGTTTCTGCGATCGGACTGACGGACATGGGCACGCTCCTGGCGGGTGCGACGTTAGGTGTTTGTGTACGCGTCGAGGACTGGGCCGATCCTCCCACAACGGGCCAGGCCCCAAGGCGCCGTAGGATGCCGTGCGAGAGCAAGGGCCACCGGTCGGATCAGGAGCAGAAGCACATCGTGAGCAGCGAGAACGCAGACGCCGGAAGTGAATCTGGAAGCACGTCCGGGACGGATCCCGAGTCCGGTCCCGAGACTGTTCCCGAGGCCGGTCCGGCAGGTGAGCACGACCGGTCGGTGTGGGACGTCGTCGTGGTCGGCGCGGGCCCGGCGGGAGCGTCCGCGGCCTACGCGGCGGCGGTCGCGGGCCGCCATGTGCTGCTGCTGGAGAAGGCCGAGCTGCCCCGCTACAAGACCTGCGGAGGGGGGATCATCGGCCCCTCGCGCGATTCGCTGCCCCCCGGCTTCGAACTGCCCCTGCGCGACCGGGTGCACGCGGTCACGTTCTCGCTGAACGGCAAGCTGTCCCGGACCCGCCGCTCCCGCCGCATGCTCTTCGGGCTCATCAACAGGCCCGAGTTCGACGCGAGTCTGGTGGAGCACGCCCAGAAGGCGGGCGCCGTGCTCCGTACCGGCGCCTCGGTCTCCCGCGTCCAGCAGCACGGCCCGGCCGTGCCCGACCGCCGTACGGTCGCCGTGGTCCTCGCCGACGGCGAGACGATCCTGGCGCGCGCGGTCGTCGGCGCCGACGGCAGCGCGGGCCGGATAGGCGCTCATGTCGGGGTGAAGCTCGACCAGGTCGACCTCGGCCTGGAGCTGGAGATCCCGGTGCCGCCGACGGTCGCCGAGGACTGGTCGGGCCGGGTCCTCATCGACTGGGGCCCGCTGCCGGGGAGTTACGGCTGGGTGTTCCCCAAGGGCGACACGCTCACCGTCGGCGTCATCTCGGCGCGCGGTGACGGCGCCGCGACGAAGCGCTATCTGGAGGACTTCGTCGCCAAGCAGGGGCTGGCCGGATTCGAGCCCGCGATCTCGTCGGGCCATCTGACCCGCTGCCGCAGCGACGACTCGCCGCTCTCCCGCGGCCGGGTGCTGGTGTGCGGCGACGCGGCGGGGCTGCTGGAGCCGTGGACCAGGGAAGGCATCTCCTTCGCCCTGCGGTCGGGCCGGCTCGCGGGGGAGTGGGCCGTCCGGATCTCGGAGGCGCACGACGCGGTGGACGCCCGCCGCCAGGCGCTGAACTACGCCTTCGCGATCAAGGCGGGCCTCGGCGTGGAGATGAGCGTCGGCCGCCGGATGCTCTCCGTCTTCGAACGCAGGCCGGGAATGCTGCACGCGGCGATCACCGGATTCCGGCCCGCGTGGAAGGCCTTCGCCGACATCACGCGCGGGGTGACGTCCCTGGGCGGCCTCGTACGGACACATCCGCTGGCCCGCCGCGCGCTGGACGTGCTCGACCGGCAGAAGGCGGGCGCCGCGCAGGGCACGGGCAAGAGCGGCCGGGAGCAGGACCGGGAGTCGGCACGGGACGACGACGACCGTGACAAGGACCAGAAGGACGGCGCGGTCACCACATGATTCCGGTGGGTCCGGAGCCGTTCAGGAGTCCATGCTGATCAGGAAGACGGGGTGGTCGGGGGCCGCCGCCAGGATCTCCTCGTCGGAGGACTTGGCGGTGACGCCGCCGAAGTATCCGGAGACTTCCCAGCCCCAGCGCCGCAGATAGCCGCGCAGCAGGGCGACCTTCTCCGCGTCCGGGATCTCCACTGCGGTGAAGGCCCGCACCCGGCGGCCCACGCGCAGTTCGCCGCGCCCGGCCGCCCTCATGTTGAGCGTCCACTGGGAGTGGCCGCGCGCCGAGATCAGATACTGATTGCCCTCGTAGGTGAACGGGTTGACGGGGATGCGCTGGATCCGGCCGCTCTTGCGGCCCGGCACGGAAAGCTCCGCCGAGCCGAAGAAGCTCACACCACGCCGGGCGAGAGCCGCGATGAGGCTGTTGAACCGGGCGTCGCCCTTGCCTGGTTTGACGTAGTACGGCTTCGACTCCGACTCCGACTGCGGGGGCGTGGGCGGCTGCGACATGGTGTGCTCCAGAGGTGATTGCGAGAGCGGTGCTCTCCCTTGTGGGCAGTCTGCCTTGATGAGACGCGGGAAAGCAAGAGCACTGCTCTCTTATTTGTACGGTGCTCTGCCGCATGTCACCCTGTCCCCATGACGACCATCCGGGGAGCGAGAGAACGGGCCCGTGCCGAGGTCACCGCTGCGATCAAGGACGAGGCCCGCAGACGCCTGGCCAAGGAGGGCGCGGTGAAGCTGTCACTGCGCGCCGTCGCCCGCGAACTGGGTATGGTCTCGTCCGCGCTCTACCGCTACTTCCCCAGCCGGGACGATCTGCTGACCGCTCTCATCATCGACGCGTTCGACGCCGTCGGCGAGGCGGCGGAGAGCGCGCTCGCGGAAGGGCCCTCCGGTGACGGTGGGGCGGCGGACCATGTGGCCCGCTGGGTCGCGATCTGCGCGCGGGTACGGGCCTGGGCCCTCGCCCACCCGCACGAGTACGCCCTCATCCACGGCTCGCCCGTACCGGACTACACCGCGCCGATGTCTACCACCGGACCCGCCGCCCGCGTGGCCCTCTCCCTCATCTCCGTACTCCGCGACGCCCACGAGGACGGTGTCCTCATCCCGCCGGCACCCGCCGCGAACCTGCGGGAGGAGGACCGGCGGCTGGTCGACGAGTTCGCCCCCGGACTGCCGCCCGGCACAGGCGTCGCCATTGTCGCGGCCTGGGCACAGCTCTACGGCCTGATCTCGTTTGAACTCTTCGGCCAGTTCAACCGGGTGGTCGAGGCCCGCGACGGACTCTTCGCGCACGCGACGACACACCTCGCCCACGACGTGGGTCTGAGCACCTGAGCCAGGTGACCGCATGAGTCCGCGGCGTCACGCCGTACTCCACCAGGAGTACGCCAGGTCGCCCCGCCCGGCGGACGCCCGGCACCCGTCGGCCCGTCTAGCGTGACCGGTATGGAACAGCGGATCAGGCGCCACGGGTTCGGTCCCCCCTGGCTCAGGGGCGGGCCCTGGACGGGCGCCGACGGGACGGGGGACGGCCTGGACGGCCCCGACGGGCGCTGGGGCCTGGCGCGGCTGCCCTGGTTCACCAGTGTGCTGATCGCCGTCTTCGTCATGATCGGTACGGGCTTCGCCGCGAAGGGGCAGCCGGACCGCGAACAGCTCGACGCGTTCGCCCGCGTCCTGCTGCTCGCCGGCCCCGCGCTGCTCCTGCTGCGCCACCGGTATCCGGTCCTCTGCGTCTTCGGCGTCTGCCTGTCGGCGATGCTGTACCTCGGCGCCGGCTACCCCTACGGCCCGATCTTCCTCACCGTCGCCGTCGCCTGCTTCGCCGCGATCGTCTCCGGACACCGCCGGGCCGCCTGGTGGGCGATCGGCCTGCTGTGGGCCAGTCATCTGCTCGTCGGCCATGTGCTCTACCGATTTCTGCCGCCGGGCGGCGACGCCGGCGCGGCCTGGGGGCCCGAAGTGGGTGTCGCCGCCTGGGTGGTGGCCGTGCTCGTCGGCTCCGAACTGGTCAGGGTGCGCCGGGAACAGTGGCTGCACGCCCGGCAGGAACGCGCCGCCGCCGAGGCGCGCCGCGCCGACGAGGAGCGGCTGCGCATCGCGCGCGAACTCCACGACGTGCTCGCCCACTCCATCTCGGTCATCAACGTCCAGGCGGGCGTGGGCCTCGCGCTCATCGACTCCGACCCGGAACAGGCCCGCACCGCGCTCACCACCATCAAGGCCGCGAGCAAGGAGGCGCTGGGCGAGGTACGGCAGGTCCTCGACACGCTCAGAACCTCCGGCGACGCCCCCCGCGCCCCCGCGCCGGGACTCGACCGGCTCCCCGAACTGGTGGAGCAGGCGGCCGGTGCCGGTCTGACCGTCGCGATCGAGACCCGGGGCAAGCGGGTCGCGCTGGCGCCCGGCGCCGATCTCGCCGCCTTCCGCATCGTCCAGGAGGCCCTCACCAACGTGGTGCGGCACTCCGGCTCCCGTACGGCTGACGTCCAGGTCGGTTACGGGCCGGGCCTGCTCACCCTCCGTATCGACGACGCGGGACCCGCCACCGGAGACGAGGCCGGCGGCAGTGGCAACGGCCTGGCCGGAATGCGTGAACGGGCCGCCGCCCTCGGTGGCACCATCGAGGCGGGTCCCCGCCCGGAGGGCGGCTTCCGCGTACGGGCCACCCTCCCCCTGAAGCCCAAGGAGACACCGTGATCCGTGTCCTGCTCGCCGACGACCAGTCGCTGGTACGGGCAGGCTTCCGCGCCCTGCTCGACGCCCAGCCCGACATCGAGGTCGCGGGGGAGGCCGCCGACGGTGCGGACGCGCTGCGCAAGGTGCGCGAACTCGCCCCGGACGTCGTCCTGATGGACATCCGGATGCCGGTGATGGACGGGCTCGACGCCACCCGCAGGATCACCGAGGACGGCGGTCTCGACCAGGTGAAGGTGGTCATGCTCACCACCTTCGAACTCGACGAGTACGTCTTCGAGGCGCTGCGCTCCGGCGCCTCCGGCTTTCTCGTCAAGGACACCGAACCGGAGGAACTGCTGCGCGCCGTACGGGCGGTGACGGACGGTGACGCGCTGCTGTCGCCCGGTGTGACGCGGCGGCTGATCGCGGAGTTCGCCTCGCGTTCCAAGGCGCCGACGTCGGCCGACGGCCTCGGCGAACTCACCGAGCGGGAGCGGGAGGTGATGGCTCTCGTCGGGATCGGGCTCTCGAACGAGGAGATCGCCCGCAGGCTGGTCGTCAGCCCGCTCACCGCCAAGACCCATGTGAGCCGCACGATGGTGAAGCTCGGCGCCCGTGACCGGGCCCAACTGGTCGTCAGGGCCTACGAGTCGGGGCTGGTGCGACCGGGCTGGCTCGGCTGACGGATCCCTGGTGCAGCAGGCCTCACGCCTTGCGCCTCACGCCTCACGCCTCACGCGGCGTACGCGCGTGGCCGGGCCGGTCGCTCAGCAGCCGGACGAACGCCCCGACGGCCGCCGCCTGGATGAGTACGGAGGCGACGAGGGCCACGTAGCCGAACGCGGACGACGAGGCGAACGACTCGCCGATCATCGATCCGCCGGCGAAGAAGAGGAAGACCGTGGGCGCGGCCAGGAAGAACAGCCACACCCCCGCGAACGACGCGTCGTCGTGGTGCACGAACAGCGTGTCGACGGCGACGAACACCGCTGTCGCGGCGACGACGGCGAGGTAGATCTGGGAGGCCCGGTTGCCGTAGACGAGCCGGGCGGGGCCCTGGGCGAGCCGGGCCAGTGCGTTCAGGCGTCCTGACGTCATGAGGTGTTTCTCCCGTGTCGGTTGGGTTCCTCCATCGTGGGACGGTCCGAACGCATGTGCCTGAGTACGGCTACTCATCCCTCCTGGTGTGCCGTGCGGGCCGTCGCCGGGGCTTCCGCGGGGAAGTCGGCGGGGATCTCCGCCGGGACTCCCCGGTGGGCCGCTGCCCCCGAATCGGGCACCGGGACATTGCGCGCCGAGTACCCGATGAGGGCCGCGGCGGCGGCCAGCAGCGCGACGGTGGTCAGCGCGACGGGCAGGGAGAACCAGTCGGCGAGGAAGCCGATCGCGGGCGGCCCCAGCAGCATGCCGCCGTACCCCAGCGTGGACGCGGCGGCGACGCCGCTCGGGCCGGCCAGCGCGCCCGCCCTGGCCACGGCCACCGGGAAGATGTTGGCGAGACCGAGCCCGGTGACGGCGAAGCCAGCCAGGGCGAGCCAGGTCGTCGGCGCCAGCGCGCCCAGCAGCATGCCGAGCGCCGCGAGCACACCACCGGCGACCAACGTGCGGGTCTGGCCGAGCCGTTCGAGCAGCGCCGTACCGGACAGCCGGCCCACCGTCATGGCGAGGGCGAACAGCGAGTACCCGGCGGCGGCGAGCCCGGCGCCGGCGTCCAGGTCCTGGGCGAGATGCAGGGCGCCCCAGTCGGCGAGGGCACCCTCCCCGTACGCGGTGCACAGCGCGATCACGCCGAACAGGACGACCAGCCGCCGTGTACGCCGGTCGAGCCGGCGCGGAGCCGCCGCCTTCCCCGAAGCGGCCGCCTTCCCCGTGGAGGGCGCCGGGCCCGCGGCCGGCGGCAGCGTGTGGCGCAGCAGCGAGGGGCCGGCCAGCACGGTGACGAGCAGGCCGACGCCCGTGAGCGCGAGCAGGTGCGTGGACGCGGAGAGACCGCCCGCCACCAGCGCGCCGAGCCCCGCGCCCGCCATGCCGCCCAGGCTGAACGCGGCGTGGAAGCTGGACATCACCGGGCGGCGCAGCGCGGCGACGAAATCGACGGCCGCGCTGTTCATGGAGACGTTGAGCGCCCCGTACGCGGCGCCGAAGAGGAGCAGCACGAGACCCAGCGTCAGCGCCGAGTGCGTCCGCGCGGGCAGGGCGATGCTCAGCGCCAGCAGCAGCGAACTGACCACGGTCACCGGATGACTGCCGAACCGCGCGCACATCCGCCCGGTGAACATCATCGTGACCACGGCACCGGCGGACACCCCGAGGAGGGCCAGCCCGAGGTCGCTCGCCGACGCGCCGGTCTGCTGCTTGATGGCGGGGATACGGACGACCCAGCCGGCGAAGAGGAAGCCGTCCAGGGCGAAGAAGATGGTCAGAGTGGTACGGAGGCGGATGAGGCGGGACAGCGCGGCGTCGGTGGCGGGATCTCCGCCGCGACCCCCCGTTATGGCCGTCCGGAGTTTGTTTAGGTTCGGCACAAAGTAAGGATAGGGGCTCGGGGCCGATCCGTACAAGGCGGCGGTTCAACGGCGGGATCATGGGAGACTCACCCATATGAACGGCAGGGCGGACAAGGCAACGACGACCAGGACCCGACTGGAGAGAGGCCGCAGCGCGCTCGGCCCCGCTCTGGAACTGGTGCACACGGGCCGCGCGCCCACCCGCGCCGTGCTCACCACGGAACTGGGCGTCACCCGCGCCACGGCGGGCGCCGTCGCCGCCGAACTGGAAGCGCTCGGCCTGATCCTGGTCGACTCCCGCCCCGGCGCCGCGGCCGGTTCCCAGGGCCGCCCCTCGCACCGGCTCGCCGTGGACGACACCGGCCCGGTGGTGCTCGCCGCCCAGGTGCACGCCGACGGCTTCCGTGCCGCCCTGGTCGCACTCGGCGGCCGTACGGTCGCCACCACCCCCGGCTGCGTCATCGTCTCCTCCGACCCCGCCCAGGTGCTCGGCGCGGTCGTCGCCGAGGGCGCCGCGCTGCTGCGCGACAGCGGACGGCGCTGCGTCGGCGCCGGTCTCGCCGTCCCCTCGGCGGTCGCCGAACCGGAAGGCACCGCGCTCAACCCGCTGCACCTCGCCTGGCCGGCGGGCGCCCCCGTACGCGACCTCTTCGTCGAACAGGTACGCGCCGCCGGCATCGAGGGCCCCGCCTTCACCGGCAACGACGTCAACCTGGCCGCCCTCGCCGAACACCGGCACGGCGCCGGCCGGGGCGCCGGCCAACTCCTCTGCGTCGCCACGGGACATCGCGGTGTCGGCGGCGCGCTCGTCGTTGACGGCCGTCTGCACACGGGCAGTTCGGGACTGGCGCTCGAAGTCGGCCATCTGACCGTCAACCCCGAGGGCAGGCCCTGCCACTGCGGCAGCCGGGGCTGTCTCGACGTCGAGACCGACCCGCTCGCCTTCCTCGACGCGGCGGGCCGGGAGCCCGGTCCCGAGGGATCGCTGCTCCAGCAGTCGCGGGACCTGCTCCGTACGGAGTACGCGGACCGGTCCGTACGGGCGGCGGCCGAGGAGCTGATCGACCGGCTGGGCCAAGGGCTCGCCGGACTGGTGAACATCCTCAACCCGGACCGCGTCATCCTCGGCGGCCTGCACCGCGAACTGCTCGACGCCGACCCCGCCCGGCTGCGCGCCGTCGTCGCCGACCGCAGCCTGTGGGGACGCAGCGGGAGCGTACCGATCCTCGCGTGCACGCTCGACCACAACAGCCTGGTCGGCGCCGCCGAACTGGCCTGGCAGCCGGTCCTGGACGACCCGCTGGCCGCACTGACCTGACGGGACCGGATCTGCGTGACCGGGCCTGGCGGGACCGGGCCTGCGGGACCGGGCCTGACGCCGGGCGCGCGCCCGGCGTACGGCGGGCAGCGCACGCGGGCACCACTCCTCGCCCACCACCCGTCCGGCCGCACCGCAGACGGTTCGCCGCCCCAACACGGGTAGGTCACCCCGTATGACCGAGATGCCGTCCGGGACCGAGCCGTCCGGCGCCGAGCCCCCGCCGCCCCCGCCGCGCTGGTTCCGGCGCCTCGACCGGTGGCTGCGCGAATCACCTCTGGGGCTCGCCTGGATCCGTGGGCGCGACATCGAACTGATGCACCGGGCCATGGGGTTCGCGGCGCTCGGATTCCTCACCCTCGTCCCGGTGCTGGTCCTCGTCGCCGCGGCCGAACCCAACAGCGGCCAGGGCTTCGCGCGCTGGCTCGGCCAGGCGATCGGGGTCACCCACGAGTCCCAGAGACAGGTCGAGCGGCTGTTCGGCGTGCCGAACACGGCGCTCCAGCGCACCACCGCCTTCGGACTCGCCGCGCTCGCCGTCTTCGGACTGACCTTCGGCTCCGCCGTCCAGACCGGCTACGAGAAGGTCTGGGACCTGCCCACCGCCCGCTGGCACACCATGTGGCGCCATGTCGTCTTCCTGGCCCTGCTGGTGGCCGCGCTGCTCGGCTTCACCAACACCCCCAGACCCGACCATCCCGTGCTCGGCCCCCTGGTGGTCGTCGTGCTGGACCTCATCGGCACGTTCCTGTTCTTCTGGATCGCCCAGCGCATGCTGCTCGGCGGGCGCGTCCGCTGGAAGGCGCTGCTGCCCGGCGCCGCTGCCACCACCCTCGGTCTGCTCGGCCTGCGCGGCTTCTCGCAGCTCGTCTTCTCGCCGCTGATCGCCTCCAGCGCCGTCACGTACGGCCCGTTCGGGACCGTACTGGTCCTCCAGTCCTGGCTCGTCGGCGTGGGATTCGTCGTCTACGGCGGGGCGCTGGTGGGCCGCCTCGCCCACGACGGCCGGGTGTTCCGCCGGCTCAGGGACCTCGACGACAGCTGAGCCCCCGTCCTCAGGGGGAGCAGCCCCACCCGGCCCGCGTACTCCCCGTGGGGTACCCGCACTGCCGCTGGCCGTACGACGACTCGGACCCCCTCCCGGCGCGACTCTCGAAAGCGACAGAGAGCGAGCGACAGAGAGCGACGGACAACGTCGCGGAGAAGTCGCGAACCGAGGAGTTGATCAGGATGAACGCCCTTGCGAACAGTGGCGGGCCCGGCCCGTGGATCCTGTTGTTCCCGCTCGTCTGGGCAGCGGTGATCGTCGGCGGGATCACCCTCCTGCGCCGCACCGTCTGGCGCGGACGCCGGGGCGGACCCCCGTGGGCGCCGGGCCGGGGGTCCGTGCCTGACCCGCGTGACGTGTACGACGAGCGGTCACCGATCGGCCTGCTGGGCCGGCGGTTCGCCGCCGGTGAGATCGACGAGGACGAGTACTGGCGCCGGCTGTCCGTCCTGGACGAGCAGTTCGGCCGTACGGGCAAGGGCGGCGCCGCGTGATCGCCGGCACGGCCGCCACCGGCACGACGACCACCGGCACGATGACCACCGCCACCGCCGCCCGCGTCGTCGACGCCGTGAAGGTCTACGGCAGGGGCGATACGCGGGTGAGGGCCCTGGACGGGGTGAGCGTCGGCTTCCCGGCCGGCCGCTTCACCGCGATCATGGGGCCCTCGGGCTCCGGCAAGTCCACCCTGATGCACTGCGCCGCCGGACTCGACACCCTCACCTCCGGTTCCGCGCTCATCGGCGACACGGACCTCAGCACGCTGGACGACCGCGGACTCACGCTGCTGCGCCGCGAGCGCGTCGGCTTCGTCTTCCAGGCGTTCAACCTCATCCCGACCCTCACCGTCGCCGAGAACATCACCCTCCCGATGGACCTCGCGGGCGCCGCGCGCGACGACGAGTGGTACGACGCCCTCATCGATGTCGTCGGACTGCGCGACCGCCTCCACCACCGCCCCGGCGAGCTGTCCGGCGGCCAGCAGCAGCGCGTCGCGGTGGCCCGCGCCTTCGCGGGCAGCCCCGACGTCGTCTTCGCCGACGAGCCGACCGGCAATCTCGACTCGCGCTCCGGCGAGGAGGTGCTACGACTGCTGAGCGGCACCGTGCGCCGTACGAACCGCACGGTCGTGATGGTCACGCACGACCCGGTCGCCGCCGCCCACGCCGACGAGGTCGTCTTCCTCGCCGACGGACGGCTCGTGGACCGGATGACGGACCCGACGGCCGAGCGGGTGCTCGACCGGCTGAAGGCGTTCGACACGAGGACCACCAGCGGCCCCCTGCCCCCGGAGCCGCGGTCATGAGCGGAACGCGTACCTCGTTGCGTATCAGCGTCTCCTCGCTCCGCGCGCACAAACGGCGCTTCGCCGGGACCTTCACCGCCGTCCTGCTCGGCGTGGCGTTCCTGACGGGCACGCTCGTCATGGGCGACACCCTGCGCGGCAGCTTCGACACCCTGTTCGGCGACGCGGCGGGCGGCACCGACGCCGTCGTCCGCAGCGCCAATGTCGTGACCGTGCCCGGCGACACCCAAGGCACCCGCGAACCGGTGGACACCGCACTGATCGAGAAGATCGGGCGGACGCCCGGCGTCGCCGCCGTCGCACCCAGGATCGAGGGCGCCGGACAGCTCGTCGGCTCCGACGGCAAGCCCGTCGGCGGCCAGGGCCCGCCCACCCTCGCGGGCAACTGGATCGACGACGCCCGGCTCAACCCGTACCGACTCGCCGCCGGGCGGCTGCCTTCGAGGACCGGCGAGGTCGTGCTCAACCGGGGCGCCGCCGAGGCCGGGAAACTGTCGATCGGTGACACGACCGTGCTGCGGACGCCCGAACCGGTACGGGTGACGGTCGTCGGTCTCGCGACCTTCGGCGGTGAGGACGGCATGGGCCAGGTCACCTACACCGGGATGACCAGGGCCGACGCGGAGAAGTACCTCACGGCCAAGCCTGGCCGGGCGGCGAGCATCCAGGTCCGCGCCGGTCCCGGCACCAGCCAGCGCGAACTCGTAGACTCGCTGCGGACCGTCCTGCCGTCCGGCGTGGAGGCGATCACCGGACAGCGGTCGGCCGACGAGAACCGGGAAATGATCTCCGGACAGTTCCTGAGCCTGTTCACCACCCTCCTGCTCGTCTTCTCCGGCATCGTGCTGCTCGTCGCGACCTTCTCCATCCACAACACCTTCGCCATCGTCGTGGCCCAACGCACCCGCGAGAACGCGCTGTTGCGCGCCCTCGGCGCCACCAAGCGTCAGGTCGTGGGCGCCACGCTCGCCGAGGCGGGCGTCGTCGCGCTGGTCGCGTCGGCGGCCGGTCTGCTCGGCGGCATCGGCATCGCCGCCGGGATGCGGGCCCTGTTCCCCGTCATCGGATTCCCCTTCCCCGAGGGGCCGTTGGTGATCAGCGCGCTGTCGATGCTGCTGCCGCTCGCCGTCGGCGTGGTGGTCTGTCTCGGCTCGGCGCTCCTGCCCGCCGTACGGGCCGGTCGCACCGCACCGCTGGCAGCTCTGCGCGAGACGGCCGTGGACGACTCGGGCGCCTCCCGTACCAGAGCCGTCGTCGGTACGGCGCTGGGCCTGGCCGGGACCGCCGCCATCGTGACCGGCGTCTTCGCCGCGCCGTCCCTCGTGCTCGCCGCGGCGGGAGCCGTTCTCGCCCTCGCCGCCTTCGTGGTGCTCGGCCCGGTGGCCTCCTCCGTCGCCGTACGGTTCCTGGGCGGGCCGCTGGACCGGCTGCGCGGCGTCTCGGGCGCCCTGGCCAAACGCAACGCCCTGCGCAGCCCCAGGCGTACGGCGGCGACCGCCACCGCGCTCATGATCGGCGTCGCCGTCGTGTCGCTCTTCACGGTCTTCGGCGCCTCGCTGAAGGCCACCATGGACCAGACCGTGTCCCGTTCCTTCGCCGGGGATCTCGCGGTCAGCGTGCCCGCGTTCGGCGGCGGAGGCAGCGGGCTGAGCCCCGGGCTCGCGCCCGCCCTGGCCGAACTCCCCGAAGTGGGCTCGGCGGTGGGGCTCGGCAGGGGAGTGGCCGAGGTCGACGGTGACGGCCGTCAGCTGACCGTCACCGACCCGCCGGCGCTCGCCGAGGGCTTCGATCTCGGGTCCGTGGACGGCTCGTTCGACGGGTTCGGCAACCGCGGCATCGCGGTGTCACGCGCGCAGGCCGACGACCGGAATCTGCGCGTCGGCGACACCACCCGGCTCACCTTCACCGACGGCGGGAAGGAGACCTTCACGGTCAGGGCGGTGTACGAGCGGTCCGAACTCGCCGGCGACTACGTCATCACCCGCGCGGCCTGGGCCCCGCACCGTACCCAGGACGCCGACACGCTCGTCTCCGTCACCTTCGCGGACGGTGTCCCCGCCGCCGAGGCCGGAGCGGCCGTGGAGAAGACGGCGGCGGCCTTCGGCAACCCGGACGTCCAGACACGCGAGGAGTACGCGCGGACCTCCGCCGGGGCCATCGACATGATGCTCACGCTGATCTACGCGCTGCTCGCCCTCGCCGTGCTCATCGCGCTCCTGGGCATCGCCAACACCCTCACCCTCGCCGTCCATGAACGCACCGGGGAACTGGGCCTGTTGCGCGCGGTCGGCCAGACCAGGGCGCAGCTGCGGGCGATGGTCCGCTGGGAGTCCGTGCTGGTGGCCGCCTTCGGTACGGCGGGCGGACTGGCGCTCGGCGGACTGCTGGGCTGGGTCGTCGTCGAGGCGTCCGAGGGCGCGGGAGACACCGCCTTCGCCTTCGCGCTGCCGCCGGCGCAGCTGGCGCTCGTCGGCGTGGTCGGCCTGACGGCCGGCGCGATCGCGGGCTGGCGTCCCGCCCGCAGGGCGGCACGCCTGGACGTGCTGCGCGCCATCGCCACGGAGTGAGGCCGTCCGGCCCTTGACCCCCCCCGCCCGGTCAGCCGACGACGGCTGACCGGGCGGCGGTGTGGTCGCGCTCCCCGGACACGGCGCGGATGCCCGCGAAGGAGCTGTTGGCGAAGGAGGTGCCCGAGAACGGGCCGTCCGTCGTCGCGCCGTACAGCGGATGCCGGGGCGGAGCGGCGGCCGAGGCGGGAAGCGTGAACCAGATGACTTTTCCCGCGTCACCCTCCGCGCGCACGCCCCAGCTCTCGCTGACCGCCTCGATCAGGGCGAGACCGCGCCCGCACATGTCGAGCGGGTCGGCCTCCTTGATGGTCGGCAGGCGCGGGTCGTGGTCATGGACCGCGACCGTGAGCCGGTCGAGCAGGAGTTTGATGTCGACGGTGCACATCTTGTCCGGCTGTGCGTGCCGGTGGACGTTGGTGAGCAGCTCGGTCACGCCGAGCGCCGCTTGATCGATCAGTGGGTCGAGCTGCCAGTAGCGCAATTGCGCGGAAACGATTCTGCGGACCTGGCGGATCCGCGACGGCAGGGCCTGGAGCTCCACCGTGCACTGCCTGCTTGGCTGGCTGATCACGGCTGCGACTCCCCGATTGAGGTCCGGAGGAAGGCATGGATCACATCCAGCAGCTCACTCGCGAGGCTCGCTGCTGTCTTGCCCGGTGGGGCTGGATCGCAGCGTCACCACCGGTTCACCCTGAGTGATGTACACCAGAGTGAGCCATGTGGCACGTGACCGCAACTCGCGGGCCTCGGCGTCAACCGCCGGATGTCAGCCCCTTCGCCGTCCTGTCGGGCCTTCGCCCTCCTGTCAGGTCTTCGCCGTCCCCGCCCTGCGTACGGTCTCCAGGAAGCGCCCGGCCAGCAGCCGGCCCTCCGGCCGTCTCCCCTCGCCGCCCATCGTCAGCCGGTAGCGAATGCCGTTCACCGTCGCCACCGTGCTGTCCTCGCCCCGGAACCACGGCCTCGCCGCCTGCACCGCCCGCAGCGGCGCGCTGTCGATGACCCGCCCGTAACTGGTCAACAACGCGAGTCTGCCGTCCTGGATGAGCACCCGGCCCGCTTTGGTGAGCGAGCGGGGCCAGCGCTCTATCTCGACGCCACTCGCGCTGAACTCAGGCTCCGCCATGGCTGATCCGCCCCCTTCGTGCTGTTCCCTACGGGGAAGTCTGCACAACTCAACGCGCGGACGCCAGAGAGACTTCCCCACGAGCCCCTGACGACACGTCACCATCTGCCGACCCGGTCGAAGGGCGCCCGGCACGCCCCGTGTCCAAGGCGTGGCTATGGATACCCAAAGGCATGGTTTGCCCAGGTCGAGGGCTTACTGTTGGCCGGGGGAAGGGCACCGGCGGGACGAGGGACGGCGCGCATGACGGAGCAGCAGCAGACCATCGACGTGAACCGTGGCGACCCCGCGTACCGGGCCTGGCTCAAGGAGGCCGTACGCAAGGTCCAGGCCGACGCCAACCGGTCGGCCGACACCCACCTGCTGCTCTTCCCGCTGCCCGAGCGGTGGGGCATCGACCTGTATCTGAAGGACGAGTCCACCCACCCGACCGGCAGCCTCAAACACCGCCTCGCCCGCTCGCTGTTCCTGTACGGGCTCTGCAACGGCTGGATCCGCCCCGGAAAGCCCGTCATCGAGGCGTCCAGCGGCTCGACGGCCGTCTCGGAGGCGTACTTCGCGAAGCTGATCGGCGTCCCGTTCATCGCCGTCATGCCGCGCACCACCAGCCCCGCGAAGTGCCGGCTCATCGAATTCCACGGCGGTAGCTGCCACTTCGTGGACGACCCGCGCCGGATGTACGAGGAGTCGGCCACCCTCGCCGCCGAGACCGGCGGGCACTACATGGACCAGTTCACGTACGCGGAGCGGGCCACCGACTGGCGCGGCAACAACAACATCGCCGAATCGATCTACCAGCAGCTGAGGCTGGAGCGCTACCCGGAGCCCGCCTGGATCGTCGCGACGGCCGGCACCGGCGGTACGTCGGCGACCGTCGCCCGCTATGTGCGCTACATGCAGTACGACACCATGATCTGCGTCCCCGACCCGGAGAACTCCTGTTTCTTCGACGGCTGGACGCGGCGCGACCCGCAGGCGTGCAGCGAGCGCGGCTCACGGATCGAGGGCATCGGCAGACCGCGCATGGAGCCGAGCTTCGTGACCGGAGCCATCGACCGGATGATGAAGGTGCCGGACGCGGCGAGCATCGCCGCCGTACGCGTACTGGAGCGCACCATCGGCCGCAAGGCGGGCGGTTCGACGGGCACCGGGCTGTGGAGCGCGCTGAGGATCGTCTCCGAGATGGTGGCCGAGGGCCGCAAGGGCAGCGTGGTGACGCTGATCTGCGACCCCGGCGACCGCTATCTCGACAAGTACTACTCCGACGACTGGCTCGCCGCACAGGGCATCGACATCACGCCGTACACCGCCACCGTCGAGGACTTCCTGCGCACGGGCCGCTGGCCCGCCTAGCCGTCGCGCACGACCCGCCTCGCCGTCACTTCTCGTCGCGCTCCGGCAAGGGGGAGTAGCGGGTGGGTCCCGGCGTCCTGCCCTCCGGGGGATAGTCGCAGTCGAGGCTGGAGACCTCGTAGTCGTCGCCCTCGTTCTGTTCCTGGTCGACCACCACCGACGCGGTGCACGCGCGGCCGTGCTCGTCGGTGAACGTGACGATCTCGCTGTAGTCCGTCGGCACGCCGCATCCCGTGAGCAGCAGCGCCGCCCCGGCGGCCACCGCCACGGCCAACCCCCGTACCCGCTTCATCCGTTGCCCCTCCACGTCCGCCGCCGCAGTCCAACTCGGCCCGCCGGGCCACACGGTAGCGCCGGAAGCGGCCCCCGGTCCTGAACTGTCAGCGAACTGAAGGGAGTTGTTCGTCGTTCGTCAGCCGTCCCGTCAGGTTCACGTCGCCTTCCCGGGGCGCCGGGACCGCCATTGTCCGTGCGCTCTCGTCCGCCCGGACGGTGCCCGTCGCCGTGATCCGCGTGACGTCGCGGCTGCCCGCCGCCAGCAGGAACCAGTTGCCGGACGGCGCCCGCCAGCGCGTCCCGGCCAGAACGTGCTGGCCGAACCGGCTGCACGACGCCGTGTCGCGGACCTCGGCCACCACCGTGTCCGGTTCGGCGGGCGACGAGGCGGGCTGCTGGAGCCGCACCGCGATCCTGCCGGGGCCGCGCCAGGAGTCGGCCCGGGTGCACACCCAGGTGGCGCGCGCGCCGGTCTCCGGCAACTCCTGCTCGGCGAACGCCCAGTTGTTGACCGCCCGCACACCCGATCCCCGCAGGCTCCCCAACGAGCACGCCGTACGCGCCCAACTGGCCAGCGCCGCACCGCCGGTGGCCTCACGCGGCGCCCGCGCGGGCGCGCCGGTACCCGGCAGCGGGGTGTACGTCAGATGCGCGGGCGAGAGATCGCCGAGATCGGTGAGGAGGAACGCGTGCCGCTCCACGATCTTCTCCGAGGAACGCAACCGCAGCACCGGCCACGACGCGCAGCCGTCACCCGGCGCGGGCGCCGGTACGGGAGCGGTGACACCGTCCTTCGACACGGTCAGGTCCTCGGCGGGTGTCTCCGGCGCGAGCAGGTCCCGTGTCGAGGACTCGGCGATCCACGGGGCGAGGAGATAGCGCACACCGCCCCGGCCACGGCTCACCACCACGGCGCCCGCCGTCGTCACGTCGGCGTCGTCCGTACGCGCGAGGTCCAGGGCCGGCGCACCGTCGCCCGACACCGGCTCCGCGTACCGCGCCACCCGCCTGCCGTCGTGCAGCAGCACCACCACGGCGCCGTCCACCTCGCCCGCGTACAGCAGGCGCGGCGGCTCGGCGGGCGGCGCCGAGGCGGTGCCCGTGGTCGCCTTCACCCGGACCGCCGGGCCCGGCGCGCCCCAGGCCCGCAGCGCCCGTTCCAGCAGCGCGCCGTCGCCGGTACGCCCGCCCCGCGCCGGCCAGACGGAGAAGTCCACCCGCGAGGTGTCGGACCAGGCGTCGCCTGCCGCCCGTTCCAGCAGCGCCGGGTCCAACGCCCGCGCCAGGGAGGCGCCGACGGCCCCGCCAGCCACGGCGGTCGGCCGCTGCGGGCTCTGCTCGGGCATGGCGATCAGCACCGAGGCCGCGAGCGCCACGACCACCGCGGTCGCGCCGGCCAGACGCGTACGGTGCCGGCGCCGCAGCAGATCCGTCGGCCGGGTCTGCACCGTGCAGGGGTCGAACTCCGTTGCGCCCAGCAGTGTTTGGGTCCGTCCGCCGCGCTCCGACGCCACCCGCTCGGCGGCCCGCAGGGCGCCCGCCGGGTCCCGTACCCCGGCGGCCGCCAGGAGCGTACGGACCTCGGCCGCCGCCATGCCCTCCAGAACGCGCAGCGCCAGCGCGGCGCGGGCGGCCGATCCGACGGTGAACAGCGCCTGGTCCAGGGCCAGTTCGTCGCCGCCACCGGCGCGCGGGAAGAGCCGAAGCCCCGCCACGGCGGGCAGTCGTGGCAGCCGCCGGGAGACGAACGCCCGCCAGTGGCGGGGCCGCCCGTCCCTGTCCAGGGCGTCCCGGACCACCCGCTCACGTATCCAGACGTACGCGGCGCCCGCGGTGCCGCGCTGCGCGGGCACGGGGGAGAGGGCGTCACCCTTGCGCGACCGGGGCAGGACACGCTGGACCACGGCGTGCGCCGTCAGCACCCTGCGGTGGCGGCCCAGCCCCGGCGGCAGGATGAGATAGGCCAGCCGTACGAGCCGCGGATAGTGCTCGACCAGGGCGGCCTCGGCCTCGTCGACGCCGGGGCGCCTTTCCGGCCGGGTGTCGTCGGTCGCTCGCCGGTGTGTCGGCATCGGGCTCTGCCCTTCCGAGGTGCGGATGCGCGGTCACTCGACGGGGAAACGAGTGAATCGTGCGAACGTCACACCGCAGATGGGGGCGGCCCGAGGGCCATCGCCCGGACAACTGCCCTGCCGACGCGGGGAGTCGAGCGCGTTCAGCGCCCCTGACCACGCAGAAGAGCGTCGACGACCCGGCCGAAGACGACGCGTCCCGTGCGCGCGGTCACCCCGTCAAGGAAGCGCGGCAGAAAGCTGACACGCAACTCCTCCGTCCACCGGACCAGCGTGTGACCATCGCTCTCGGCCACCTCGATCTCGGCCCAGCCGGTGATCACCCGGCCCCGCTTCTCCAGCCGGCAGCGCCCCGGGCGACCCGCCGTGGGCGGCTCCCACCGCACGACCTCCATCGGGTCGTCGAACCGCACCCGCCCGAGCCCGGTACGCGCCACGAACACCGTCCCCGTCCCGCTCGGCCCCGGCGTCTCCACGAGGATCCGGGTCAACGGCACCGTGCGCGCGTGCGCCGGCCAGTCGGTGATCCGCCGCCAGGCCTCGTCGGCGGGCAGCGCCGTACGGCGTGCGACACGGAAGACGCTCACCCGTCGGCCGATTCCCCGGCGACCACCAGTCCGGGCAGATGCTCCACGATCTCCTCGCGCACCTCGGGCGACAGCCCCGCGTCCGTGACCAGGGTGTCGACCTGGTCCAGCGTCGCGAACGAACTCAGGCCCACCGTCCCCCACTTGGTGTGGTCGGCCACGACCACCACCCGCCGCGCGGAGCGCACGAAACGGCGGTTCGTCTCCGCCTCGGCCAGATTCGGCGTCGACAGACCCGCCTCGGCGGAGATCCCGTGCACCCCCAGGAACAGCACGTCGAAGTGGAGCGAGCGGATCGCCTGGTCGGCGACCGGGCCCACCAGCGAGTCGGACGGCGTACGGACCCCGCCCGTCAGCACCACGGTGGCCGCCCCCGCGCGCTGCCCCCCCGACGCACCGGCGGGCTGCGCGGCGTGGAACACGTCGGCCACCCGCACCGAGTTCGTCACCACCGTCAGATCGGGCACGTCCACCAGATGGTGCGCCAGCGCGTATGTGGTGGTGCCGCCCGACAGCGCGATCGCCCGGCCGGGCACCGCCATCGCGGCGGCGGCCCGCGCGATGTCCTCCTTGGCGCTCAGCTCCAGCTCCGACTTGGCCTCGAAGCCCGGCTCGTGCGTGCTCGCTTCCACCACCGGTACGGCGCCGCCGTGCACCTTCTCGATGACGCCGAGGCGGGCGAGCGCGTCGAGATCCCTGCGGACCGTCATGTCGGAGACGTTGAGCTTGCGCGTCAGCTCGTTGACGCGGATACCGCCGCGCCGGCGCACCTCGTCGAGGATCAGGGCCCGCCGCTGTTCCGCGAGGAGGTTCTGGTTGTCGCTCACCACCGGGGCCCGTCCTTCCACGCCGGCATCCTGCGGGGCCGCCGTACACAGCTCGTCATCAGGGTTGCTCATCCTCCCACGCCGTTGGGCCCCCTACGCAGGTGTCGGCCTCCCCCGGTCCGGGGAGAGTCGCTGAAGGCGGCGGCCACCGCCCGCGAGACGTCATCCGAGAGCGAGTCACCCACGTGTCCTCTGAGCCCCCCGTCCGCCGGAGCGACGGCGCCGCGCTCGAACTGCTGGTCCACGGCGTCGGCGGCGCCACCGCGCAGGAGATGCTCGCCGATCCGTACGTGGTCCGGATCACCGGCGACGAGACGGCCGCCATCTACCGCCGGCCCGCCGACGAGGAGGCCGAGGCGCACCCCGAGCGGTACGAGGACGGGCCGGTGCCCGAGGCGTACTGCTGGTCCAACCTCACCTCGGGCAACGGCACCCGCGCCCTGTGGCTGCTGCTGCTTCCCTTCATGGTCGTCAACCTCGCGCACTGGATGCGCCCGGCGACCAACGGACTCGGCCGGATACAGCGGCTGTACGGCGTACTGGTCCGGCTGCTCGCACTGACGCTCACCGTCCTGCTGACCGCCGCCGCCTGCGAGGTCGCGCTCGACCTGGTGGCCTGGCAGTGCGCGGGCTCCGCCGGCTGCGCGGACGACCGGGCCTGGCTCGGCTTCCTGTCCGCCGCGCGGGACGGCTGGTGGGCGCAGCCCGGCCGCCGCCTCGCGCTGGCCGCGCTGGTGCCCGCCGCGCTCGTGGGCCTCCTGTGGTATCTGTCCAACCGGACCTGGAGCGCCTACGAGGCCCAGCGCCCGCCGACCGGCCCCACCGCCGTCGGCAGCTGGTCCGAGCCGGAGACGGCAGGCGCCGACGACACCGACGCGTACGAGGGGCCGGCCGAGCCCGCGACCGTCCGCCCCGCACTCGCCAGGCCCGGATTCTGGTACGGCCGCCGGCTTGTCGCCCGGCTGCGCGCCGCGCACACCGCCGCCGGATTCCTCACCGTCGCGGGCGCGATCACCGGAGCCGCCGCCCGCCACGACCGCGACGCCGCCGGTGCCGTACGCGAGGCCATCGGCTGGCTGCTCCACTCGACTCTCGTCGCCGCGGGGCTCGTTGTGCTCTGGGTGGTGTGCAGCAGGGGGCGCAGCGAGCGCAGGCGGGACGGCACACTCGACAAGGCGCTCATCAGCCGGCTGCCCGCCGGCTCCCTCGTCCTGCTCGGCCTCGCGATGGTGTACGCCGCCTGGTCCCGCCCCGACTGGGTCTCCTCCGGCACCCTCCCCGGCGCCGTCACGTTCTCGGTGCTCATCCTCGCCCAGGGAGTCCTCGTCGTCGCGCTCGCGGTGGCGGCCTTCGCCCTGCACCGCCGCGCCCGGCACGCCAGGATCGCGCTCCACGGTCTCGGCGGCCCCGCCGTCGCCATGCTGGCCTGCGCCCTGGCCGGGGTGATGACCGGCGGCGTGGCCCAGCGCGTCGGGGACTGGCTCGACGGGAGCGGCACGCCCGGCATGGGGGAGGGCCCGATCCCCGGGCCGCCGGTGCTGCTGAGCTGGCAGGCGGCCGTCATCCCCGTCCTGCTCGTGCTCCTGCTGATCCCGGTCGTCCTCCTGGCCGCGCGCACCGTACGCACCGGCCGCCGCCTCGCCCCGGTCGTGGAGGCGGAGTACGGGTCCCGGGAGGCGAGGGTCACCCCCGACTCCGTCCGTACCCGCCGGATCGCCGGTGCCCGCGCCCGCGCCGAACTCACCGACGCGGCCCCCTGGTTGGTCGGACTCGTCTCCGGCGCCTCGCTCCTGCTCGGCACCGGCGCCGTCCTCGGGGCCTGGCTCAGCGGCGACGTGCCCGGCCGGGCCGCCGAGGGCGAACCGGCGCTGATCCAGTCGGTCGCCGACACCGCGCAGGCACTCGGCTCCTGGCTCATCGGCCTCGGCTTCATCCTGTTCGTCACGTGGGGCCGCCGCGCCTACCGCGACCCGTCGGCCCGGCGCACCATCGGCATCCTGTGGGACGTCGGGACCTTCTGGCCGCGCGCCTCGCACCCCTTCGCGCCGCCGTGCTACGCGGAACGCGCCGTACCCGACCTCACCTGGCGGATGGCCACCTGGACCGCCCGCACCGGCGGACGCCTCGTCATCTCCGGCCATTCGCAGGGCAGCGTGCTGGCCGCCGCGGCCGTCTGGCAGCTGCGCGAGGGCACCCGCCACCAGGTGGCGCTGCTCACCTACGGCTCACCGCTGGAGCGGCTGTACGGCCGCTGGTTCCCGGCCTACTTCGGTGCCACGCCCCTCGGCGACCTGGGCCGCGAGGTGCACTGCTGGCGCAACCTGTGGCGGGCCACCGACCCGATCGGCGGGCCGGTCCGCCTCGGCGGCCAGGGAGACGAACCGGCCGTGGACCACGGGCCGCTCAAGGACCCGCTCGCCTACGGCCGCACCGAGCGCCGCCCGCTGCCCGAACCGATCCTCGGGCACTCCGACTACCAGGCCGACCCCGGCTTCGCCGCGGAGCGCGCGGCGCTGCTCGACCGGCTGCCGCCCGCACTGCCCGCGCAGCGCGACGGCGCCGCGGACCAGCGGCACGGTCACGGCAGTTCGGGCAGGTCGTCCGCGTAGAGGAGCGTCAGATCGTCCGTGCTGGTCTCCGGCAACTGGGCGACCCTGCTCGCGTGTTGCTCCACCATCGACTCGAACGTCTGGCGCGCGGTACGGCCGTTGCCGAAGGCCGGTCCCTTGGGCAGGACGGTGAAGTACTTGAGCAGCGCCTCGGGCGTGCCCGCGCCCAGCCGGTACTCGTGCTCCTCGGCCTGCCGCTCCACGATCCGCAGCAGCTCGTCGGCCTCGTAGTCGTCGAAGGTGATGGTCCGTGAGAAACGGGACGCCACACCGGGGTTGACCGCGAGGAAGCGTTCCATCTCCACCGTGTACCCGGCGACGATCACCACCACCGCGTCCCGGTGGTCCTCCATCAGCTTCACCAGCGTGTCGATCGCCTCACGCCCGAAGTCACGCCCCGAGTCCTCCGGCGACAGCGCGTACGCCTCGTCGATGAACAGCACACCGCCACGGGCCCGGTCGAAGGCCTCCTGCGTACGGATCGCGGTGGAGCCGATGTGCTCGCCCACCAGATCCACCCGGGAGACCTCCACGAGATGACCGCGCTCCAGCACCCCGAGCGAGGCCAGGATCTCGCCGTACAGCCGGGCCACCGTCGTCTTGCCGGTGCCGGGGGAGCCGGTGAAGACCAGATGGCGGCGCGCCGACGCGGCCTTGAGACCGGCCTGCTGCCGGCGCCTGCCAACCTCGATCATGTTCGTGAGGGCGCGGACCTCGCGCTTGACGCTCTCCAGGCCCACCAGCTCGTCGAGTTCACCGAGGACCTTGTCCGGTTCGCGTACCGGCTCGGCGGGCGGCGCCTGAGGCACCGGCGTCGGGCTCGCGCTCTGCGCCGGGACCGAGCCCAGCAGCCCCGTCGTCTCGGTGGCGGTCAGCAGGGCCGTCGGCTGCGGCACGGGGGCCAGCACACCGCTCTCGTCGCTCGTGCAGTCCTCCACGGTCGGCCCGGCCCCATTGCCCTCGGCGCCCGGCACGGTGCCGTCCGGGAACTCGTAACCGCCGCGCGCGCAGCGCTCGGTCCGACAGCGCGTCAGCGTCGTACGGCAGCCGTCCATCACATGGAAGCCGTAACCGCCGCTGCCCGTCACCCGGCAGTCGTGGAACGTGCCCCGGCCCTCGGCGGAGACGTAGAAACCGGCCTCGGCGGGCGAGGTGATCGTGCAGCGCTCGATGGTCGGGTCCGCGCCCTTGGTGACGATGACACCGGTCTGCACGCCGTCGATGGTGCAGGAGTTGAGCGTGCCGCCGCTGCCGTGGTCCCGGAACCAGGCGCCGGTGGACGCCTCCCTGATCCGGCAGTCGTCCAGCTGCGCCGTGGCCCCGTCGCTCACCGAAACGGCCGTGTTGCGCACCTGGGACAGGTCGCTGTCCACGACGTCGGCGCGCGAGCCGCGGTCCAGGACGAACAGCGCGTCCGGCACGTCGTGCACCCGGCACGAGTCGAGGACGACGGTCGCCCCGTCGCTCACCCAGACCGCCGGGTAGTCGCCCGTGCTGTCGTGTATCTCGCACTGGTTGGCGTCCACGCGGGTGCCCGGGTCCCAGACGGAGAGACCGTTGCGGCCGAAGCGCCGCACCGTGGAGCGGGTCAGCGTCAGCACCGAGCGCGAACGCAGGTCGAACGCGTTCTCCGGGATGTCGTGGATGTCGCAGTCGGAGAGCGTCAGCACCGCGTCCGTGTCGAGGGTGATCCCGTCGGCCGACGTGCGGTGGACGCGGGAGTCGGTGAGATGGGCGGCGGCGCGCGCGGCGATCTGCACGCCGGTGCCCTTGATCTCGTACACCTCGCAGCCGACGGCCTCAAGACCGCTGCCCTCGCCGGTGACGGTCAGTCCGCCGCCCGACGCGTGATGGATCCGGCACCGTTCGAGCCGGGGATGCGCCCCGCCGCGTACCGAGACGCCCGACTGCCCGGCCGCGACGACCTCGCAGTCCTCGAAGACCCCGCCGGCGCCGTCGAGTACGGCGACACCGACGCCGGCCGGATTGTCGACGGTGCAGCGGCGGACGGTGGGGCGCGCGGCGCCGCGCACCTCGATCCCGGCGGCCGAGCGCGTGACGATCCGCAGATCCGTCAGCTCCGGGGTGCCGTCCTCCACCAGCAGCGCGGGCGCGGTGGTGTCCTGGCCCTCCACATGCAGGTCGTGGACGGTCGCCGAGGCGCGCACCGTGAGCGGTACGCCGTCCGGCGGCGCGATGCGCACCGAGCCTGACGGGCCCTCGGGTCCGCGCAGCGTGACGGCGCGCGTGACCACGAGATTCTCCCGGTAGGTGCCCGGTGCGACGGTGAGTATGTCGCCGTCGCCCGCGGCCTCCAGGGCCGCGGCGAGAGAGGTGTACTCGCCGGTACGGCGACGCCAGCGCGAGGTGCCGGTGTGCGTCACCTGGACGGTGCCCTGTGCCATGGTGTTGTTCTGTCCCCACCTCGTGCGCCTGCGCGTGCTGTGCCGACCTGACCTGCTCGGGGGTCGACTCAAGGAAGTCCCCGGCCGCGTCAGAGGACCGGGTCGCACCACCGTAGCGCGCGCGGCACCGGTGAGTTGACCCAAGAGCGGTTTGGGTCAGCTTCCGGCACCGGTACGACCCCAGTCCGGACCGGCCCGCGCCCACGCCAGATCGAGGCGCGCGTACCGGACTTGGTTGAGTCCGAACACCACCAGCCGCCGGGCGCCCTCGATCAGACCGGCGGCGCCCACGGCCACCGCGAGCCCCGCGAGCACCGCGTGCGTGCGGGCGACGGCGAGGTCCGCCGGGCGCTGGGCGAGCCGCCCGCCGCCGTCCGTCCAGACCGCGAAGGTGTCACCGGCGCGCAGGGCCGGCGGCGCCGAGCGGACGAGTTCGGTGTGCCGACTGCCGTCCGGCGCCGTCCACTTGGCGATCACCGGCCGGCCGGGGTCGCGCTGGACCGGGGCCTCGGGGTCGGACGCGACGCGGGTGGCAGCCGTGGCCTCGCGGACCATGACGGCCTCCGTGCGGTGCCGGTCCTCGTGCTGGGCGCGGATCGTCCGCCGGAGCGCGTCGTCGGTCAGCGCACCCGAGATCCAGCCAATCGCGGGCACGGCGACAAGCATCAGGAGCAGGGCGCCGAGGGCGACCCATGCCTCGATCAGATCGGTGCTTCTCCGCAGCGGGTTGTGCCGCCAGCGCCGGAGCCCCACGACCGCTCGCATCGTGTCGCACCCCTTCCGTCCGCCGTCCGTTCCCCCGTCCGTCATAGCCCGGCGGGAACCGGCTCACGCACAAAAGGGCGGAAGGGAGAGCGAAATCACCCTTCCGTTCGACCGGTCGGATCCGGCCGCCGACTAGTCGGTGAACACCCTCACCACGTCTCCCACCTGCACCGTGCCGGTGTTCTCGGGCACCAGATGCTGTCCGAAGACCAACTTCCCGTCGAATCGGCGGTGCCTGGCCAGCGTACGCAGCGGTTCCTTGCCACGCAGCGCGGTCCGCTGGTCGGTCGTGGTGATCACACAGCGACCGCACGGCTTGGCGACCCGGAAGGTGACCTCCCCGACCGTGATCCGGCGCCACTGGTCCTCGGCCCACGGAGCCGTCCCCGCGACGACGAGATTCGGCCGGAACCGGTTCATCGGCAGCGGCCCCTCGTCGGCGTGATCGCCTTGCGCTATCAGGGAGTTGAGGGCGTCGAGCGAGGAGAGGGTGACGACGAGCAGGGGGTAGCCGTCGGCGAAGCTGACGGTCTCTCCGGGGCGGGCGTACAGCGGATCGACGGGCCGCGCGACCGCCGGGTCGCCCAGGTGCGCCAGCCGGACCTCCACCCCGAGGTGGCGGCTGAACCACTCGCTCGCGCGCGCGTCGGCCGACAGCGCGTCAACCTTGGTCCCGAAGACGTTCACCACGATGTCATCCGCAGATGCGTCCGTACGGGTGATGACGTCAACGCCCCTTCCCACCCGGCCAGTTGGCGATCCGCCCGGCACGGGGCGCGCGACGGCCAACGGCTCCAGGCCGGGCGCGTACAGCATGATCCCGCCGTCCGGCAGCGGCTCGGCGCGGGCCAGCGCCAGGCGTGGCAGCTCGCGCTGCGTGACAGCGGTGTCCGACGCGTCGATCAGTGTCCAACGACGGTCGCCCGCCAGTCCCCACGGCTCCACGACCGCGCTGTCGGCCGTGAAACCTCCCACCGATTTCACCGGATGAACGCGCAGGGCATGCAGGACTGGGAAGGACTGCTGAGGCATACGGCCATCCTGCCAGCAGCCCCCCGGCTCCCTCCGGCCTTCTCCGCTCCTCCCGGCCCCCGGCCCGATGTGCGCCCGGTGCGTCAGCTGTCTCCGTCGTTCCGGGACGCCCCGGTGACTCAGTAACCCCGGCTCTGGTAGGGCCGGTTGTACGGGTCGTCGTACTGCGCCGGCGCGGGCGCCGGACGCGGCGAGGCGGGGCGCATCGCCTCGTACCCCGTCGCCGACCCCGGTCGCTGCTGCTGCGGCGGGCGGGGCTGCTGGGGACGCGGCTGCTGTTGCTGCTGCTGGGGCTGGTACTGCTGAGCGCCCTGATAGCCGCGGGGCGGCGGCGCCTGCTGCGGAATGTAGGGCGCCGGGGCGTGCTGGAGCGGCACGGGGTGCTGCGCCGGCTGCGGCTGGTAGCCACCGCCGTAGGACGGCGTGGGCTGCGAGGGAGCGGCCGGCAGAGCGGGAAGCGCCGAAGGCAGCGCCGGCAGATAGCTGTTGCTCTGGTAGCTGCTGCCGGTGTCGTAGGCGGAAGGCACTCGGATCGGGGCGATCTGAGGCGTGCCCCGCTCCGCGACCAGGGAGTCGTAGATCGGGGTGTCCGGGAACGACGGCGCGGTGTAGTAACCGCCGCCGTAGGTGGCGCGGGGGGAGGTCATGGAACATAAGTTAAGCCCACGATGTGCCGGTTGGGGAGTCCGATTAGTGGGTTCTTTCGGGAGCTCTGGGCCACTTCGGATCCCCAATGCGAGCGAACTTGGGAAAATCGGTCGTCCGGCCGCGTACTGATCGTGTAAAGGGCAAGCTCCAGAGGGGTTACCGGTGGGTCCTCGTGGGTGCGACGACGCCGGTAGCGATTAGGTTTGGAGCGACGGAAAACTTTCGGTCACCCGACTCTCGATGGGGGCGAGCATGTCCATGCTTAAAGGAGCCAATGTTCCGGTGACGGCACCGAGTGTGCGCGTCGAATTGGGATGGCGTTCAGCGCCCGGCACGCCGGATGTCGACGGCTCGGCCCTTCTGCTGAAGGCCGGAAAGGTTCGCTCCGACGCGGACTTCGTTTTCTACAACCAGGCGACGCACGCGTCAGGTGCCGTGCGCCACGACGGAAAAGGCACAGGTCCCGGCACCGTGACCGACACCCTGTCCGTCGATCTGGGCCGGGTCGAGGCCGACATCGACCGTATCGTCGTCGCCGCGTCGGCGGACGGCGGCAACTTCGGGCAGGTGCCCGGACTCTACGTACGCCTCCTCGACGCGGCGTCGGGCGCCGAGGTCGCGCGGTACGACAGCCAGGACGCGACCGTCGAGACGGCGTTCGTCCTCGGTGAGCTCTACCGGCGGCAGGGCGCCTGGAAGTTCCGCTCGGTCGGCCAGGGGTACAGCAGCGGACTCGAAGGTCTGGCAACGGACTTCGGCATCAGCGTCGACGAGCCGCAGCAGGCGGCGCCGCCGGCCGCGCCCGT
>NZ_MDCR01000034.1 GCF_001723055.1 Streptomyces niveus
GCGTCACCGCGCGGAGCGGGCTCGCCGCCCTCATCACCCGCCCTGCGAGCGGCACTTGACGCCCCGGCCTCCGCGCGCCCGGCGACCGGGCCCACCTGCCCGTCGGGCCGCTCTCCACGGTCGAGACCGGTGCCCGCGCCCCCGGCGTCACCGTCCGCCCCGACCGGAACCGCTTCCTCCACGACCCCACCCGTCGCCACTCGATCCGCGCCCGGCGCCGCCGTTGGCGAGCCCCCGGACGCCGCGTCGGCGCTCTCCTTCTTCCCCGCGCCGCGCGAGGCCGCCTTCTTGCGCGGGGCGGCCGCCGCGCCACGGCGCGGGGCCGACTCCTCGCTCCCGGCCCGCGCACCCGTTCTCGGCGCCGGCTTCTCGGCCGTGCCGCGTGCCCTGCGGGCAGCGGTCGGCGGCGTGGCCGGCGCTTCGGGGTTCTCCTGCTTCCCCGTACCGCGCGAGGCCGCCTTCTTGCGCGGGGCGGGCTTCTTGGGTTCGGCCCGATCGGGGGCCTGGCGGGTGCGGGCGGCTCGGCGGCGGGGTGGGTCGGGAGCTTCCGGAGGGACTGACGGGGCGTCAGCCAGCCCGTCGGCGTCGTGCGACCTCGCAGGGCCGCCGTCCAAGTCCACCGCCTGGTCCGTCACGGCCACGCTCCTTCCCCTGCCCGCCGGCGGGGTGCGCACGAGTCGAGCCCGGCGGGTGTCCGCCCGGGTGATTCGAGCGTAGTTCACGCTCCGCGACCGACCCGGCGGGACGCGACCACAAATCCCCCAATCGGATCAGCAGTTCGTCCTACTGGACGTCACGCCTCGAACGGCCGAGCCGGCCACTGCGCGTCCGCCGGACGCAGCGCGTCCAGACCGTCCCCCGCCAGCGCCGCTGTCAGCGACATCGCGCCCACCACGAGCGCGTTGTTGTGCAGCTCGCCCGCCAGTACGCCCCGTACCAGCTCCGCCAGCGGCACCCGCGCCTGCTCCATGTCCGCCTCTTCCTCGGACACGTCGAAGCGCTCGCCCTCCGCCTCCGACAGGTCGCGCGCCAGGAAGATCCGTACGGACTCGTCGCAGCCGCCCGGCGTCGTGTAGACGTCCGTCAGCACCCGCCAGTCCTCCGCCTTGACGTGCGCCTCCTCGTACAGCTCCCGCTGCGCCGCGTGCAGCGGGTTCTCGCCGGGGATGTCGAGCAGCCCCGCCGGGATCTCCCACAGCTTCTGGCGTACGGGGTGCCGGTACTGACGCAGCACCAGCACGCGGTCCGACTCGTCCAGGGCGAGGATCGCGACCGAACCCGGATGGACCTGGTAGTCGCGGCGCGCGACGGACCCGTCGGGCATGACCACGTCGTCCGTACGGACGCTGGTCTTGTTGCCCCGGAACGGTGTCGCCGTGGCCGTGATCCGCCACTCCTCGGGGGTGTCCTTGATCGTCATCGAAACCTACCTCCGCACACGCCCGCACAGTGAAAGACCGAGGTACGGATCCCGGTGCCGGGAAGCCGTACCTCGGTCCACGTTAGCGCCTCGCGCCGGTGCCCTACGCGCCCTGCTGGCGCTCCACCGCGGCCTTGACCAGGCCCGCGAACAGCGGATGCGGCCTCGTCGGACGCGACCGCAGCTCCGGGTGCGCCTGCGTGGCGACCAGGTAGGGGTGCGTCGTACGCGGGTACTCCACGTACTCGACGAGCTTGTTGTCGGGCGACGTGCCCGAGAAGACGAGGCCCGCCTTCTTCTCCAGCTCGGCGCGGTAGGTGTTGTTGACCTCGTAGCGGTGCCGGTGGCGCTCCTCCACGTACGGCTGGTCGTCGTAGACGCCCCGCACGATCGAGCCGTCCGCGAGCTTCGCCGGGTACAGCCCGAGCCGCATCGTGCCGCCCAGGTCGCCGGCGCCTTCCACGTAGGCGAGCTGCTCCTCCATCGTGGAGATCACCGGGTGGGCCGTCGCCGCGTCGAACTCAGTGGAGTTGGCGTCCGGGTTCTCCAGGAGGTTGCGCGCGGCCTCGATGATGATGCACTGGAGGCCCAGACAGATCCCGAGCAATGGGATCTTCTGTTCGCGTGCGTACTGGATCGCCCCGACCTTGCCGGTCACGCCGCGCTCGCCGAAGCCGCCGGGGATCAGGATCCCGTCGACGTCGCCGAGCTGGCGCGCCGCGCCCGCGGGCGTCTTGCAGTCGTCCGAGGTGACCCACTTGACCTTGACCCGCGCCTTGTTGGCGAAGCCGCCCGCCCGCAGCGCCTCCGTCACCGACAGGTACGCGTCGGGCAGGTCGATGTACTTGCCGACGAGCGCGACGGTGACCTCGTGGTCGGGGTTGTGCACCCGGTCCAGCAGGTCGTCCCAGACGGTCCAGTCGACGTCGCGGAACGGCAGGTCCAGCTTCCGTACGACGTACGCGTCCAGGCCCTCGGTGTGCAGCACCTTCGGGATGTCGTAGATGGACTTCGCGTCGATCGCCGCGACCACGGCGGCCTCGTCCACGTCGCACATCAGCGAGATCTTGCGCTTGATCGACAGCGGCACCTCGCGGTCGGCGCGCAGCACGATCGCGTCCGGCTGGATACCGATGCTGCGCAGCGCCGCCACCGAGTGCTGGGTCGGCTTGGTCTTCAGCTCGCCGGACGGGCCGATGTACGGGAGCAGCGAGATGTGCACGACGAAGACGTTGTCGCGGCCCACCTCGTGGCGGACCTGGCGGACGGTCTCCAGGAACGGCTGCGACTCGATGTCGCCGACCGTGCCGCCGACCTCCGTGATGACGACGTCCACGTCGTCGGTGGCCATGCGCCGGATGCGGTGCTTGATCTCGTTGGTGATGTGCGGGATGACCTGGACGGTGTCGCCGAGGTATTCGCCGCGCCGTTCCTTGGCGATGACCGTGGAGTAGACCTGGCCGGTGGTGACGTTGGCCGAGCCGTCGAGGTCGACGTCGAGGAAGCGCTCGTAGTGCCCGATGTCCAGGTCGGTCTCGGCGCCGTCGTTGGTGACGAAGACCTCACCGTGCTGGAACGGGTTCATCGTGCCGGGGTCGACGTTCAGATAGGGGTCGAGCTTCTGCATGGTGACCCGCAGGCCCCGCGCTTTGAGGAGAGCCCCCAGGCTGGAGGCGGTCAGGCCCTTGCCGAGGGAGGAGGCGACGCCCCCGGTGACGAAGATGTGCTTGGTCGTCGAGGAGGTCGTGGATCGGTTCGGCATGGCCAAGAGGGGGCTCCCGTGGTCGCGGTCTGAGGTGCGTACCGGCTCCCCTGTCCAGTGGATCACCGGCGGACCGGAGGATCTGGAGGGGGTGACGTCGCTGCGGTTCGGGGCCCCTGAGGAGTGCTGGGGGGCCATCCGCCCACGGGCCACCAGGGTATCAGCGACGGCGGCGGCACGTTCCCGGCGGCCACGCTCCGGACCTTCGGCGACGGGCCCGGGACGACGCTCGCGACACCCCCGGGATCACCCCGCGACGGCCGCCCGAACACACCGGCACCGAGGCCGCATCGGGGGTGATTTCCGGCCACCCGTTACGCGCGTCGAACGCACGCCGGAAAGAGGCCTGACGCACGCCGAACGCGCACGAAACACACACGGAACACGCACGGAAACGGCCGCACCCTCCTCGCCCAAGATCACAAATTGATCACCTCACAAGCCTTCATGATCAGCGGACGGTCACCACTCGGTCACTCCGGGCTCACCGAACCGCCCGCGCTCAGTCGTCGCCCCGTTACCGCACGTCATCGGACCTGCGGTGGCACGGCCCCTATCACCCCCAGCCCACTCGTTCGGCTCATTTGTGTTGCCTGGACACCTGCGCGGATCTCCGGGGTGCGTCGTATCCTGCTCGGACATTCGCTGCCGAGTCCGGCCGGCAAACGGCACTATCCCCGCCCGTGTTCCCGGAAAAAGAGCTCGTCAACGACCCTTGACCGCAGTAAGCGCCCCGAGGGGCGAACGTGGCCGTTCGACTGGAGATGCACGTGGCCGGGCGCATCGAGGATTACGCACTCATCGGAGACATGCAGACCGCCGCCCTGGTCTGCCGGGACGGCACAGTCGACTGGCTGTGCCTGCCCCGCTTCGATTCGCAAGCCGTGTTCGCGGCGCTGCTCGGGACCGACGAACACGGTTTCTGGCGGCTCGGACCGGCATCCCCGGCGGGAGCCGAGCCCCCGCGGGCCGACCGGCGCCGCTACGTGGGCGACTCCCTGATCCTGGAGTCGGAGTGGGACACGCCGCGCGGCACGGTCAGAGTGACCGATTTCATGCCCCCGCGTGACGGCGCGCCGCAGCTGATCCGGATCGTGGAAGGCGTCAGCGGCCGGGTGCCGATGCGCTCCGCGCTGCGGATGCGTTTCAGCTACGGCCGGGTGGTGCCGTGGGTGCACCAGGTGGACAACCGCACCGTCGCCGTCGCCGGGCCGGACTCGATCTGGCTCGACACCGAGGCGGACACGTACGGCAAGAACCTGACGACGTACTCCGACTTCACCGTGGCTCCCGGCGAGCGCATCGCGTTCACCATCAGCTGGCAGCCCTCGCACCGTCAGCCGCCCGCGCTGCCGGACCCCGAGGGTTCGCTGGAGGCGACGTCGGACTTCTGGCGCGAGTGGGTCGAACACTGCACGTACCACGGCCCCTACCGCGAGGCCGTCGTCCGTTCGCTGATCACGCTGAAGGCCCTGACGTACGCGCCGACCGGCGGCATCGTCGCCGCGCCCACCACGTCGCTGCCCGAGGACATCGGCGGCTCCCGCAACTGGGACTACCGCTACACCTGGCTGCGCGACGCCGCCATCACCCTGTCCTCGCTGCTGCGCACCGGCTACCGCGAGGAGGCCCGCGCCTGGCGCGAGTGGCTGCTGCGGGCCGTCGCCGGCGACCCCGAGAATCTCCAGATCATGTACGGGATCGCGGGCGAGCGTGAGCTGGGCGAGGCGGAGCTGGACTGGCTGCCGGGGTACGAGAGTTCGGGCCCGGTCCGGGTCGGCAACGGCGCGGCGCACCAGCTCCAGCTCGACGTGTACGGCGAGGTCACCGAGGCCCTGCATCTGGCGCACATGACGGGCCTGGCGCGCAACGACTACGCCTCGCTGCTCCAGCTCAAGCTGATCGAGTATCTGGAGACCCACTGGGACCAGCCGGACGAGGGCATCTGGGAGGTGCGCGGACCGCGCCGCCACTTCGTGCACTCGAAGGTGATGGCGTGGGTCGCGGTCGACCGGACGATCAAACTGATCGAGTCCGGCGACGCGGACGGCCCGCTGGAGCGCTGGCGCGAGATGCGCGACGACATCCACCACGACGTGTGCGAGAAGGGTTACGACAAGGAGCGCAACACCTTCACCCAGTCCTACGGCTCCCAGGAGCTGGACGCGTCGCTGCTGCTGATCCCGCAGATGGGCTTCCTGCCGCCGGACGACAAGCGCGTCATCGGCACCATCGAGGCGATCCAGCGCGAGCTGTCCACGGAGGACGGTTTCGTCCTGCGCTACCCGACGTCGGGCGACGACGCGGGCGTGGACGGCCTGGAGGGGGACGAAGGGGCGTTCCTGGCCTGCTCGTTCTGGCTGGCGGACGATCTCGCGATGATCGGCCGGGTCGACGAGGCCCGCAAGCTCTTCGAGAAGCTGCTGGCGCTCCGCAACGACCTGGGGCTGCTCGCCGAGGAGTGGGACTCGAAGCACCAGCGGCAGGTCGGCAACTTCCCGCAGGCGTTCAGCCACGTGCCGCTGATCGACACGGCACTGCGGCTGACGGCGTCCGGGGCGTACGGAGGCTGACGCACCGGCGGCCCGCGCGGGCAGGAGGACGTCCGGAGACGGACACGTGCGCGCGGGCCGGGTAGCGTCCAGAGGCATGGACGAACAGGCCGGAATCACCGTACGACGGGCCCTTGAGCTGCCGGGACTCCGTGGCGGGCTCCCGGAGGTCGTCGCCGGTGCCGACCGGCTGCACCGGACGGTGCGCTGGGCGCACGCGGGCGAGGTGCCGAACATCGCCTCCCTCCTCAAGGGCGGCGAGCTGCTGCTCACCACCGGCATCGGTCTGGGTACCCGCCCCGCCGAACAGCGCGCCTTCGTACAGAGGCTGGCCGATCGCGGGATCGCGGCCCTGGTGGTGGAGCTGGGGCCGCGGTTCGGGCGGCTGCCCGCCGCGGTCGTGGAGACGGCGCGGGCCGCCGGACTGCCGCTGGTGCAGCTGCACCGGGAGGTGCCGTTCGTCTCGGTGACCGAGGAGATCCACACCGAGATCGTCAACGGGCACTACGCGCTGCTGCGCCAGGCCGACGAGGTCCACCGGCGGTGCACGGACGCGCTGCTCGATGGCGGCGGCGTACCCCAGGTGCTGCGTATCCTCGCCGACTTCGCGGGCAACCCCGTCTTCCTGGAGACCGCCGAGGGGCAGTTGCTGTACGCGGCGGCGGGCGCCTCGGGGCCACCGACGGCCGCGGAGCCTCTCCAGGTGTGGGAGGGGCTACGCGCCCAGCGGGCCGACCGGGAGGCGGGTCCGCCGGCGGGCACCGTACTGGTGGACGTACCCGGTGGCGGGCACGGGGCCGGTGCCGTACGCGCCCGGCTCGTGCTGCCTCCGGTCGCCACCCCGCTTCTTCCGGTGCACCGGATGGCGGCCGAGCGGGCGGCGGGCATCCTGGCGGTCGTCCTGATGCAGGCGCGCCAGGAGGACGACCTGGCCGCGCGCGGCCGGGGAGACTTCCTCACCGATCTCGCGGAGGGCCGCGTCGCGGCCGACGACGCCCCGGCGCAGGCGGCGGTGCTGGGCTTCCGGCCGGGCGACGGGCCGCTGCTGCCGGTGGTGATGCGGCTGGACCCGGAACCGGCTCCGTCGGCCACCTGGGCGCCGCTGGCCCGCGCCGTGCTGGAGGAACTGGCCTCGGTGGGAGTGCCGGTGCTGTTGGGCGTACGTCCCGTGGAGGGCCGGATCCCGCTGCTGCTGGGGCTGCGCGCGGAGTCCGAACGCGCGGCGGTGGCCGACCGGGTGGCGGCGGCGCTGCGGGCGGGCGTGGAGCGGGCCGGACTGGAACGGCCGGGCGGCCGGCGGCCCGTGGTGGTCGTCGGGGTCCCGGGCGGCTGGGCGGCGGCGAGCGCGGGGCTGCGGCACGCGGCGGAGACCGCGACGGCGGCGGGCGGCCTGCCGGAGCGCCCCTGGCACGACGCGCGGCGCCTGGACATCGACCTGCTGCTGTGGCGGCTGCGGGACCACCCGGACCTGTCGGCGTTCGTGGACCGGGCGATCGGCCCGCTGCTGGCCCACGACCGCACGTCCCGCGCCCCGTTGCTGCCGACGCTGACGACGTTCCTGGACCACGCGGGCCGCAAGGCGGAGACTGCGCGCGAACTGCACCTCAACCGGCAGACGCTCTACAACCGGCTGGCCCGCATCTCCGACCTGCTCGGCACGGACCTGGATGACCCGCAGACGGTCCTGGCCCTGAGCCTGGCGCTGCGGGCACGGCGGCACGTGCGCTGACGGGCCCGAAGTAGGGCCGCGGTGTCACCTCGGCGGAGACTGCGTCAGTTCGTCGTAGACGCTGAGCACTTGGGCGATCGTGTGGTCCTCCGTGGGCCACGTCGCCGCGCGGACCGGGCCCGCCGACGCGAGTTCGGCCCGGCGGCCGGGGTCGGCCAGCAGGCGCGTCACCGTGCCCGCGAGGGCGACGGCGTCGCCGTACGGGATCAACTCCGCCGCGTCACCGACCAGTTCGGGTACGGCGCCGACCGATGTGGCGACCAGGGGGACGCCGAGTCGCAGCGCCTCCTGGGCCAGCAGCGACCGGGCCTCCCAACGGCTGGGCAGGAGCGCGATGTCGGCGGCGGCGAGGAGCTGGCTCACGTCGTCACGGCGGCCGACGAGGTTGACGGGCAGGTCCTCGTTGTCGATCCGCGCCTGGAGCGCGGCCCGTTCGCGGCCCTCGCCCGCGATGACGAGCAGCGGCATGGGATCGAGTCCGCGCCACGCCCTCGCGGCGTCCAGCAGGGTGTCGTACCCCCGGTCCGGTACGAGGCTGCCGACCGCCATCAGCAACGGCCGCTCCACCGCGCCCAGTTCGGCGCGGGCCTTGCCGTTCTCGTCCGGCGCGGGGACCCGGCGCGGGCCCGGGACCGCGACGGGCGCGAGGCGCGCGTCACGGGCGCCGCGCCGGCGGGCCCGGTCGACGAGTTCGGACGACGCGCCGAGCACAACGGCCGCCGCCCTGACGGCTCTTCGCTCCAGCAGCCGCAGCAGATGGCCGCGCGGCCCGTCCGCGTGCACGCGGGTGTGCCAGGTGACGACGAGCGGTACGCGCTGCCCGCCGAGGGCGACCGCCGCGCGTACGGCGGCGTGCAGCCCGTGCGCGTGCACCACGTCGGCGGTGGCGCAGGCGGCCCGCAGCGCCCCGAGCGAGAGGGGGTCGCCGCGCCGGGCCACCGGTACGTGGTCGGCGCCGCAGCCCCGGAAGTCGTACAGCCGCTCCAGCGGGTCCGGCGCGCAGACGGTGACCCGTACGCCCCGGGCGACGAGGCCCGCCGTCAGCGATCTGACGTGCGCGCTGCTGCCCGCGCTGCCACCGCCGAGCACCTGGACCGTACGCAGCTGTGTCACGTGCCCGAGGCTCCTGTTCAGGTGGTGTGTGCTGCGCCAAGGATGCCAGCCGGTACGGACCTTCCGGCACCGAGGGACGTCGCGGGTGTGTCGGTCGTCGCGACTCCCCGCGCGAGATCACTCACACGAGTGACCTCGCGGCGCGCACCACCACGGTACCGCCGCCGCGACGCCCGTTCCTACGCGTCCGCGCGGGCCGTCGCCAGCAGTTCCTCGGCGTGCGCGCGGGCGGTCTCCGAGTTCTCCTGGCCCGCCAGCATCCGGGACAACTCCCGTACGCGCTCCTCGCCTTCGAGGACCGTGACACCGGAGCGCGTGACGGAGCCGTCGTGCCTCTTCTCCACCAGCAGTTGCCGGTCGGCGAACGCCGCGACCTGCGGCAGGTGCGTCACGACCACCACCTGGGCGGACTTGGCGAGCTTGGCGAGCCGCCGGCCGACCTCGACCGCCGCCTTGCCGCCGACGCCCGCGTCCACCTCGTCGAAGAGATATGTCGGCACCGGATCGGACCCGGCGAAGACCACCTCGACGGCGAGCATCACGCGCGACAGCTCACCGCCGGACGCGCCCTTGGCGATCGGCCTGGGCTGGGCGCCCGGGTGCGGGGCCAGCAGCAGTTCGACCTCGTCGGCGCCGGAGGGGCCGTACGCCACCACGCGGCCGTCGACCTCGACACCGTCCGGGTCCTCGGTCTGCGTCACGGCGAACGAGACGCGCGCGTGCGGCATGGCCAGGGACGCGAGTTCGGCGGTGACGGCTTCCGCGAAGCGTGCCGCAGCCTCGGTGCGGGCGTCGGTCAACGCCTGCGCCAGAGAGGAGAGTTCACCCAACAGAGTGGTGTGCTCGGCGGTCAGCTCGCCGATCCTGTCGTCGTCACCCTCGAGTTCGGTCAGCCGCGCCGCGTTCTCCTCGGCCCAGGCCAGCACACCGTCGATGTCCTGGCCGTACTTGCGCGTCAGTCCGGTGAGCGAGGCCCGCCGCTCCTCGACCGCCGCCAGCCGCAGCGGGTCGGAGTCCAGGTTGTCGGCGTATCCGGCGAGTTCACCGGCCACGTCCGCCAGCAGGATCGCGATCTCGCCCATCCGGTCGGCGAGCGCGGCGAGGGCCGGGTCGTGGGACCGTACGGCCTCCAGGGCGCGTCCGGCGCCGCCGACGAGGGTCGTCGCGTCGCCGCCCTCCGACGGGTCCTCCGGGTTCCCGGCGAGCGCCGCGTGCGCGAGCGACGCCGCGGACGCCAGCGCCTCGGCGTGGCCGAGGCGTTCGGCCTCCGCGGCCAGTTCGGCGTCCTCGCCCGGCCGGGGCTCGACGGCGGCGATCTCGTTCAGGCCGAAGCGCAGCAGGTCGGCCTCCTGCGCGCGTTCGCGGGCGCGGGTGGTCAGCTCGGCCAGTTCGGTGGCGACGGCTCTCAGCCGCCGGTAGGCGTCCGTGTAGGTGGCGAGCGGCGCGGCGACCGCGTCCCCGGCGTACCGGTCGAGCGCCTGCCGCTGCCGCGCGGGCCGCAGCAGACCCTGCTGGTCGGTCTGGCCGTGTACGGCGACGAGGTCGTCCGCCAGCTCGGCCAGCACCCCCACCGGCACCGAACGTCCGCCGATGTGGGCGCGCGAGCGCCCCTCGGCGGAGACGGTGCGGCTGATCAGCAGCGCGCCGTCGTCGAGTTCGGCGCCCGCCTCTTCCGCGCGCCTGGCCGCCGGGGCGTCGGCGGCCATGGTGAGCCGCCCCTCCACCACCGCGGCCTTGGCACCGATCCGCACCAGGGCGGCGTCGGCGCGACCGCCGAGCAGCAGCCCCAGGCTGGTGACGACCATGGTCTTGCCCGCGCCGGTCTCACCGGTCACCGCGGTGAATCCCGGCGACAGCTCGACCACCGCGTCGTCGATGACCCCGAGCGACCGTATCCGCATCTCCTCCAACACGGACACGACCTTACGAGGTCCGGAGCCCGGTGTGCGACGGCCCCCGCCCTCCGGTTCGACGGCACGTGCCGCGGTACCGCACCTTCTGTGCTGATTTCGACCGCGTGTCCGACGGAAAGCGAGTGTGCTTGGCGACATGACGACAGGCGACGTGACGCGGGACGACTCGGGACGGAGACAGACCGACACATCGACACCCCGGACCGTCCACGGCCCGGGTCGACATGTCGACCCGGGCCGTGGACGCCCTAGTGCGGTGCCCCGCGCCACCCCGCCACCGGCAGGGCGAACTTCGCCACCAGCCGGTCCGTGAACGACGCCTGGTGCAGTCGCGCCAGCCGTACCGGGACCGCTCCGCGCCGTACCTCCACCCGCGCGCCCGCCGGCAGCTCCACCGTCCTGCGTCCGTCGCACCACAGCACCCCGTGCGGCGTGTGCGGCTGCACCTCCACCGCGAGGACCGACTTCGGCGACGTCACCAGCGGTTTCGCGAACAGCGCGTGCGCGCTGATCGGCACCATCAGCAGCGCCTCCACCTCCGGCCACACCACGGGGCCGCCGGCCGAGAAGGCGTACGCCGTCGAACCGGTCGGTGTGGCGCACACGATGCCGTCACAGCCGAAGCCCGTCACCGGCCGCCCGTCGATCTCCAGCACGACCTCCAGCATCCGCTCGGGCGAGACCTTCTGCACGGCCGCCTCGTTGAGCGCCCAGTCGCGGTGCACGACGTCGCCGTTGCTGTGGACGAGGACGTCGATGGTCATCCGTTCCTCGACCTCGTACGCGCGCGTCACCACCCGGTCGACGACCTTGTCGAGGTCGTCGCGCTCCGCCTCCGCGAGGAAGCCGACGCGCCCCAGGTTGACGCCGAGCATCGGCACACCCGACGTACGCGCGAAGGCGGCGCCGCGCAGCAGCGTGCCGTCGCCGCCGAGCACGATCAGCAGTTCGCAGCCGTTCAGCGCGCCGGACGTGGCCTCCGGGACGGTCTCGACGGCCGAC
>NZ_MDCR01000340.1:0-185 GCF_001723055.1 Streptomyces niveus
CGATGGCGGTGACGACGAAGTCCAGCGCCTCCTCGGCGGTACGCAGCTCCGGGGCGAACCCGCCCTCGTCCCCCACGCCGGTGCTGTGGCCGGCGGCGACGAGATCGCGGCGCAGGGTGTGGAAGACCTCGGAGCCCATCCGTACGGCTTCGGCGAACGTGGCCGCGCCGATCGGCGCGATCATG
>NZ_MDCR01000340.1:236-384 GCF_001723055.1 Streptomyces niveus
GCGGTAGAGCGGGAGCCGGTGGGCGCTCGCGGCGGCCTTGGCCGTGGCGAGGGAGACGCCCAGGATCGCGTTCGCGCCGAGTCTCGCCTTGTCGGGCGTGCCGTCCAGTTCGATCAGTGTCGCGTCCACGGCGGCCTGGTCCTCCGCG
>NZ_MDCR01000340.1:391-661 GCF_001723055.1 Streptomyces niveus
CGACGACGCGGGTGATGGTGGTCATGGTGCGGCTCCTCATGGAGAGTAAGTTCCCTCTGAGAACAAAATGAGTTCCGAAAGGGAACGTACTATGGCGGCATGAAGATGCACAACGCCGACGAGAACTGCGGGATCGCCCAGGCCGCGGTCGTCACCGGCGACTGGTGGAACGTGCTGGTGCTGCGCGAGATCGCGCGCGGGCACGTCCGCTTCGACGCGCTCGCCACCGAACTCGGCCTCTCCCGGAAGGTTCTGACGGAGCGTCTGGGC
>NZ_MDCR01000341.1 GCF_001723055.1 Streptomyces niveus
GGATAAGGGCGGGTGGGGGCGTGCAGGGCGTCGGCCGGGGTCGCGCCGATCAGGTCGGCCTTACGGGAGGCGAGGAGCCCCTTCACGAGCGGCTTCAGGTGCGGCTTCATGGCGTCACTCCTGGTGCGTCACCGGGCAGGTGGGGGAGCCGGGTTGGGCATCCGGCTGGGCGGGTACGGAGCGGGGCGCCGCCGCGCGAAGCTTGGCGGTGCCTGGGCCGGCCGTGCGGCGTGCGCCGATCCGCAGGGTCAGCCCGCGCGAACTGAGGCTGGTCTCCACCTTGGGCTTGAACGGTTCGTCGCCGACGGGGGTCAGCTCCCAGCGGGCGACGATCGCGGTGAGGGCGAGGATCGCCTCGGCGAGGGCGAACTGGTCCCCGATGCACTTGCGCGCGCCGACGCCGAACGGGATGTAGGTGTTCCGGTCGGGCTGGGCGCCGGTCCAGCGGTCCGGGTCGAACCGGTCGGGCTCGGTGTAGAGGTCGGGCCTGCGGTGCAGGAGGTACGGGCTGAGGACGATGGTGCTGCCGCCCTTGAGCTTCACGCCGCCGAGTTCGGTGTCCTGTCTGACGGCGCGTGTCATCATCCAGGCGGGCGGATACAGCCGCAGTGTCTCGGTCACCACCCGGGAGGCCAGGTCGAGCTCGGGCAGGTGCGACGCCTCCAGCCGGCCCGCCGCCAGGACGTCGTCCGTCTCGACCTGGAGCCGGTGCTGGATGTCCAGGTTCGTGGCGAGCAGGTGCAGTGCCCAGGCCAGGGTGATGGCCGTGGTCTCCATCCCGCCGAGGAAGAACGTGAGGGCCTCGTCGGCGAGTTCATGGTCGTTGAGCTGCTTCTGGCCGCCTTCGCTCTCCTCGTCGACGGCCGCCACCAGCGCGGAGAGCAGGTCGGCCCGGTCGGTCGGATCGGCCCGCCGCTCGGCGACGATCTCCGCGATGGTCGCCGACAGCCGGTTGCGGGCCTCGTCGTAGCGCCGCTTCTGCCGGGTCGGCAGCCGGCGCAGCAGGGCCGGTGTCATCATCCGGCGGAAGAAGGCGCTGACGATGGTGGCGGTGTCGGTCAGGGACTGCCGCATGGTCTCGGCCGGCAGCGCGCCGCTGAACATCGTCTCCATGGTGGCGCGCGTCGTCAGCGTCATCATTTCCTGCGTGATGTCGAGGACGTCGCCGTCGTTCCAGGACGCCGCCTTGAGCTGGGCGGCGCGGGCGAACACCGCGCCGTACCCGACGAGCCGGGTGGGGTGGAACGACGGCTGGCACAGCCGCCGTTGGCGCCGGTGCAGGGGGTACGAGCAGGTGGACAGGCCGTCGCCGATGACCTCGCTGATCCGGTCGTAGATCGGGCCGCCCTTGTCGAAGACGCGGTCGTTGAGGAACACCTGCCGGGTCAGGGCGGGATCGCAGACCATCACGGCCGTGCTCGGGCCGAGCCGTACGCGGACCATCTTCCGGTACTCGGACAGGGACATGATGAACGCCAGCGGATCACGCAGCAGCGGCAGTGCGTGGCCCAGCAGCGGCAGGGCCCGCGGCGCCAGCGGGATGGACGCGGCGGTCGCCGTACTCGTGTCTGTCATGGACGACTTCCTTCTGTGTGGGAGTGACCGGCCGGTGCCGCGCCGACGGGCCGGTCACTCCCACACAGA
>NZ_MDCR01000342.1 GCF_001723055.1 Streptomyces niveus
ACTGAGCCCTGAGCCGGTCCGCACCGGGAACGGACGGGACCGGGGCGAGCGGCTGGCAGCCGCTCGCCCCGGTCCGGGTGTCTCGTACGACGTGTCGCGTACGTCGCGGGGTCAGGCCTCGATGTCGGCCTTGCCCTCGCTGTCCTTGCCGTCGACCTTGTCCTGGTCGCCCTTGCCCTCGGCCGCCTCACGCTCCGACTGCTTCTTGGAGGCGATCAGGCTGGTGATCGTGGTGATCACCAGCACACCGCAGATGACGGCGAGCGAGAACGAGATGGAGATCTCGGGGACATGGACCCCGTTCTCGTGCAGGGCGTGCAACACCAGCTTGACGCCGATGAAGCCGAGGATCACCGACAGGCCGTAACTGAGGTGGACCAGCTTCTTGAGCAGGCCGCCGATCAGGAAGTACAGCTGCCGCAGACCCATCAGCGCGAAGGCGTTGGCGGTGAAGACGATGTACGGGTCCTGGGTCAGACCGAAGATCGCCGGGATCGAGTCCAGCGCGAAGAGCACATCGGTGGTGCCGATGGCGATCATGACCACCATCAGCGGGGTCAGGATGCGCTTGCCGTTCTTCTCGATGAAGAGCTTCGTGCCGTGGTACCTGTCGGCGACACCGAAGCGGTTCTGGACCGACTTCAGCAGGCGGTTGTCCTCGATCTCCTCCTCTTCCTCACCGGCCCGCGCCTCCTGGATGAGCTTCCAGGCGGTGTAGATCAGGAAGGCGCCGAAGATGTAGAAGACCCAGGAGAAGGTGCCGATGATCGCCGCGCCGGCGGCGATGAAGATGGCACGCAGGACGAGGGCGATGAGCACACCGACGAGCAGCACCCGCTGCTGGAGGTGTGAGGGCACCGAGAACTTCGCCATGATCAGGATGAAGACGAAGAGATTGTCGACACTGAGCGACTTCTCGGTGATGAATCCGGCGAAGAACTCGCCCGATGCCTGACTGTTGCCGAACACCAGCAGACCGATGCCGAACAGTACGGCGAGAACGATCCAGACGATCGTCCAGATACCGGCTTCCTTGATCGACACGTCATGGGGCTTTCGCCCGATGAGGAAGTCGACCGCGATCAGGGCACACAGACCAAGAATGGTCAGGGCCCACAAAGTCCATGAAACGTCCACTGCGCCTCCGGCGTCGTACGGCTACTGATCAGCGTCGTCGCTGCCGGAGGTCTCTTCCACCCGAGCGTCTCATCTGCGCCGGCGGGCCGACGCCCCGGGACCGATGGCGGTCCGTATTGACGGGTACGTCGCGGTGCGGGAGTACTCCCCTCCGTTCAATGGAGAGTACAGGAAACACCAAGAGAAGGTAAAGTCGCTAGCAAAGCAGTCGCCAAGGTGCAGGTCAGACGGGCTGTGGCCCACCAGCGGCGGACCGGCGGCGGATCAGCGGCGCCAGGCGCGCCGCGCCTCGGCGACCTGGTCGAGCACCTGCCGCAGTATCTGGCTGCCCGGCGGCATCGTCAGCGGTTCGAACGTCCACGCGTGCCCGACCCACGGGTCGGCGAGGTGGTCGTCGGCGACCGGTGTGATCCGCAGCAGCGAGCGCCAGAGCGGGTCGAGCACAGGGCCGTACGCGCTGGCGTCCTCGCGGTCGGCGACCATCATCAGATGGACCCCGACGGCCGGACCCTCGTCGGCGAGATAGCGCAGCTGGGTGACCGCGCGGTCGTCGAACCCGTGCGGGAAGTCGTTCACGATGAGCAGCTGCTCACCGGTGTCGAGATCCGGCGGCAGCGAGTCGGCGGCGCGGCCCCTGATGGCCATCTGCACGAGGTCCACCCGCTGGGTGAGCTTCGCGAGCACGGCGGAGACGCCCGCGGCGCCGCTCGCCGGCGGCTGGTTCAGCACGCCCGCGGCGACCAGCGGGGCGAGGGACAGGGCGGCCGAGCCCGCGGCGTCGATCACATGGACGGTGAACTCGCCCGGCGGGTAGGCCGCGAGGAGACGTGCGGCATGACCGACCGCGTTGTCCATGGCGAGCCTGCGCAGCTGCCCCTCGTCCAGCATCAGGGCGGCCTCGGAGCCTGACCGGCCGCTGTCGATCCACAGGCCGCGCTCCAGGGGGAGCCTGACCAGCATGGGGATCCGCAGGTCGGTGCGCTCGGGCAGGTGGAGATCGCCGAGGCGCAGCGCCATCGGGTTGTCCATCGGGACGCGGTAGGCGTGCCAGACGGGGTTGTCCCAGCGGGCGTACGAGGGCGGCAGCGCGGGCTCGACGACCTCGGACTCGGCGGCGAGCTGGCCGAGGTCCCGGTCGAGGGCCTCACGCGCCTGGTCGGTGAGCTGGTCGCGCTTGGCGCGGGCGGCCTCGCGGGCCACGTCGCCGGTGCCGCCGATCCGGCTGCGCGGGTCGGACAGGACCCGGTCCAGCTCCTGGTCCATCCGGGACTCGGCGAAGTCGACGGCGCTGCGGTACGCGGCGGTGGCGCGGGCCAGGTCCTCGAACATGCCCCACACCTGGTTGTACAGGCGCTCCTCCATGGACCAGCCGGTCGCGTCGCCCGCGACCGGGCGGGGCGCCTGGCCGGGCTGCGCCGCCGGTGCGGCGGGCGGCGGGGTGGGCGGGGCCGTGGTCTGCCGGCGCGGGTGCGTGTAGTTGACCCGTCCGCCGGCGCTGCCTCCGTGGGAGGCGGCCGCGGGCTGCTGCCCCTGGCCGTCCGCCGGGCCGGCCGGCTGCTGGCCGGGGGTGCCGGGCAGCTGGTGCGGGGTCGCCCCGGCCCCGGAGGTCGTACCCGCGCCCGCGGCTCCTCCCGCGCCTCCCGCGGTCTGACCGGGCTGGGTGGCCGTGGCGGACCGGTCGGAGCGGACGCGCGCGCCGTCCGCCGCGCTGTTCCGCGGTGCCTGGATCGCGCTGGCCATGTGCCGGGCCACCGCCTCCTGGATCCCGGCGGCGAACTCCCGGGCCCCCGGCAGTCCCTGGTCGCCGAACAGCTCGGCGAGCCCGCCCGCGTACCCCTGGCCGACGGCGCGGACCTTCCAGGCGCCCTGCCGGCGGTAGAGCTCCAGGGCGACGACGGCGGACTCCGCCTCAAGACCGGTGATGGTGAAGCTGGCGATCTCGGTGCCGTCGGTGGCGGTGACGGCGGCGAACGGGGCTGCCGTGGTGCCGAACCTGGACGGTCCGCCGACCCCTTCGGGGAGCGCGAGCAGGACGTGCACCAGATGCGCGCGGTCCGGTACGGCCTCCAGGTCGACGTGGAAGCGCAGCCCGGCGGCGGCCTGCCGGGACACCTCGATGCCGGGCAGCGTGGGTGAACCGGGATGGGCGATCCACTCGACGCCGAGGACCGTGCCCCGGTCGTCGCCGAGGGTGGCACACGCCAGGACCGGTGCTCCGGCCGTCACCCGGATCTCCAGTCGGCTGTGTGGCAAGGGATGGTTCTGCCCCCGGACCAGCTCGGCCGTCATCGCCTCTGTCCCCTCGTCGGTCACGCTTCGGTGCCCCATGGTGATGTCGTTCTGTGGTGCCGTGTCCGAACCGCTCGGTGGGAGACGTTCGGCCGGTGATGCCCGGTGCTGCCCGGTATCTCGATACCGGTGCCCGGTGAGACTGTCTGTCGACAAGCCCCCCGCAAGAGGTGCAGCTCCCGGCGGCCTTGCCTCCGGGAGCTGCGCTGCGCTTGCGGGAGCCGTGCCTACAGGTGCGGCAGGATCGCCGGCATCAGGTCCTGGAACGTCCGGCCGTTGGCCGGGTTGCCCAGGGCGGTCATCTGCCAGCCGGCGCCGGCGCGGTGCACCTTGGCCATGATCTGCGCGGTGTACTGACCGCCGCCGTCGAGGGTGTAGCGGGCGAGCTCGTCGCCGTTGGTCTCGTCGACGATGCGGCAGAAGGCGTTCTGCACCTCCTGGAACGTCTGGCCGGTGAACGAGTTCACCGTGAAGACGATCTGGTCGATGTGCACCGGGACCCGCTGCAGGTCGACGAGGATCGCCTCGTCGTCGCCGCCCTGTCCGGCGCCGCCGACGAGATTGTCACCGGTGTGCCGCACCGAGCCGTCGTCGCTGACGAGGTGACGGAAGAAGACCACGTCGACCGGCTGCTTGTCGGCGAAGAGCACCGCCGAGGCGTCCAGGTCGATCTCGCGGGTGCGTGACCCGAACAGGCCACGACGCGGGGCGGCCTGCCAGCCGAGCCCCATGCGCACCGCGGTCAGGGTGCCGCCGCCCCTCTTCTCCAGGCTGATGGCCTGCCCCTTGGTCAGGTTGACCCCAGGGCCGCCGGCACTGCCCTTGGATACGTCGACCACGCGCTGTCCCCTCTCGGAAGTTCCCCCGCAACCGTCCATGTGTGCGGTTGTCCCGTACCCTACGCAGTCGCACTGACAGCGCAGGAGACTTCGGCCGTTTTTGTGTCGGTCTTGCAACACACCGGACGCGGTGGCGTCAGGCCAGCCCCACTTCCCTCATCTGCCGCAGCTCCTTCTTCAGTTCACTCACCTCGTCACGCAGCCGCGCGGCCACCTCGAACTGGAGATCAGCCGCCGCCGCGCGCATGCGTTCGGTCATCTCCTCGATGATTCCGGCCAGTTCGGCCGCGGGCCGGTCGGTGACCACCGCGCCCTGCTTGCCCGACGGACCCGACCGGGAGAGCGCCGGCACGGGGGCCTTCGTCTGCTTGCCCTCCTTGCCCTGGCGGTAGCCCGTACCGAGGAGTTGCTCGGTGTCGACCTCCTCGCGCGCGATGGTCGCGACGATGTCGTTGATCTTCTTGCGCAGCGGCTGCGGGTCGAGTCCGCGCTCGGTGTTGTACGCGATCTGCTTCTCACGGCGGCGGTTGGTCTCGTCGATGGCCTGCTCCATCGCCGGGGTGATCTTGTCCGCGTACATATGGACCTGCCCCGAGACGTTGCGCGCCGCGCGGCCGATCGTCTGGATCAGCGACGTCCCCGACCGCAGGAAGCCCTGCTTGTCGGCGTCGAGGATCGCCACGAGCGAGACCTCGGGAAGGTCGAGGCCCTCACGCAGGAGGTTGATGCCGACGAGGACGTCGTACTCCCCCGCGCGCAGTTCGCGCAGCAGCTCGATACGGCGCAGCGTGTCGACGTCGCTGTGCAGATAGCGGACCTGGACGCCCAGTTCGAGGAAGTAGTCGGTCAGGTCCTCGGCCATCTTCTTGGTGAGGGTGGTGACCAGGACGCGCTCGTCCTTCTCGGTGCGCAGGCGGATCTCGTGCACCAGGTCGTCGATCTGGCCCTCGGTGGGCTTGACGACGACCTCCGGGTCGACGAGCCCGGTGGGGCGGATGATCTGCTCCACGTACCCGTCGCCGCGGGAGAGTTCGTACTTGCCGGGGGTGGCCGACAGATAGACGGTCTGGCCGACGCGCTCCTGGAACTCCTCCCACTTCAGCGGGCGGTTGTCCAGCGCGGACGGCAGCCGGAAGCCGTGGTCCACCAGGGTGCGCTTGCGGGACGCGTCGCCCTCGTACATCGCGCCGATCTGCGGCACGGTGACGTGCGACTCGTCGATGACCAGCAGGAAGTCCTCGGGGAAGTAGTCGAGGAGGGTGTTGGGCGCGGTGCCGGGCGAGCGGTCGTCGAAGTGCATCGAGTAGTTCTCGATACCCGAGCAGGAGCCGATCTGGCGCATCATCTCGATGTCGTACGTGGTACGCATGCGCAGCCGCTGGGACTCCAGGAGCTTGCCCTGCTTGTCCAGCTCGGCGAGGCGCTCCTCCAGCTCGCGCTCGATGCCGTTGACGGCCTTCTCCATGCGCTCGGGTCCCGCCACGTAGTGGCTGGCCGGGAAGACGTACAGCTCCCGGTCCTCGCTGATGATCTCGCCGGTGAGCGGGTGGAGCGTGGAGAGGGCCTCGATCTCGTCACCGAACATCTCGATGCGGACGGCCAGTTCCTCGTAGACCGGGAAGATCTCGATGGTGTCGCCGCGGACCCGGAAGGTGCCGCGGGTGAACGCCATGTCGTTGCGCGTGTACTGGATGTCGACGAAACGGCGCAGCAGCTGGTCGCGGTCGTACTCCTCGCCGACCTTCAGCGGCACCATCCGGTCCACGTATTCCTGGGGCGTACCGAGGCCGTAGATGCAGGAGACGGACGCGACCACGACCACGTCACGGCGGGTGAGCAGCGAATTCGTCGCCGAATGGCGCAGCCGCTCGACCTCGTCGTTGATCGAGGAGTCCTTCTCGATGTAGGTGTCCGACTGGGGGACGTACGCCTCGGGCTGGTAGTAGTCGTAGTACGAGACGAAGTACTCGACGGCGTTGTTGGGCAGCAGCTCGCGGAACTCGTTCGCCAGCTGGGCGGCGAGGGTCTTGTTCGGAGCCATCACCAGGGTGGGGCGCTGAAGCTTCTCGATCATCCAGGCCGTGGTGGCCGACTTGCCGGTGCCCGTCGCACCGAGCAGGACGACATCCTGCTCACCTGCGCGGATGCGGCGCTCCAGGTCCGCGATCGCCGTCGGCTGGTCGCCGCTGGGCTGGTAGGAGCTGATGACCTCAAAAGGCGCCAAAGTACGTTCGATCTTGGAAACTGGCCGCATGTATCCACCGTACGACCACCCACTGACAGTCGAGGGTGGATCGCCCGCGGAACGGCCAGCGGGAGCGCCCGCGGGGCCGCCCGCCGGGTCACCAGTCGTGGACGCCCCGCGACCCGCCGCCGGCGGCCCCGGACCGTCTGGACACCGTCTCCTCGGCGCTCTCGCCGTACGTGGGCTCCGGCCGGACCCGCTGGGCCGGTACGCCGGGCAGGGCGCGCTCGCGGCGTCCCCGGCCGGCCCGGCCCGGGGGCACCGGGGTGCCGCTCTCCTGGCCGCCCATGACCATCAGCGGGTCGAAGATCACCACGACGGCCGCGAGCAGCAGGAAGACGCCGGGGCCCACCAGCATGGGCCCGAGCAGCGTGGCAGCGGGTTCGCCCGCGTCGGCCTGGTCGGCGGATCCGTCGGCCAGCCGCAGATGGACGTGGACGGCGGCCATGCCGGTGTAGTGCATGCCGGTGACGGCGACCCCCATGGCCAGGCTGGCGGCCAGGCTCATGAGCAGACTGTGGACGGACGCGGCGGCCCACAGTGCCGTGGTGGCCGCCACGACGGCGATCACGACGGAACCGATGACGGTCAGCGTGTCGTACTCGATGCCGCCCTGGAGTCGAATTCCGGCCATGCCCAGGTAGTGCATGCTCGCTATGCCGAGGCCGGTGACGGTGCCGCCGGTGACCAGGGCAATCGTGGTCGTGCCGCGGTATCCCACGACGAAGATGCCGAGGCCGACCATGACGATGGACAGGGCGAGGCTGGCGAAGGTGGTGGCCGGGTCGTAGGTGAGGGGCGTCTCGGCGACGGCGAAGCCCATCATCGCGATGAAGTGCATCGTCCAGACGCCCGAGCCGATCGCGATGGCGGCGAGCGCGAGCCAGCCGGCCTTGCGTCCGCGTTCGGCCGTGTGCAGGGATCTGATGGCGCAGCGCAGGCCCAGCGCGCCGCCGAGGCAGGCCATGAGGAAGGCCGCCACGGGGGTGATCAGGCCGTAACTGAATCCGTCGGTGGTGCCCTGCATGCGGTACGCCCTTCGCTCCTGATGAGCCGTCTGCCGAAGCGCCGGTCCGGGGGCGAGGGTATGACCAGCGGCTCGGCGTGCAAACATCAGGTCCCCCTTTTGTCGACATGGAGATGGTCTCCGGGGCCGTCTCGGGCGCATTCCGTTCACGTTGTGGCCAACCTTCGCCTGTCGCGTGTTGGCCGCCGACTGTCACTCTCGGCCCGTCTGTGATCGATCGACGCAAGGAGTCCACGTGTACGCACGCACCTCTGTGACCGCGACCGTCGCGCTGCTGGGAGCCGCCGCGCTGGTTCTGCCGGGGACCACGTCGGCCGCCGCGCCCCGGACCACGGCCCCCGAGACGTCCCCCGCGTCCGCGCGTCACGGCGCCGATCCGCTGGTCATCGCGCATCGGGGCGCCTCCGCGTACGCGCCGGAGAACACCCTCGCCGCCGTCGACAAGGCCGAGGAGCTGGGCATCGACTGGGTCGAGAACGACGTCCAGCGTACGAAGGACGGCGAGCTGGTCGTCCTGCACGACACGGACCTCAAGCGGACCACCGACGTCGAGCAGGTCTTCCCCGACCGCGCTCCGTGGAATGTGAAGGACTTCACCGCGGCGGAGATCGCGCGGCTGGACGCGGGCAGCTGGTTCGGCGCCGGGTTCGCGGGCGCGCGCGTGCCGACCCTGAAGCAGTATCTGGACACCGTCGAGGACAACCGCCAGAAGCTTCTTCTGGAGATCAAGGCACCCGAGCTGTACCCGGGCATCGAGAAGGACATCCTGCGTGTGCTCCGCGCGGAGGGCTGGCTGGACCGCTCGCACGTGCGGAACAAGCTCGTCATCCAGAGTTTCGGCGCGGACAGCGTGAAGGCCGTGCACGAGCGGCGGCCCGACGTGATCACCGGGTTCCTCGGTACACCGGCGGTGGCCGACCTGCCCTCGTACGCGAAGTTCACCGACCAGATCAACCCGAACCACTCCTCGCTGACCGCCGAGTACGTGGCCGCCGTGCACCGGCTGAAGGGCGCGCACGGCAAGCGGCTGACGGTCAGCACCTGGACGGTCAACGACGCCGCGGGCGCGCTGCGCGTGGACGCGTTCGGCGTGGACGGCATCATCACCAACAACCCGGACGTGGTGCGGGACGCGGTCGGCTGACGGGCCCCCCACCGCGGGCCGGGGCCCGTTGTCAGACCCGGGTCGTAGCGTGGTGGGCATGAACAGCGACACGCAGTCGGTGCGGTGGGCCGTCGTCGGAAGCGACATCGGTCCGCTGCTGCTGGCCGCCACCCGTGAAGGACTTGTGACAGTTGTCTTCCACGCCACGAGCGGGCGCCGGGAGGCCACACTCCGTCAGCTGAGGGGGCGGTTCGGCGCCGAGCCCGTCGAGGATCCGACGGGCCGGCTCGCCGAGCCGATACGTCAGCTGGCGGCCTTCTTCGACGGCACTCTGCGGGAGTTCGAGCTGCCGCTGGACTGGTCGCTGTCGGGCGGCTTCAACCGCCAGGTGCTCCGCGAGCTGGCGACCGGCGTTCCGTACGGCACGGTCGTCGGCTACGGCGAGCTGGCCGACCGGGTGGGCAGTCCGGGCGCCGCCCAGGCCGTCGGCGCCGCGATGGGGTCCAACCCGCTGCCGATCGTGGTGCCGTGCCACCGGGTGGTGGAGAGCGGCGGCGGACTGGGCGGCTTCGGGGGCGGCCTGGAGACCAAGCGCCAGTTGCTGGCGCTGGAGGGCGTACTGCCCACGCCGCTGTTCTGACGCCAGGCGCCGCCTCCGGCCGGCGGCCGACGTTTGCGGGCCCCTGTCCCGTGCCAGGGATGGGACATGCCTGACACGACACTGCTGCTGTCCCCCGAGGTGCGCGACGCGCTCGACGCGCACCGGCCCGTCGTCGCGCTGGAGTCGACGATCATCGCGCACGGTCTGCCGCGACCGCGCAATCTGGCCGTCGCCGAGGAACTGGAAGCGCTCGTACGGTCCGGCGGCGCCGTCCCCGCCACCGTCGCCGTGCTCGACGGCCGGGCCCATGTGGGCCTGGACAAGGACCAGTTGGAGCGGGTCGCGGGAGATCCGTCCGTCCGGAAGCTGGGCCACCGCGATCTGGCGCCCGCCCTGGCCACCGGAGCCAGCGGCGCGACGACGGTGTCCGCGACGGCGTTCCTCGCCGCCCGCGCCGGGATCCGGGTCTTCGCGACCGGCGGCCTGGGTGGTGTCCACCGCGACTGGGTCCGGGCCCAGGACGAGTCGGCTGATCTGCGGCTGCTCGCCGGAACCCGGATCACGGTGGTGTGCGCGGGCGTGAAGTCGATCCTCGACGTACCGGCGACGTTGCAGCGCCTGGAGACCCTGGGCGTCGGGATCCTCGGGTACGGCACGGAGCACTTCCCCGGCTTCTATCTGACGTCGTCCGGGGAGCCCGTCGACTGGACGGTGCGCACCCCGCGGGAGGTCGCCGAGGTGATGGCCGCCCAGGACACGCTCGGCGGACCGCCGGCCGCGCTGATCGTCGCCAATCCCGTGCCGGAGGAGCGGCAGCTCGATCCGGAGCTGCACGACCGGGTGCTCGCCGAGGCGCTGTCGGAGTGCCGGGAGCGGGGTATCGGCGGGCAGGCGGTGACGCCGTTCCTGCTGGGCGAGTTGATGCGGCGGACCGGCGGCGCCTCCCTGGAGGCGAATCTGGCCGCCGTACGCGGCAACGTACGACTGGCCGCGCTGATCGCGGCGGCGCGGTGAGCGGTGGGCGCCCCGCCGGCGGCGACGCGGGCGCGCTGCTGATCGTCGGGGACGTCGTCACCGACGTGGTGGCCCGGCACCGTACGCCGCTCACGCACGGCACCGACACCGCCGCCGAGATCCGCACCCTGCCGGGCGGCGCCGGCGCGAACGCGGCGTGCTGGGCGGTGGCCACGGGCTGCGCGGACGTCCGGCTGCTCGGCCGGGTCGGCGCGGACGCCGCCGGGTGGCACGAGGAGCGGCTGCGGGCTGCGGGTGTCTGGCCGCTGCTGGTGGTGGACGACGAAGCGGCGACCGCCACCGTCGTCTCGCTGGTCGACGCCTTCGCCGAACGCACCTTCCTCACCGACAGCGGGGCCGTCCTGCGGCTGTGCGCCGCCGACTGGTCGGACTCGCTGCTGGACGGCGTCGGCCGGCTGCACATCTCCGGCTATCTCTTCTTCGCCGCCACGAGCCGTCAAGTGGCGCGCGCCGCCGTGGAGTCGGCGCGGGCGCGTGGCATCCCGGTGAGCGTGGACCCCGCGTCGGCGGGCTTCATCGCGAGCCTCGGCGCCGAGGTGTTCCTGGCCGCGGCCGACGGTGTCCATGTACTGCTGCCGAACACGGACGAGGCCCGGCTGCTCACCGGCGTCCCGGACGCCGGGAAGGCGGCGGCCGAGCTGAGCCGCCGGTTCCCGCTCGTCGTGGTGACGCTGGGACCGGACGGCGCGCTGGTGGCGGCGGACGGCGCCGTGACGGCGCGCGTCCCGGCCGCCCGCGCGCGGGCGGTCGACTCCACCGGGGCGGGCGACGCGTTCAACGGGGCCTTTCTCGCGGCCCTGCTGGCGGGTTCCGACCCGGTGACGGCGGCGGCTGCGGGCTGTCGCGCCGGCGCCCTGTCGGTCGCACGGCCCGGCGGCAGGCCGCCGCTGCCGTAACCGCCCGCACTCGCTGTTCAGCTCTGCCGGGGCGCCCAGGCGGGGTGCCGCGGATCGTCCGCGCGTACGAGGACATCGGCGGCGTCGGCCGGGCCGACCTCGCTCTCGTACCGCTCGAAGGCGGGCAGCGTCCACTGCTCGTCCTCGGCGGTGCGACGGCGGAGCGCGGCCGGCGACAGCCGCAGATGCACCGTCAGGTCGAACGGGAACCAGTGGCCGAGCAGCAGCGGCCCGTGCACCAACAGCACGCCGCCCGGCGGGAGTTCGACGCGCGGGCTGCGCGTCGCGCGGTCGGTCGCCGGATCCCAGAGGTCGGGCAGGACCCGGCCGGTGCCGCCCGGTTCCACCGGCCCGAACACCTCGCGCCACAGCGCCCCGGTGTCGAACCAGCCGTCGTAGTACGCGTCGGGGTCGTGCCGCCCGTACTCGTACCGGAGCGACGCGGGCCGCAGGAAGCCGCCGGTCCCGACGACCAGCACCGAGCGGCCCCGCAGCCGCAGCGCGCCGGCGAGCGCCTCGGCCGGTACGCCGGGGCGCGCCGCCGGGGCGCCGTCCACGGCGACCCGCAGCCAGGGACTGCCGTCGCCGGCCCCGGCGTCCAGGACACGCGCCGCCAGGGCGTCGGTCAGCCGCTCCCAGGTGATCGCTTCGAGTCTCACGGTGCCATCGTGCCCTCCCCCGCGCGCCCCTCGCCGCGCCCCTCACGCCGTTTCCCATCGATTCAGGACGAACCGGCCCCGGGGCCGTGAGCGC